>NZ_JBHRXY010000003.1:0-310841 GCF_042648745.1 Paracoccus angustae
CGCCGGAACCCTTTCTCCTCCCCTCGGGTTTCGGCGACAGGCGGCGGCCCCCTCCTCCTCCCTCGGGGGTCGCCGCGCAAGGATCATAGCCGCCCCATCCCGCGGCACCGGAACACGGCCCGCCCTTCCTCCTCCCCATAGGGCAGGGACGTTTGCGGCGAAGCCTCTCCTCCCCGGCTGAACCGCACCCTTCATAGCCGCCCTGTTTGCGGCACCCGATGCGACGGTCCTCTCCTCCTCCCTGGGGACCGGTCGTTGGCGGCAACGGCCTTTCCTCCTCCCCGGCCTTGCCGCACCCCATACGCGGCCCCTCCCTCCTCCCTGGGCCAGCGTTGCGCGGCGGCGCCCCTCCTCCTCCCTGGCGCCGCCGCCCCCATATAGCCGCCCTGTTTGCGGCACCCGATGCGACGGTCCTCTCCTCCTCCCTGGGGACCGATCGTTGGCGGCAACGGCCTTTCCTCCTCCCCGGCCTTGCCGCACCCTATACGCGGCCCCTCCCTCCTCCCTGGGCCAGCGTTGCGCGGCGGCGTCCCCTCCTCCTCCCTGGGCGCCGCCGCTTTCCATTTCCAGTCCCGGAACCGCCGCCCGCCGCCCGCGTTGTCGCGACGAAGCAGGAGAACCGGCGATGACCAAGCACGGCAAGGGCACAAAGGTCGAATGGGACTGGGGCACGGGCACCGCGACCGGCAAGATCACCGAATCCTTTACCGAGCCGGTCGAGCGCACCATCAAGGGCACCAAGGTCAAGCGCGACGCCGACAAGGACAATCCCGCTTATCTGATCGAACAGGACGACGGCGACCGCGTGCTGAAAAGCCACTCCGAACTGCGCAAGGCGACTTGAGCCTTTCGCCGGCGGACGGCGCGGGCTAAGGCGGGCCATGCTCAGCTATCAGCACGCCTATCACGCGGGAAACCTGGCCGATCTGCACAAGCACGCGCTGCTGGCCTGCGCGCTGGACTATCTGACGCGCAAGGACAAGCCGCTGTCCTATCTGGAAACCCACGCCGGGCGCGGGCTGTATTTCCTGGACGGCGCCGAGGCCGTCAAGACGGGCGAGGCGCGGGCCGGCATCCGACGGGCCGAGGCCGAGGGCTGGCTGCCCGCCGATCACCCGCTGCTGGCCGCCCTGGCGCAGGTCCGCCGCGGTTACGGCCCGCAGGCCTATCCCGGATCGCCGCTGATCGCCGCGCATTTCCTGCGCCGGGGCGATTCCGCGCATCTGGCCGAATTGCACCCCGCCGAACACGAGGCGCTGTCCCATGTCGCGGGCTTCGCCACGCTGCACCGGCAGGACGGCTTCCAGATGGCGCAGGCGGTCTGCCCGCCCACGCCGCGCCGGGGGTTGATCCTGATCGACCCCAGCTACGAGGTGAAGGCGGATTACACCGCGATCCCGCGCCAGATCGGACTGATCGCGCGCAAATGGAACGTCGGCGTCATCGCGCTGTGGTATCCGATCCTGACCGACAACCGCCACGCGCCGATGCTGGACGCGCTGGCGGCCGCCCATCCCCACGCCCTGCGGTCCGAGGTGGCCTTTGCCCCGGCGCGGCCCGGCCATTCCATGGCAGGCTCGGGCATGTGGGTGCTGAACGCCCCCTTCGGCCTGGACGGGCAAGCCGCGCGGATCGAGGCGATCTTCCGCCGGGCCGCCTGATCCAGGGGGATTCCCCTGCCCTTGCCGCTGTGGCATGATCCGCCTCGTCAACCCAGAACGGCCCGTTTCATGTCGCAGCGTCTTTCCCTCAGCGCCACCATTCTTCTGGCCCTGGCCGTGGCCCTGGGCGTTTACTTCGCCTTTGCCGCCGTGCAGGGCCCCTCGGGCATCCTGCGCCGCATCCAGATCGAGGCCGAAACGGCCGAGCTGGCCGTTCAGCGCGACAAGCTGAAGGCCGAGGTGCAACAGATGCAGAACCTGACCCGGCGGATGTCGGACGAATATCTGGATCTGGACCTGCTGGACGAACGCGCCCGCGAGGTGCTGGGCGTGATCCGCGCGGACGAGGTGATCCTGCGCTGACGCCCCGTCACCACCCCCTCACCGCCCCGTCACCCGGGCGCCACGTTCGCGGATTGCGCCCCCTTTCGTGATCGGCTACGGATAGTTTAACGCTGAACTATTCTGACCGCGCATCCAGGAGGAGCCACCGCATGGCCAGGAAGCCTGCCCCCGCAGCCGAAACACAGGCCGCAGAACCGCAGTCCAACACGTCCCGCGACGAACTTCTGCAATATTACCGCGACATGCTGCTGATCCGCCGGTTCGAGGAAAAGGCCGGCCAGCTTTACGGCATGGGCCTGATCGGCGGCTTCTGCCACCTGTATATCGGCCAGGAAGCGGTTGTGGTCGGCCTGGAGGCGGCCGCAAAGGAAGGCGACAAGCGCATCACCTCTTATCGCGACCACGGGCACATGCTGGCCTGCGGCATGTCCGCGCGCGGGGTCATGGCCGAGCTGACGGGCCGCGAGGGGGGATACTCCAAGGGCAAGGGCGGCTCGATGCACATGTTCAGCCGCGAAAAGCATTTCTACGGCGGCCACGGCATCGTCGGGGCGCAGGTGCCGCTGGGCGCGGGCCTGGCCTTCGCCGACAAGTACCTGGGCAACGACAACGTGACCTTCACTTATTTCGGCGACGGCGCGGCCAACCAGGGCCAGGTCTACGAGACCTACAACATGGCCGTCCTGTGGGATCTGCCGGTGATCTTCGTGATCGAGAACAACCAGTATGCCATGGGCACCTCGATGAAGCGGTCCACGCGTTCGACCACGCTTTATGGCCGGGGCGAGGCTTTCGGCATCCCCGGCGAGCAGGTGGACGGCATGGACGTGCTGGCGGTCAAGGCGGCTGGCGAGAAGGCCGTGGCCCACTGCCGCGCGGGCAAGGGTCCGTATATCCTCGAGGTGATGACCTACCGTTATCGCGGCCATTCCATGTCCGACCCGGCGAAATACCGCACCCGCGAGGAAGTGCAGAAGATGCGCGACGAACGCGACGCCATCGAGCATGTCCGCGAACTGCTGCTGCAAGGCAGCCATGCGAGCGAGGATGACCTGAAGGCCATCGACAAGGAGATCAAGGACATCGTCAACGATTCGGCCGAGTTCGCCAAGGAAAGCCCGGAACCCGCGCTGGAAGAACTGTGGACCGACATTTACGCCGAAGACCTGCCCCAGGGCAGCGCCGAAGAAGTCGCCTGAGGGAGGGCCGAATACATGGCAACCGAAATCCTGATGCCCGCCCTGTCGCCGACCATGGAGGAAGGCACCCTCGCGAAATGGCTGAAGAAGGAAGGCGATGCGGTGAAATCCGGCGACATCATCGCCGAGATCGAGACCGACAAGGCCACAATGGAATTCGAGGCCGTCGATGAAGGCATCCTGGGCAAGATCCTCGTCTCGGAAGGCTCGCAGGGCGTGAAGGTCAACACCCCCATCGCCGTCCTGGTCGAGGAAGGCGAATCCGCCGATGACGTGAAGGCCCCGGCGCCGCAGGCCGCCCCGGCGGAAGCGAAAGCCGAAGCCCCCGCGGCATCCGCCGTCGAGCAGGTCAAGACGCCCGAGCCCGACCGCTCTCCCGACTGGCCCGAAGGCACGAAGATGAAGACCATGACGGTGCGGGAAGCCCTGCGCGAAGCCATGGCCGAGGAGATGGAGCGCGACGAGACCGTCTTCCTCATGGGCGAGGAGGTCGGCGAATACCAGGGCGCCTACAAGATCAGCCAGGGTCTGCTGGACCGCTTCGGCCCGCGCCGCGTGGTGGACACCCCCATCAGCGAGATCGGCTTTGCCGGCATCGGCACCGGCGCCGCGCTGGCGGGGCTGCGCCCCATCGTCGAGTTCATGACCTTCAACTTCGCCATGCAGGCGATGGACCACATCATCAACTCGGCCGCCAAGACGCTGTATATGTCGGGCGGGCAGATGGGCTGCCCCATCGTGTTCCGCGGCCCGAACGGCGCCGCCGCCCGCGTGGCGGCCCAGCACAGCCAGGATTACGCCGCCTGGTATGCCTCGGTCCCCGGCCTCAAAGTCGTGATGCCCTATTCGGCAGCCGACGCGAAAGGCCTGATGAAGCAGGCGATCCGCGATCCGAACCCGGTGATCTTCCTGGAAAACGAGATCCTCTACGGCCGGTCCTTCGAGGTGCCGGACCTCGAGAACTTCACCATCCCCTTCGGCAAGGCCCGCATCGCGCGCACCGGCGGCGACGTGACCATCATCAGCTTCGGCATCGGCATGGCCCATGCGCTGGAAGCCGCCGACAAGCTGGCGGCCGACGGGATCGAGGCCGAGGTGATCGACCTGCGCACCCTGCGCCCGATCGACTACGCGACGATCATCGAATCGGTGAAGAAGACCAACCGTTGCGTGACGGTCGAGGAAGGCTTCCCGGTGGGCTCCATCGGCAACCACCTGTCGGCCTACATCATGGAAAACGCCTTCGATTACCTGGACGCCCCGGTGATCAACTGCACCGGCAAGGACGTGCCCATGCCCTATGCCGCCAATCTTGAAAAGCACGCGCTGATCACCGCCCCCGAGGTGGTGGAAGCCGTGAAAAAAGTCACCTATCGCTGAGGGGAACGCGTCATGCCGACAGAAATCCTGATGCCCGCGCTGTCCCCCACCATGGAGGAAGGGACGCTGGCCAAATGGCTGGTCAAGGAAGGCGACGCGGTCAAGTCCGGCGACATCATCGCCGAGATCGAGACCGACAAGGCCACAATGGAATTCGAGGCCGTCGATGAAGGCACCATCGGCAAGCTGCTGGTGACCGAGGGCAGTGCGGGGGTCAAGGTCAACACCCCCATCGCCGTGCTGCTGGAGGAAGGCGAGGATGCCTCGGCCGTGGCCAGCCCGGCCCCCGCCGAGGCCGCTTCCCCCGCCGCCGCCGAGGAAAAGGCCGCGGCCGAGAAAAGCTACGGCAGCCCCATGAACCCGCCGGTCGCGGGCGATACCGGGACGGCCAAGGCCGCGCCAGCCAAGTCCGAAGGCAATCGCGTCTTCGCGTCCCCCCTGGCCCGCCGGATCGCCGCCGAAAAGGGCATCGACCTGTCGGGCATCACCGGCACCGGCCCGCGCGGCCGGATCGTCAAGGCCGATCTCGAAGGCGCGCAGCCCGGTGCCGCCAAGCCCGCAACCGCGCCCGCCGCAGCCGCGCCCGCCGCCGAACCCGCCGCCCCGGCCCTTGCGGCCCAGGCTCCGAAAGCGCCCTCAGCCGACGCGATCCTGAAGATGTATGCGGACCGCGAGACGACCGAGGTGCAGCTTGACGGGATGCGCCGCACCATCGCCGCCCGGCTGGGCGAGGCCAAGCAGACGATCCCGCATTTCTACCTGCGCCGCTCGGCCAAGCTGGACGCGCTGATGACCTTCCGGGGCGACCTGAACAAGCAGCTGGAAGCCCGCAAGGTCAAGCTGTCGGTCAACGACTTCGTCATCAAGGCCTGCGCCCTGGCCCTGCAAGAGGTGCCCGACGCCAACGCCGTCTGGGCGGGCGACCGCATCCTGAAGCTGAAGCCCTCGGACGTGGCTGTGGCCGTCGCCATCGAAGGCGGTCTGTTCACCCCGGTCCTGAAGGACGCGCATCAGAAGACCCTTTCGGCCCTGTCGGCCGAAATGAAGGATCTGGCCAACCGCGCCAAGACCAAGAAGCTGGCTCCTCACGAATACCAGGGCGGCAGCTTCGCGATCTCGAACCTCGGCATGTTCGGGATCGAGAATTTCGACGCGGTGATCAATCCGCCCCACGGCGCGATCCTGGCCGTCGGCGCGGGCATCCAGACCCCCGTGGTGGAAAACGGCGAGGTGGTGGTCCGCAATGTTATGTCCATGACCCTGTCGGTCGATCACCGCGTCATCGACGGCGCCCTGGGCGCGCAACTGCTGGAAGCCATCGTCAACCATCTGGAAAACCCTATGGGCATGCTGGCCTGAAGCATTCCAGCCAAACGAAAGGGGCGCTCCACGGCGCCCCTTCTTCTTTGTCCAAATACCCTCTGGGGGTCCGGGGGGCGAAGCGCCCCCGGCCGCCGCGGGACGCAAATCAGCGCAAGGCGTCCTCGATGGCGCCGACAAAGGCGTCCAGGTCGTCCGGGTTGCGGCTGGTGATGACGCCCCGGTCCACCACGACCTTTTCGTCCACCACCTCGGCGCCCGCGTTCCTCATGTCGGTGCGGATCGAATCGTAACTGGTCAGGCGGCGACCCTGCGCCAGTCCCGCCTCGGCCAGCAGCCAGGGCGCGTGGCAGATCGCGGCGACGGGCTTTCCGGCATCGGCAAAACCGCGTATCAGCGCGACCGCCTTTTCGTTCTTGCGCAGGTTGTCGGGATTGATCACCCCGCCCGGCAGAACAAGCGCGTCGTAACCGGCGGCATCGACATCGGCGATGGCCTTGTCCGCCGTGACCGACTTGCCCCAGTCGTTCTTGTCCCATGCCTTGATGGCGCCCGCCTTTGGCGCCGCCACCGTCACATCGTGGCCGGCGTCCTTCAGCTTTTCCAGGGGCACGAACAGTTCGGACTGCTCGAACCCGTCCGATGCCATGATCAGAACCTTTGCCATGAACGGCCTCCTTTCGCGTCAGCCCACCCAATGCGGCGGCCTCGGCGAAGTTCCCCCGCTATTCCGCCGCCTGCCGGGGCCGGTTCAGCCCGATCCGCCGCGCCACCCAGCCGGTCAGCCGCCCCTGCCCGCCATGGATCAGCGAGAACAGCGCCGGCACGAACAGCAGCGACAGCACGGTGGACAAAAGCAACCCCCCGATCACCGCGATGGCCATGGGCGCGCGGAACTCGCCCCCTTCGCCGGTCGCCAGGGCCGACGGGATCATCCCCGCGCTCATGGCGATGGTGGTCATCACGATGGGACGGGCGCGCTTGTGGACCGCGTCCAGGATCGCGTCGCGCTTGGCCACGCCGCGCTCGATGGCCGACAGCGCGAATTCGACCAGCATGATCGAGTTCTTGGTGACGATCCCCATCAGCATCAGAAAGCCGATCACCACCGCCATGCTGATGGAATGGCCGGTGACGAACAGCGCCAGGATCGCGCCGCCGATGGCCAGCGGCAGCGACAGAAGGATCGACACCGGCGTGATGAAGTTGTGGAACAGCAGCACAAGGACGACATAGACCAGCATCACCCCCGCGCCCATGGCGGTGCCGAAGGCGCCGAAGACTTCGCCCATGATCTCGGCATCGCCCGAGGGCTGGATGCGCGTGCCGGGCGGCAGTTCGACCTGGCGCTGCAAGGCCTCGACCTGCGCGCTGACCGGCCCCAGCAGTTCCCCGTCGGCCAGGTTCGCGTTCACCGTGGTCTGGAACTGGCGGTCGTATCGCCCGATCTCGGTCGCCCCGGCCGACAGGCTGACATCGGCCACCGCACCCAGCGGCACCTGCCCTTGGGTCGAGTTGACCCGAAGGTTCTGAACCGTGATCAGGTCGGCGCGGGCCTCGGCGTCCAGCCGCACGACGATGGGTATCTGTTCGTCGCCCGCGTTGAACTTGGCGAGGTTCGACTCGACATCGCCCAGCGTCGCCACCCGCAGCGTCGTCGCCATGTCGCTGGCGGACACGCCAAGCTGCGCCGCCACGTCGGCGCGGGGCGTGATCTGGATCTCGGGCCGTTGCAGCCGGGCCGTGGTGGTGACGCTTTCCAGCGAGGACAGCCCCGACATGGCGGCGGCCAGGCGTTCGGCGGCAAGGGCCGCGCCGTCCTCGGTCTGGCCCAGGACGTTGATGGTCAGGTCGTTCTGGCCGTTCTCGTTCTGGAAGTTGATGCGCATGTCGGGCGTGCCGGACAGGCGGCGCTTCAACTCCTCCTCCAGCACGAATTGCGACCGTTCGCGGGTTTCCTTCTTGCCATAGTTGATCATCGCCCGCGCCTTGGTCACGTCCGACCCGTCGCTGTAGACGAAGACCGACTGCACCTCGGGCACGGCGTCGATCCGGGCGGACAAGCTGCGGGCGGCGCCTTCGGTGTCGTCGATGGTGGCGCCGGGGGGCAGCTCGACCTCGATCTGGCTGCGGCCGATGTCGGATGCCGGGATGAACTCGGTCGGCAGCAGGGTCGCCGAATAGATCGATCCCGCGAAGATCCCCAGGCCCGTCAGCAGCGTCAGGCCCCGGTGGCGCATGGTCCAGCCGACGATGCGCATCAGGTTGCGCATGACAAAGCCGTCGCGCTCCTCGGCGCCATGCGCCGTGCCGCGCATCAGATAGGCGGCCATCATCGGCGTGATGATCCGCGCCACCAGCAGCGAGAACAGGACCGACACCGCAACCGTCAGCCCGAACTGCTTGAAATACTGCCCCGGTATGCCGCCCATGAAGCTGACCGGCGCGAACACCGCGACAATGGAGAAGCTGATGGCGATCACCGTCAGCCCGATCTCGTTCGCGGCTTCCTCGCTGGCCTCATACGGCGGGACGCCCATGCCGATGTGGCGGACGATGTTTTCGATCTCGACAATGGCGTCATCGACCAGGATGCCGGTGACAAGGGTGATGCCCAGCAGGCTGATGCCGTTCAGGGTGAAGCCCAGCCAGTGCATCACGAAAAAGGTCGGGATGATCGATAAGGGCAGCGCCACGGCGGCGACCAGGGTGGCGCGCCAGTTGCGCAGGAACAGGAACACCACGACCACCGCCAGCGCCGCGCCTTCGTACAGCGTTTCCATCGCGCTGTGATAGCTGGCCTCGGTATAGGTGGTGGCGTCGTCGATCAGGGTGATGCGGGCGTTCGGGTAACGCTCGCCGATCCGGGCCAGGCGCTCCTTGGCGCCGTCCCCCGCCGCCAGGTCGGACGCGCCCGTGGTCCGGTAGATGCCGAAAGCCACGACCGGCTGGCCGTCCAGCAGGGCGAAGCTGCGCTCCTCGGCCGGACCGTCGATGACGCGGCCAAGCTGGTCCAAGCGGATCGTGCGGCCATTGGCGATCGTGATCGGCGCCCCGGCAAGCTGTTCCACGCTGTCGGCGGCCCCCAAGGTGCGGATGGAGTATTCGCGCCCCGCCAGATCGCCGCGCCCGCCGCCCAGGTCGATGTTGCGGGCGCGCAGCTGGTTCGACACGTCCGCCGCTGTCAGCCCATGCGCCAGCAGCCGGTCGGGGTCCAGTTCCACCTTGATCTCGCGCGCCGCCCCGCCGATGCGGGCGGTCTTGCCGACGCCCGCGACGGTGGACAATTCGCGCCCGATCACGTCGTCCACGAACTTCGACAGCGATTCGATGGATTGGGTCGGGTCGCTGACGGCATAGGTCAGGATCGGCATTCCGGTTACGTCCAGCCGCTGCACCAGCGGCTCGCTGATGCTTTCGGGCAGCTGCTGGCGGACGTTGGACACCGCGTCCTTCACGTCGTTCACCGCGCGGTCGCTGTCGGTTTCCAGCTCGAACTCGACCACGATCACCGCCGTGCTGTCGGTGGCTGTGGAGGTGATGTGGCGCACCCCCGTGACCGAGGCAATGCTGTCCTCGACCGGCTGGATGACCTGCGTGGTCAGTTCGGCGGGCGCCGCGCCGGGCTGGTCGATGGTGACCTGCACGATGGGCAGGTCGATGTTGGGCATGGCCGTGACCGGCAGGCGGGTAAAGCTGTAAAGCCCGACGATCAGCAGAACCAGAAAGACGGCGATGGGCGGAACCGGGTGGCGGATCGACAGGGTCGAGAAGTTCATGGCCCCGCCCCGTCGGCCGCAACCGGACGCACCTGGTCGCCGGTGCGGAAAAAGGCGCCCGAGCGGGTGATGACCCGTTCGCCCAGGGCCAGCCCCTCGACGATTTCTCGCCGTCCGTTCCACAGCAGTCCGGCGCGGACCGGACGGGTCTCGACCGTGCGGCCCGTGACCACCTGCACGCGTTCGCCGGCGTCGTCGGCCAGAACGGCGCCGGCGGGGACCGTCACCGCCTCGCGCCGGTCGGTGATCACCCAACCGCTGGCGAACTGCCCGATCCTGATGCCGCTTGCGGCCTCCAGCGAGATGCGCATGACCCCAAGCCGCGTCACCGGATCGACCGAGGCGGGCACGAGCCGCACCGATCCCGCCACGGGGCCGACGCCCGCCACGGTGATTTCGGCCGGATCTCCCGCCTTCAGGCCGGCCAGCGCCGTTTCGATCACCTCGGCCGACATCTCGACCGCGCCATCGGCCAGCAGGGTGAACAGCGGCTCCGTTCCCGCCCCGGCCAGGGCGCCCAGTTCGGCGGTGCGCGCGACAACGGTGCCGGCCACCGGGGCGGCGATGTCGGCCCGGGCCAGGTTCAGATCCGCGATCCGCCGCGCGGCCTCGGCCTGGGCCAGCGCGGCGCGGGCCACGGCCAGCCCGTCGGCGGCAGAGGCGGCCTGCGCGCGGGCGTTCGCCTCGGCGGCGATGGCGTCGTCCAGCGCGGATTGCGAAACCGTGCCCGCCTCGCGCAGCCGCTGCACGCGCTGCAAGGTCGTCCGCGCCTGCGTCAGGGATGCCTGGGCGCTGTCGATGGTGCTTTGCGCCTGGCCCACGCCCGCCTCGGCGCGCAGGTATTCGGCGCGGGCCTGTTCCAGCAGCGCCGACAGCGTTTCCTTGGACAGCCGGGCCAGCACCTGGCCCTTGGCCACGCTGTCGCCCGCCTCGGCCAGGATCTCGGTGATATCGTAGCCCGAAACCTGGGGAAAGACCTGCACCTCTCGGCGCGCGACGATGGTGCCGGAAACGGGGACGCGGGCCTGGACCTCGAACCGGGCGGCGGGTTCGACGGTGACCGAGGGCGCGACCCGCGCGGGGGCCTCGGATGCGGTGGCGGGTTCGTTGGCCGATGCGGTCAGCGGCAGGGCCAATGCGAAAAGAAGAACGGAAAGGACTCGCATGGGACAGCCTGCGATGATGACTTGGCCCGCAACATAGGCGCTGAAGCCTGCGGCAACAACGCGCGCGTGAAGGACTGCCTAGAAGTTGACCGACACGCCCGGCAGATTCAGTTCGGCAACAAGGTCGCGCAGTTCCTGCCGCGCGGCGATATTGGACATGGACAGCTGTTCGGTGCCGATGTCCTTGAGATCCAGCAGCGTCAGCCCGCGCGGGAACAGCTCGCGGAAGATGACGCGTTCGGAAAAGCCCGGCGCGACGCGAAAGCCGATCCGTTTCGACAACGATTGCAGCGCGCCGCCGACCTTGCGCTTGTTGTGCATCGCCTGCGTGCCCAGGCGGTTGCGCAGCACCAGCCAGTCGATCGGCCCGGCGCCCGCCTGCGCGCGCATCTGCCGCGCCGACCAGACCATCTCGGCATAGATCGAGGGTCCGAGGATCTTCCCCTCGGGCGACAAGCGCGCCAGCAGGTCGAAATCGACAAAGCTGTCGTTCATCGGCGTGATCAGCGTGTCGGCCAGGGTATGGGCCATCTGGCTCAGCTTCGTGTGCGACCCGGGGCAATCGAGCAGGATGAAGTCGCACTCCGCCTCGAGCGCGGTCAGCGCGGGGGACAGCGGATCCCCGCCCTCGCCCAGCGCGCCGATCACGGGCATGGGCAGATCCAGCCCCTCGCGCGCGGCGAAATGGGCGCGGTTCTCCAGGTATCGGCCAAAGCTGCGCTGCCGCACGTCCAGGTCCAGCCCGCCCACGCGGTGGCCCATGCGCGCCAGGGCGGTCGCCACATGCATCGACGTGGTGGACTTGCCCGAGCCGCCCTTTTCGTTGCCCACGACGATGATATGCGCCACAAGGCCGCCCCTTGCCGGTTTCTCGACTGCGCGGACCCTAGCGGTGCCGCCGCGCGAAGGAAAGCGCCGCCACGCCCGGCCCCGCGTTCGGCGGGCCAGGGGTGCGGTTCCGCAACATCCACCTGTTCCGCAAGCGGATTTAATCACGACATAGATGCTGTATTTTTCTTGCATCGCCGGGGCGGATCTGGCCTGTTGGAGCAAAGCCGCGTTTCAACGCAGGAGGAAACGAGATGACCCCGAACTTCATCACCGGCCTCGTGATGCCCCTGCCTGCGGCGTCGGCGGATCCGCTGGCCTTGTGGATGGACGATGCGCCGAAGGTCCGGCAGGATCTGGGCTTTGCCACCATCGCCATCGGCCCGCGCCAGCCGGCCCAGGGCCCGGTGCTGCGCCACCTGCGCGATGGCCGGGTCAGCATCGACGCGGGCGGGCGCATCCTGACCGGCAACAGGGTCGCGCCCAGGCCCGCAGCCCGCAGCCTTTGGGCGCGGATCAGCGGATGGGCCAGCTAGGCGTGCGCCGGTTCGTCCGATTTCAGCAGCAGGGACAGCGCCCCAAGCGTGGCAAGAATGCCCGGCAGAACCGCAAGGCCGGGCAGCCCTCCGCCCAGGGCCGCTTCCAGCCCGATCACCCAAAGCGGCGTGAGATAGGTATAGGCCATCACCTTGGCCGAAGGCAGGCGCAGCGCCGCATACTGCACCAGCATCGTGGTGAAGGCGCTGGCGAAGACCGCGACATAGAGGATCGTGATCCAGACGATCGCGGGAAGCTGCCCCCAGGCCGTCGCGGTCAGCGCGTCCCATCCCCAGACGGCCGTCAGGATCCCGCCCGCGACCAGCGTCCCCAGCGACGAGATCAGCGGCCCCTCACCGCGGTTCAGCCTGCGGACCAAGGGCGTGTACAGCGCGTGCAGCGCGCAGCCGGCGAAATAAACCGCCTCGCCCCGCCCGATCTCCAGCCGCATCAGGGCAGCGGGGTCGCCGCGAAAGATCACCCACAGCGCCCCCGCCCCGCCAAGCGCAAGCGCCAGGGCAAGGTGGCCCGTCACCCGCTGGCGCAAAAGCCACCAGCCGAATCCCGCCGCCATGACCGGGGTCAGCGTGAAGACCGCGCTGGCGGCCACGGCGGGGGCGGTCTTCAGCCCTTCGAACATCAGCACGAAATAGCCGGCGAAAGCGCCGCCCAGGGCCAGGTATCGCCAGGGCGCCTCGAGCAGCGCGCGCGGCCTGCCGCGGCCCGGAGCCAGGGCCGCGATCCCGGCCAGCACGCCCGCCGCGATGATGAAGCGCGACACCGTGATCGCCGCCGGGTCGATCAGGTTCGCGGCCCTGACGCCCAGCGAGAACGACCCCGCGACCAGCGCCGAGAACAGCCCCATCGCCGCATGGCCGCGCAGCGCCTCGGTCCGGTTCACTGGCGGCCCAGCATGTAGAACTCGTCGTTTGCGCGGAAATCCCCGGCATTGGCGATCCGGTTCGACATGCCGAAAAACGCGGCGATGGCGCCGATGTCCCAGATTTCATCCGCGTCGAAGCCCGCGTCGCGCAGCGCCTGGTGATCCGCATGGCCGATCTGATGGGCCGCGACCGTGACCTTTTCGGCATAGGTCAGCATCGCCTTCTGCCGGTCGGTCAGATCCGCCTTGCGCCAGTTGACGGCGACCTGATCGGCGATCAGCGGGTTTTTGGCCCGGATGCGCAGGATCGCGCCATGGGCCACCACGCAATACTGGCAGTTGTTGATGCCGCTGACCGCGACCACGATCATCTCGCGCTCGGCCTTGGTCAGGCCCGCGTCCTTGTCCATCAGCGCCTGGTGATAGGCGAAAAAGGCGCGGAATTCGTCGGGCCGATGGGCCAGCGCCAGAAAGACGTTGGGCACAAAGCCGGATTTCTCGGCCACGGTGGCGATGGCGTCCTGCATGTCCTGCGGCAGGCCGGCAAGATCGGGCACCGGAAAGCGGCTGATGGGATGGGTCATGGTGGTTCCTCCTTGCGGCGCAGATTGGCCTGCGGCTTGCAGACTGTGAAGGGGTCAGCTGCCTCGCAGAACCGCGACGGCGGCCCCGACCTTGGGCGTGCGGTGCAGATCCACATGCGTGACCAGCCACAGCCGCGATTCCCATTCGGGCAGGGCCATGACCTCGACCAGCCCCTCGGCGCGGGACGGCGAAAGGGGACCGATGGCAAGGCCCGCGCGGATCACCGCCTCGCGCGCGGCCTCGTCGCTGGCGGTCAGCACGATCTGGGCGGGATCCGCGCGGTCCTCCAGCCAGCGCATCAGGGGCGCATTGCGCGCTTGCGGGCCAAGAACCGCCAAGGGATGCCCGGCGATGTCCGTCACCTCGCCACGCGCGGCGATGTATTCGGGCGCGGCATAGATCGGATGCCGCATCGTTCCCATGGGCCGCACGACGTAATCGGGTTCGGTCGGCTGGCGGCCCGCGCGGATCGCCACATGCGCCTCTCCGGCGTCCAGGCGGAACAGGCGCACGTCGGTGACATAGTTCACCCGCAGCCCCGGATGCTGGCGCATCAGCCGGACCAGCCGGGGCATGACCACATCGGCCAGCTCGGGCAGCGAGGTGACAACCAGTTCGCCCTCGATCCGGTCGCTGCCGCCCGCGATCCAGGCGGCCAGCTGGGCAAAGCGTTCGTCGGCCTCGCCCGCGACCTTCAGCAGGGCCCGCCCCGCTTCGGTCAGGGCATAGCCGCGCGGGTGGCGCTGGAACAGCTTGACGCCAAGCTGCGCTTCCAGCCCGTCGATGCGGCGGATCACGGTGGCGTGGTGGACGCCCAGCGTCTCGGCCGCCGCGCTGACGGTGCCGCTGCGCGCCACGGCCAGCGCGACGCGAAGATCGTCCCAACTGTCGAAATTCATGTGCATCCCCGCACAGAGACTGCGCGTTTATCGCCATTCCTTTTGCCGGGGCCTAGCCCTAAATCACCGCCAACCCACCGGAATCCGAACGGACTCGAACCATGAACATCCTGCATATCGACAGCGCCATCACGGGCGAGGCTTCCGTTTCGCGCAAGCTGACCGCCGACATCGTGGCAAAGCTGACCGCCGCCAATCCCGGCGCCACCGTCACCTATCGCGACCTGAACGAGGGCGTTCCCGCCATCGACACCGACTGGTTCGCCGCCGTCCGCATGGCGCCCGCAAACCCGACGCCCGAACAGCAGGCCATCATTGCCGCCTCGGACGCCTATCTGGCCGAGGTCCAGGCGGCGGATGTCCTGGTGATCGGCATGCCGATCTACAACTTCATGCTGACGGCGCAGTTGAAGAACTGGCTGGACCAGATCGCGCGGGCCGGAAAATCCTTCCGCTATACCGCCGAAGGCCCCGAAGGCCTGCTGAAGGGCAAGCGCGCCATCATCGCCTACAGCGCGGCGGGCACGCCCATCGGATCGGAATTCGATCATGCCTCGGGCTATATCCGCTTCATGCTGGGTTTCCTGGGCATCACCGACGTGGACTTCGTGGCCGCCGACCGCCTGGCCATGGACCGCGAGGCGGGGCTGGCCCGCGCCCAACAGGCGCTGGAAAAGCTGGCGGCCTGATCCCCCATGCGTAACGAGTGTCACGGCCCGCGTTGACTCGCGGGCCGTTTTTTCGTATCAGCACCCGGATTCCCGGAAGGATTGGCCTTCCGGTCCCCGTTTCACGGCGGGGATCGCCCCCCGTCAGCGCGTCGCGCCCACGGGGGCCGCACTGTTTTGGACCAAAGGAGGCCCGGCGATGTTCGAGAACCTTTCCGACCGTTTGGGCGGCGTCTTCGACCGGCTGACCAAGCAGGGCGCCCTGACCGAGGACGACGTGACCGCCGCCATGCGCGAGGTCCGCGTGGCCCTGCTGGAGGCGGATGTCTCGCTGCCGGTGGCGCGCAACTTCGTCAAGGCGGTCACGCAGAAGGCCACCGGGTCCGCCGTCACCAAGTCGATCACCCCCGGCCAGCAGGTCGTCAAGATCGTCCATGACGAGCTGATCAAGGTCTTGCAGGGCGAGGATGCACCCGACGCGCTGCGCATCGACAACCCGCCCGCGCCGATCCTGATGGTGGGTCTGCAAGGCTCGGGGAAAACCACCACCACCGCAAAGCTGGCCCTGCGCCTGAAGGAGCGCGAGAAGAAGCGCGTGCTGATGGCCTCGCTCGACACCAATCGCCCGGCGGCGATGGAGCAGCTGGCGATCCTGGGCCGTCAGATCGGCGTCGACACCCTGCCCATCGTGCCGGGCCAGACCGCCCCGCAGATCGCCAGCCGCGCCAAGCAGCAGGCGGCGCTTGGCGGCTATGACGTGGTGATGCTGGACACCGCAGGCCGGCTGCACATCGACCAGGCGCTGATGGACGAGGTCCAGGCGGTCCGCGACATCGCGCAGCCGCGCGAAACGCTGCTGGTGGTCGATGGCCTGACCGGCCAGGACGCCGTGAACGTCGCGACCGAGTTTGACCAGAAGGTCGGCGTATCCGGCGTGGTGCTGACCCGGATGGACGGCGACGGGCGCGGCGGTGCCGCGCTGTCGATGCGCGCGATCACCGGCAAGCCGATCCGCTTCGTGGGTCTTGGCGAAAAGATGGACGCGCTGGAAACCTTTGACGCGCAGCGCGTCGCGGGCCGGATCCTGGGCATGGGCGACATTGTGGCCCTGGTGGAAAAGGCCCAGCAGGTGCTGGAGGTCGAGCAGGCCGAGCGCATGATGAAGCGGTTCCAGAAGGGGCTGTTCAACATGAACGACCTGAAAGGCCAGCTTGAACAGATGCAGAAGATGGGGGGCATGCAGTCCATCATGGGCATGATGCCCGGCATGCAGAAAATGGCCAAGCAGGCCGAGGCCGCGGGCATGGACGACAAGGCGATCAGCCGCCAGATCGCGCTGATCAATTCCATGACCAAGAAGGAGCGCGCCAATCCCGACATCCTGCAAGCCAGCCGCAAGAAGCGGATCGCGGCGGGCGCGGGGATGGAGGTGTCGGAACTGAACAAGCTTCTGAAGATGCAGAAGCAGATGGCCGACACGATGAAGAAGCTGGGCAAGATGGGCAAGGGCGGGATGCTGAAGCAGGCCATGCGCGCCATGACCGGCAAGGGCGGCGGTTTGCCCGACCTGGAAAACCTCGACCCCGCCAAGATGGCCGAGGCGCAGAAGATGCTGACCGATCCCAAGGGCCTCGGCGGGCAGTTGGGCAAGGCCGGTCTGCCGGGCGGCTTGTCGGGAATGTTCGGAAAGAAATGATGGACGCCCGCGCCGACCCCGCCGCCCGCGCCGCCGCCCTGCTGCGCGACCACCGCGCCAGCATCGACCGGCTGGACGCGATCCTGGTCTATACGCTGGCCGAACGCTTCAAGCACACCCAATCCGTCGGCCGCCTCAAGGCCGACCACGATCTTCCGCCGTCCGATCCCGCCCGCGAAGCGCAGCAGATCGAGCGGCTGGAACGCCTCGCGCGCGAGGCCGACCTGGACCCGGAATTCGCGCGCAAATTCCTGAACTTCGTGATCGCCGAAGTGATCCGGCACCACGAAACCTTCCAATCCTGACGGGGCGCCGCCCCACCACGCCATTCTAAAGGAGAACCCCAATGGCAACGAAAATCCGTCTGGCCCGTGGCGGCAGCAAGAAGCGCCCGCACTACGCCATCGTTGTGTCCGATTCGCGCATGCCGCGCGACGGCCGCTTCCTGGAAAAGCTGGGCACCTACAACCCGCTGCTGGCCAAGGACAGCGAAGACCGCATCAAGCTGGATCTGGACCGCGCCAAGCACTGGCTGGACCAGGGCGCCCAGCCGACCGACCGCGTGGCCCGCTTCCTGGAAGCCGCCGGCGTCCGCGAGAAAGCCACCCGCGCCAACATGAAGAAGGCCGAGCCGGGCAAGAAAGCCACGGCCCGCGCCGCCGAAAAGGCCGCGAAAGCCGCCGCCCCAGCCGAGGCCGAGTGATCCGACAGGGCGGGGGCACACCCCGCCCTTTTCCGTTAAAGGGGGATGCATGACACAAGACCGCATCTGCGTGGGCGCGATTGCCGGAGCCTTCGGGGTCCAGGGCGAGGTGCGGCTGAAAAGCTTTTGCGCCGAGCCTGCGGATATTGCGAACTACACTCCCCTGACGACCGAGGACGGCAAGCGCAGCTTCACTGTGAAGCTGACCCGTCCCGTGACCGGCGGCCTTGGCGCGCGCCTGTCGGGCGTCGCCACCCGCGAGGAGGCCGAGGCGCTGAAGGGCACGACCCTTTGGGCGCCGCGATCCGCCCTGCCCTCGCTTCCCGACGATGAATTCTACCACGCCGACCTGATCGGGCTGGAGGTCGTCGATACCGGCGGCGCCATCCTGGGCCGGGTCCGGGCGATCTTCGACCATGGCGCGGGCGACATCCTGGAGGTCGTCGGCGGCAAGAACGTGCTGCTGCTGCCCTTCACCCGCGCCGTCGTGCCGACCGTTGATCTGACGGCGAAGCGCATCGTTGCCGATCCCCCCGCCACCGATGAGTGACCAGCCCAAATCCCACGGCCGCCTGTCCATCACCGCCAGCCTGCGCCCGCGAGAGCTGATGGCCGAACCGCAGGTGCAGGGCGCCTGGACCGCCAGCATCGTCACCCTGTTCCCCGAGGCCTTTCCCGGCATCCTGGGCCTGTCCTTGACCGGCAAGGCGCTGGCGCAGGGGTTGTGGAACCTGCGCACCATTCCCTTGCGCGACTTCGGCGTGGGCCGCCACCGCAATGTCGATGACACGCCGGCAGGCGGCGGCGCGGGCATGGTGATCCGCGCCGACGTGATGGACGCGGCCCTGCGCGAAGCCAGGCAAGGCCCGCCCCGCCCGGTGATCTACATGTCCCCGCGCGGTGCCCCGCTGACCCAAGCCCGTGCACGCGATCTGGCGCAGGGCAACGGCGTCACCCTGATCTGCGGCCGCTTCGAAGGCGTGGACCAGCGCGTCCTGGACGCCCACGCCGTCGAGGAAATCAGCATCGGCGACTATGTCCTGACCGGAGGGGAGATCGCCGCTCAGGTCTTGATCGACGCGACGGTTCGCCTTATACCGCGCGTGCTGGGGAATCACGACTCTCTGGCCGAGGAATCCTTTTCCATCGGCAACAGGGGGCTTCTGGAAGCCCCCCAGTTCACGAAGCCCGCCCAATGGGAAGGCCGCGAGATACCGGAGGTTCTGCTGTCCGGCAATCACGCGGCCATTCATCGTTGGAGGGCCGGTGAGGCCGAAAGGCTGACAAAGCAACGCCGCCCCGACCTGTGGCGGGCATACCAGGACGGTATGGACCCGGCAAAGGACCGACAGCTCTCGGGCGCATCAGACCAATCGCGGGGCTACCGCGAGCATGACAAGGAACCCAGGCGATGAACCTGATCGCAGAACTCGAAGCCGAGCAGATCGCCCAGCTCGGCAAGACCATCCCGGATTTCAAAGCCGGCGACACCGTGCGCGTCGGCTACAAGGTGACCGAGGGCACCCGCACCCGCGTGCAGATGTATGAAGGCGTCTGCATTTCCCGTCGGGGCGGCGCGACCCTGGCCGCCAGCTTCACCGTGCGCAAGATCAGCTTCGGCGAAGGCGTGGAACGCGTGTTCCCGCTGTATTCGACCAACATCGATTCGATCGAGGTAGTGCGCCGCGGCAAGGTCCGCCGCGCCAAGCTGTACTACCTGCGCGACCGTCGCGGCAAATCGGCCCGGATCGTCGAGAAAACCAACTACCGCCCGCTGTCCGACGCGAAAGCCTGAGGGATCATCCGATGAGAAAAGACATCCATCCCGATTACCACACCATCGAGATCAAGATGACCGATGGCACCACCTACCAGACCCGCTCGACCTGGGGTTCGGAAGGCCAGACCATGACGCTGGACATCGACCCCACGGTGCATCCCGCCTGGACCGGCGGCTCGGCCAAGCTGATGGACACCGGCGGCCGCGTGTCGAAGTTCAAGAGCAAATACGCGGGCCTGGGCTTCTGATCCCGTCCGGCAATCCCGTGCGAAACGCCGCCCCATCCGGGCGGCGTTTTCATGTCGCACCGTCCGATCCCCCCACCGGCACCGTAAAGATCGCGTGATCCCATGCACCGGATTCCCGCCTGTCACGTTGTGGATGTCGCAAACGTCTTGACCAGGAGGATCACCGATGCGTTTGACCAGGATCACCGCAGCTGCCGCCGCCACCGCCCTGTTGAGTTCCGTGGCCGTGGCGCAAGACACGCCGGCGACGGTTGTCGATATTGTCGTGAATTCCGAAGACCACACCACGCTCGAGACGGCCGTGGTGGAGGCAGGCATGGCCGAAACCCTGTCCGGCGACGGACCCTTCACGATCTTCGCGCCCACCGACGCGGCCTTCGCCGCCCTGCCCGACGGTGCGCTTGACGCCGCGCTGGCGGAAGAAAGCAAGGATACCTTGAAGGCGATCCTGGGCTGTCATGCGGTGGCGTCCAAGGCCATGGCCGCCGACGTGATCGCGCTGGTCGAACAGGGCGGCGGCTCTGCCGAGGTCACAACGGTCGGCAATTGCCGCCTCAACCTGACGGTGGCCGATGGCACGGTCAGGATCAACGACGCCGTGTCCGTAACCGCCGCCGACCTGGCTGCGGGCAACGGCGTTGTTCACGTGATCGACGGCGTGCTGATGCCGGCGATGTGACCGCATCGTCCTGCTGACCGGAAAAGGAGGCCTTCAGGCCTCCTTTTTTTCACGTCATGCCGCCTCGGCCCCCGGCTCGACCAGGGCCACGATGTCCATCATGATCGTGTTCAGCTGGAAATCCTTGGGCGTGTAAACCCGCGCCACGCCCATAGCCCGCAGACGGGCCGCGTCCTCGTCGGGGATGATGCCGCCCACGATCACCGGAACATGATCCAGCCCCGCCGCGCGGATCCGCGCCATCAGATCCTCGATCAGCGGCAGGTGGCTGCCCGACAGGATCGACAGGCCGACGACATGGGCATCCTCCTCGACCGCGCGCGCGACGATCTGCTCGGGCGTCAGGCGGATGCCCTCGTAGGTGATGTCCATGCCGCAGTCGCGGGCGCGGAAGGCGATCTGTTCGGCGCCGTTGGAATGGCCGTCCAGGCCCGGCTTGCCCACCACGAACTTCAGCCGGCGTCCCAAGCGGGCGCTGACGGCATCGACGGCCTCGCGGATCTCCTCCAGCCCCTCGGTGCGGTTGGACGGGCTGGCCGACACGCCGGTCGGGCCGCGATATTCGCCATGGACCTGGCGCATCACGCCCGCCCATTCGCCGGTGGTGGCCCCCGCCTTGGCGGCGGCAATCGAACCGGGCATGACGTTTTCGCCGCGCCGCGCCGCGTCGCGCAGCGCGCCGAGCGCCAGCTGCACCGCCCCTTCGTCCCGCGCGGCGCGCCAGGCGCGAAGCCGCGCGATCTGGTCCTGTTCCACCGCCGGATCGACGACCATGATCCCGCCGTCGCCCGCCGTCAGGGGCGACGGCTCGCCGCCCTGCCAGCGGTTCACGCCGACCACCACGGTTTCGTTCGTCTCGATCCGCCCCAACCGCTCGGCGTTCGATTCGACCAGCCGCGCCTTCATGTAGTCGATGGCGGCGATGGCGCCGCCCATCTCGTCCAGCAGGCGCAATTCGTCGCGCGCGCCCGCCTTCAACTCCTCGACCTTGGCGGCGATCGCCGGGTTGCCGTCGAACAGGTCGCCGTATTCCAGCAGGTCGGTTTCATAGGCCAGGATCTGCTGCATCCGCAGCGACCATTGCTGGTCCCAGGGGCGCGGCAGGCCAAGCGCCTCGTTCCAGGCGGGCAACTGCACGGCGCGGGCGCGCGCGTTCCTGGACAGCGTGACCGCCAGCATCTCCAGCAGGATGCGGTACACGTTGTTTTCCGGCTGCTGTTCCGTCAGACCCAGGCTGTTCACCTGCACGCCATAGCGGAAGCGGCGGTATTTCTCGTCCGCGATGCCATAACGGTCGCGGGTGATCTCGTTCCACAATTCGGTGAAGGCGCGCATCTTGCACATCTCGGTGACGAAGCGGATGCCCGCGTTCACGAAAAAGCTGATGCGGCCAACCATCTCGGGGAAGCTTTTGGGCGGAACCTTGTCCCTGAGGCCGTCCAGCACGGCGATGGCGGTCGCCAGGGCATAGGCCAGTTCCTGCTGCGGCGTGGCCCCCGCTTCTTGCAGGTGATAGGAACAGACGTTCATCGGGTTCCACTTGGGCAGGTGTTCCCGCGTAAAGGCCGCCACGTCGGTGATCATCGCCAGGGACGGCCTGGGCGGACAGATATAGGTGCCGCGTGACAGGTATTCCTTGATCAGGTCGTTCTGAACGGTGCCTTGCAGCCTGGCGATGTCGGCCCCCTGCTCCTCGGCCACGGCGATATAAAGCGACAGCAGCCAGGGGGCCGTCGCGTTGATCGTCATCGAGGTGTTCATCTGTTCCAGCGGTATCCGGTCGAACAGCGCCCGCATGTCCCCCAGATGGCAGATCGGCACGCCGACCTTGCCCACCTCGCCCCGCGCCAGGACGTGATCGCTGTCATAGCCCGTTTGGGTCGGCAGGTCGAAGGCCACCGACAGCCCGGTCTGCCCCTTCGCCAGGTTGCCGCGATACAGCGCGTTCGATTTCTCGGCGGTGGAGTGACCCGCATAGGTGCGGAACAGCCAGGGTTTGTCCTTGTCGGCCATGCGGCGCCTCGCAACAATATTTCTGTCTGTTAAGCGATACCGAAACAAACATGCTCCGTCAATTCGCCGCAGCGCGGCGCAGAACCGCATCTTTCGGACATTTTGTTACCCTTATTGCATCAGAGTTGTTGCAATCTTGCGCGATCATCACTTACCTCTGGGATCACACGGCGGCGATTCTGCGCCGCAGCAGATGCAGGAGAAGCTGATGGCCCTCGATTCCCCCACTCCGATCGCCCCCTACGACGCGCCCGTGAAGGATCTCTACGACATCGGCGAGATGCCGCCCCTGGGCCATGTGCCCGCTCGGATGCACGCCTGGGCGATCCGCCAAGAGCGCCAGGGCGAACCGGATCAGGCCATGCGGCTGGAGGTCGTCGAAACCCCGGCCATAGACAGCAACGAGGTGCTGGTCCTGGTGATGGCGGCGGGCGTCAACTACAACGGCATCTGGGCGGGCCTGGGCGTGCCGATCAGCATGTTCGATGTTCACAAGCAACCCTATCACATCGCCGGATCGGACGCCTCGGGGATCGTCTGGGCGGTGGGCGACAAGGTTAAGCGCTGGAAGGTCGGCGACGAGGTCGTCATCCACTGCAACCAGGACGACGGCGACGACGAGGAATGCAACGGCGGCGACCCGATGTATTCGCCCACGCAGCGCATCTGGGGCTATGAAACGCCCGACGGCAGCTTCGCCCAGTTCACCCGCGTTCAGTCCCAGCAGCTGATGCCGCGCCCCAAGCACCTGACCTGGGAGGAATCGGCCTGCTACACCCTGACGCTGGCCACCGCATACCGGATGCTGTTCGGGCACGAGCCGCACGAGCTGAAGCCCGGCATGAACGTGCTGGTCTGGGGCGCCTCGGGCGGGCTCGGTTCCTATGCCATCCAGCTGATCAACGCGGCGGGCGGCAACGCCATCGGCGTCATCAGCGAGGAGGACAAACGCGACTTCGTTCTGGGCCTGGGCGCCAAGGGCGTCATCAACCGCAAGGAATTCAACTGCTGGGGCCAGTTGCCCACCGTGAACACGCCCGAATACAAGGCCTGGTTCAACGAGGTCCGCAAGTTCGGCAAGGCCATCTGGGACATCACCGGCAAGGGCAACAATGTCGACATCGTTTTCGAGCATCCGGGCGAGGCGACCTTCCCGGTTTCGACCTTTGTGTGCAAGAAGGGCGGCATGGTGGTGATCTGCGCGGGCACCACGGGCTTCAACTGCACCTTCGACGTGCGTTACCTGTGGATGCACCAGAAGCGCATCCAGGGGTCGCATTTCGCGCATCTGAAGCAGGCCAGCGCCGCCAACAGGCTGATGCTGGAACGCCGCCTGGATCCCTGCATGTCCGAGGTGTTCCCCTGGGCCGAAATTCCTGCCGCGCATGTGAAGATGATGAAGAACCAGCACAAGCCCGGCAACATGGCGGTGCTGGTCCAGGCCCCCGTGACCGGGCTGCGGACCTTCGAGGATGCGCTGGAAGCCCGCCGCTGAGGCGATTCAAATCTAAATCTGCGTGTCGCCTGTCTCGGGCCGGCGGCACTTCCATTCGACCACGTGGTCGTCCGGGTGGGCGGCGACCCATCGCGCCAGCTCGTTCTGACCTTCCAGCAGGCACGTGAACAGGCCGTTCCGCTCCTCGAACAGCAGGCTGTGTTCGGTGCAGCGTTGCGGATCGCTGATCAGGCAGGTGACAAAGAACAGTTCGATCATCGCGCGTTCCTTCCGATGATCCTCCATACACGCGCGGGCGGCGAAAAAGTTGCATGGGCAATCGCCGCGGAGCGCGCTAGACGAGGGCCATGAGCGCCCCCGCCCCCACCCTGTCCCCCGACCAGGCCGACGCCTGGGACGCCCTGGCCGAGACGTTCGGCGCCGCCGGCATCGACCTGATCGCCAAGGAGGTGCGGCCCCCGCAGCCCGGCAAGGGCCGGGTGATGGCGGTGATCGGCAAGGCCGGATCGGGCAAGACGCTGCTGTTGTCGCAGATCACCAAGGCCCTGCGCGGCGCGGGGGTCGAGGTGGTCAGCGGCGACTACGAGGGCCGCCGCCGCAAGGACCGGCGCAGCGTGGCGATCCTGGCGCCCACCAACAAGGCGGCCTTCGTGCTGCGGATGCGCGGCGTGCCCGCGACGACGATCCACCGGATCCTCTATACCCCCGTTTACGATCCCGAATACGAAAAGCTGGCCGAATGGCTGAGCGGCACCGGCGACCGGCCCGCGGTCGAGGGGATGACCGACGCCGCGCTGGACCGGGCCAAGGCCTTTTTCGACCAGAACGCCTCGATTCCCGGCGCGCTGGCCGCGGCGGGCCTGCGCGGGTCGGATTTCATCCGCGGCTGGAAACGGCGCGAGGATGCGCTGGATGTGGGGCTGATCGACGAAGCATCCATGCTGGACGAAAAACAGTTCGAGGATCTGCGCGAGATCTTCCCGATCCTGGTCCTGTTCGGCGACCCCGCACAGCTTGCCCCCGTGGGCCAGTCGGGGGAGATGGTCTTCGACAAGCTGGCCCCGTCGCAGCGGCTGATCCTGAACCGCATCCACCGGCAGGCCGACGACAGTCCGATCCTGGATCTGGCCCACGCCCTGTCCGACGAGGCGCTGTCCTTCGAAGGCTTCGAAAGCATGATCCGCGCGGCCGCCCGGCGCGACGACCGCGTGGTCTGGGCCGAGCGCGTGGAAAGCGACCTGATGGCGCGCAGCCCGGTGCTGGTTTGGCGCAACGCCACGCGCATCCGGCTGATCCATGCCTTCCGCAGCGCCTTCGGAGCGCCGGGCGACGCCCTGCTGCCGGGCGAGCCGTTGATCTGCGACGGTCTGGAACTGCCGCTGAAGCACCGCAAGAAACGCATCGACCTGGAAGCGCGGGGGCTGATCAAGGGCGCTCAGGTGGTTTATCTGGGTCCGGGCCGCAAGCCCGGCTTTTCGCGCCTCCATGTGATCGGGGCCGAGGATCCGCGCCTGTCCGCCGCCAGCATCGTCAAGATCGAACTGCCGGACGAAGACGAACCCTTCATCCCCTTTGCCGCGCGCATGGGCGCGACCTTTCTGCACGGCGCGGCGGTGACGATCCACAAGTCGCAAGGTTCGCAATGGCCCGCGGTCCAGGTCTTCGGTCCCGACATCAGCGCCGCCGCCTGGTCCAACCGCAGCGAGGCGGGCATCCCCTTGTGGAAGCGCCTGGCCTATGTCGCCATCACCCGCGCGCAGGAACGGCTGTTCTGGGTGACGAAGGCGCGGCTGGCGCGCCCCGCGATGCCGCTGGGAACGGACGACCTGGATGCCCCGGCTGCGGTTCTGGCCCTGGCGTCCGAGGAAGAATAGCGTCCCGCGGCAGCCAAAGGCGCTCCGCCTCCCGCTCGGGCCTGCCGGCCCCTTCCTTGCTGAAAAAGGTCCGCCGGACCTTTTCCGGGCGTTCGGAAGCCCCAGGAGTGCTTGGGCAAATCCGAAGGGATCAGCGCGCGGCCTTGCGGTGGTCCAGGCGTTCGATGGCCAGGCGCAGCGCCTCGACCAGGGCCTCCTTGGGGATGCCGGTCTCGCGGGACAGGCGCATGATGCCGAAATGGACCCGGGCCAGTTCCTGGTAATAGCGCGCGAAGGTATAGTTGATCGAGGCGCCCACCACGGCGCCGAAGATCGGCGCGGCCTGCGCGGCCAGCTTCTGTCCCATCGACACCGACAGGCGCGGCGCCACGCGGCTGATCAGCCCCTGCACCGTTTGTCCCGTCACCGACATGCGCGCGGCCAGCAGGCCCAGGTCGGTCGTGTCATCCTCGGCCATTGGACCCGCGGCGGCGAAGATGCGCAGGCATTCCATGCGCACTTCCTCGCTGTCGGGGTCCAGGCCGTGTTCCACCGCGATGTCCAGCATGGCCCGCAGCAGCAGCGTGATCGTGAAGGGCAGCTCGATCATGGCGCCCGCAAAGCCGCCCACGCCCCCCGCCGCCCCGCTGACCGTCGAGGCCATGCGGTTGAACCAGTCGCCCCGGTCGCGCACCATCCGCCGCGAGGTGGTCGCCGCCGCGAAGGCCCGGTTCAACGCCGCGCGGGTGATGCGGTCCATGCGGTTGCGCACGAAGCCCGGCAGCTTTTCGATCAGTCCCTCGGCGCTGTTGCCGACAACCGACATGATCTCCATCCCCAGGCCGCCGGCATCCAGGTATCGCCGCGCCAGACGGTCGATCTGCGCATGGACCGAAGGGTCATTGATCGGCGGAAGCACCAGTTGCGGATTGGTCGCCATCGGTATCCTCTTGTGGGTGGTCGACCGTGACACAGGCCGACAGGGCATTGGTCCCGCGCGACATTTCCGCCCTGCCGTCCAGCACGCCGGGCGAGGTTTCGCGCGTCACCGCTCCCGCCACATCAACCCAGGCACCGGGACGAAGTTCCAGCCCCAGCACTCGGTCGGGGTTCGTGGGCGGCGGCATCACCACGCGGTCTAGCTTGGCGAACCCGAAGCGGCCGTAATAGGGGGCGTCCCCCACCAGCAGCACCCTGCCCCATCCCAGCTTGCGGGCCCGCGCCAGGCTGTCGCGCATCAGCAAGCCGCCAAGCCCCTCGCCCTGGGCGGTCGGATGAACCGCGATCGGTCCCAGCAGCAGCACCGGCCTGCCCGCCACGCGGACCGGCCAGAAGCGGATCGCGGCCAGCAGGATCCCGTCCGCGCGCAGCACAAGGCACAGGTCGGCCACCTTGGGCACCCCGTCGCGCAGGCGATAGGACGACAGCGCGGTCCGCCCGGGCGCGAAGCACAGGTCATAGAGCGCCTCGACCTCGGGTTCGTCGGCGGGCGTTTCGGGGCAGATCTCGTACATCGCGCCTCCTGTCGGATCTTCGCGGCCCTTAGCATGGGCTTGCCGGTGATGAAACATGCCACCGGGACATTGCGGCACGGTGTCAGGGATGGCAGGTTGGCCCGGCGCAAACAGGAGGCCCGCGATGTTCTACCGCCCCGAGTCCGGCCACGGGCTGCCCCACAACCCCTTCAACGCCCTTGTCGCCCCCCGCCCGATCGGCTGGATTTCCACGCGCGGATCGGCGGGCGACAACCTGGCGCCCTATTCCTTTTTCAACGCGGTGGCGTACGTCCCGCCGCAGGTGATGTTCGCCTCGACCAGCGCCAAGTCCGACCGCAACGGCACAAAGGACAGCGTGGCCCAGATCATCGAAAGCGGGGTCTTCTGCGTCAACATCGCCACGGGCGACCTGCGCGACCAGGTGAACGCCAGTTCGGCCCCCCTGCCCGCCGGCACCAACGAATTCCAGGCCGCTGGGATCGGGGCCGCGGAATGCGCAACCATTGCCTGCCCCCGTGTGGCCGGTGCCGCCGCGGCGCTGGAATGCCGGATGACCCGGATCCTGCCGCTTGCGGGCGAGGCGAATTATGTCGTCTTCGGGGTGGTGACGGGCGTGCATATCCGCGACGACTGCTTGGTGGACGGCCGCTTCGACCCGCGCGCGGCGGGCGGCTGGATTGCGCGGCTCGGCTACAAGGATTATGCGGCCGTCACCGAGTTGTTCCAGATGGACCGCCCTGCATGAGCATGAACGTCAAGGATTATATCCGCACCATTGCCGATTTCCCGCACGAGGGGATCCTGTTCCGCGACGTGACCACCCTGTTCGCGGATGCACGCGGCTTCCGCATCGCGGTTGATCAGTTGCTGGCCCCCTATGCGGGCGCGCGGATCGACAAGGTGGTGGGGCTGGAGGCGCGCGGCTTCATCCTGGGCGGCGCGGTGGCGCACCAGCTTTCCACCGGCTTTGTGCCGATCCGCAAGAAGGGCAAGCTGCCGGGCGCGGTGATTTCCCAGGCCTATCAGCTGGAATACGGCGAGGCCGTGGTCGAGGTCCATGACGACGCCTTGAAGCCGGGCGAACGCGTGCTGATCGTGGACGACCTGCTGGCCACCGGCGGCACGGCGGCGGCGGGAATCACGCTGTGCGAGCGGCTTGGGGCGAAGGTGGTGGGCTGCGCTTTCGTGATCGACCTGCCGGATCTGGGCGGCCGGAGGGTGCTTGAGGGATTGGGCCATGAGGTTCATGCGCTGACGGCGTTTGAAGGAGAATAAGGGCAGGCAGACGACTGCCCGCGGAAAGCCTTTATGCCCGCGCAGAAAACGACGGCAGGGACGCGACTTTCCTCAGTTGTCCAACATGCCGGCAATGGCGATCAATAGCGCCGACAACGCTGCGCAAAGCCCCGCCTGAACATTCAGATCAAGCGCCAGCACGTTAAGCTTGTCGGCGAAAATGGCAGCATTCGGATCCACGGCAAGCTTTGCATTGGAAGCGGACATCCACCAAAGGAGTCCCGACACAAGTGCCGCAAGTGCGCCCGCGAAGTTCAGGCATTTCGATAAGACCTTCACAACAATGCCCATTTGAAAAAATATCCGTTGGTGAAACGTTACTCTGGCGGTTGGTGCGTCACAAGTTCGAAGGAAAGCAGCTCATACCAGGATCACCCCCGGATTCATGATCCCCGCCGGGTCCAGCGCGTCCTTGATCGCCCGCATCGCCGCCAGCCGCGCGGGATCGCCCCATTCCGCCAGTTCCGCCACCTTCAACCGCCCGACCCCGTGTTCGGCGGAAAACGACCCGCCGCGGGCCAAGACCATCTCGTGCACCGCGCGCGACAGGCCCTTGCGGATGTTGTCATAGGCATCGCGGGTCTTGCCCTCTGCCGGGAACAGGTTGAAGTGCAGGTTGCCGTCGCCCAGGTGGCCGAAGCAGTTGATGCGCAGGTCGGCCATGCCCGACAGCATGGCGCTGCAATCGCGGATGAAGCCGGCGATTTCCGACAAGGGCAGGCTGATGTCGTGGCTGGCGATAGCGCCGATGTGGCGGTTGCCTTCGGGGATCGTCTCGCGGATTGCCCACAGGTCTGCGGCCTGCTGGCCGGATCGGGCGATCACGCCGTCGCTGGCCAGCCCGGTTTCGGCGGCCTCGGTGAACAGGCCTTCAAGCGCGTCATCCGCCGACAGGCCGGATGGCAGGCCGACCTCGATCAGGGCCAGCCAGTCGGGGCGGTCGGCGAAGGGCTGGCGCAGGTCGGGGAAGGCCGCGTCCAGGAAGCGCAGCCCCTGCCCCGAGATCAGCTCGAACGCGGTCACGCCCCCCGCCATCCGGGCCTGGGCCAGGGACAGCAGGGTCAGCGCGGCCTCGGGCGATTCGACCACCAGCATCGCCACGCCGACTTCGGGCGGGACCGGGGCCAGCACCAGCGACGCGGCGGTGATGATGCCCAGCGTGCCCTCGGCCCCGATCAGCAGGTCGCGGATGTCGTAGCCGGTGTTGTCCTTGCGCAACCGCTTGAGGTCGCGCATCACCTGGCCCTGCGGCAGGACCGCCTCGATCCCCAGGCAGAGGGCGCGGGCATTGCCATAGCGCAGCACGTTCACGCCGCCCGCATTTGTGGCAAGCACCCCCCCGACCTGCGCCGTCCCGCCCGAGGCCAGCGCCAGCGGGAACTGCCGCCCGGCCTTGGCCGCAGCCTCGCGGACCTGTTGCAGGGTCGCGCCCGCCTCGGCCACGATCACGCCTTCCTCGGGATAGACCGCGCGGATCCGGTTCATGCGCTCCAGCGACAGCAGCAAGGGCACCGTGCCGTCGGGCATGACCTGGCCGCCCACCAGGCCGGTGCCGCCGCCGCGCGGGACGATGGGCACGCCCGCGCGGGCGCAGGCGCTGACGATGGCGGCCGCCTCCTCGACCGTGCGGGGGGCGGCGACCAGCCCGGCCCGGCCCTTGTAGCGCCCGCGCGGTTCCTCCAGATAGGCGGGACCGATGTCGCGCAGCACGCCTTCGGGCAGAAGGGGGACAAGGGCGTCGGTGGCGTCGTTCAGCATGGTGTTGTCCTATCGCGCGTCCGAGCGGCCGCGCCGGTCGCCGCGCAGGTTCGCGTAAAGCACATGGTTCCGCCAGCGCCCGTCGATCTGAAGATAGCTTTGCGCGACGCCTTCATACTTGAAGCCCGACTTTTCCAGAACGCCGCGCGAGGCGGCGTTTTCCGGCAGGCATGCGGCCTCGACGCGGCTCAGATCCATGGCGGTGAACGCATGGTGGACCAGGATGCCGATGGCTTCGCGCATGTATCCCTGCCGCGCGTGCGGCTGGCCGATCCAGTAGCCGATGGTGCCAGACTGCGCGGGGCCGCGGCGGATGTTGTCCAGCGTGATCGCGCCCAGCAGGATGCCGTCGCGGCGCACCAGGAACAAGGGCAGCGCCGTGCCGCCCCGGCTGGCGCGGGCGGCCCAGTAGACGCGGTTCACGAAGCTTTTCCGGGTCAGGTGGTCGGGCGACCAGACGGGTTCCCAGGGTGTCAGGAAATCCCGGCTGGACTGGCGCAGCGACACCCAGGCGTGGAAATCCGCATGGGACGGCAAGCGCAGCACGATCCGTTCGGTTTCCAACCTGACGGGACGGCCGCGCAGGAACATCAGGCGGCAAGCCTTTCGGCCAGGGCGTCCAAGGCGGGCGCGGCCTTGACGGGACCGTAAAGCGCCAGGGCCGGGCGGGCCTGCCCGATCAGGCTCTCGGCATGGGCGCGCACCTCGGCCACGGTGACGGCGGCGATGCGGTCCGCGACCTCGGCGGCATCCGGCACGCGACCCCAGATCGCCAGGGTCCGCGCCATGCGCTCGGCCTGGGCCGAGGGGCTTTCCAGCGACATCAGCAGGCTGGCGCGCAACTGCGCCTTGGCCCGGGCGACCTCGGCCTCGGACATGTCGGCGGCGGCACGCTTCATCTCGTCGATGGTCAGGGTCGAGAGATCGGCCAGATCCTCGGCCCCCGTCCCGGCATAGATGGTCAGCATCCCGGTGTCGTCGTGAAAGCCCGACTGCGCGAAGATCGTGTAGCACAGCCCCCGTTCCTCGCGGATTTTCTGGAACAGGCGCGAGGACATGCCCCCGCCCAGGGCCGACGAGAAAATCTGCGCGGCATAGAAATCGGGCGCCAGATAGCCCGGGCCTTCCAGCGCCAGGGCGAAATGGGCCTGTTCCAGCCGCTTGACCTTGCGGGTTTCCAGGCCCTGCCAGCGGGCGGCCTCGCGCGGGGCCTGCGTGATCGGCGCAAGGTGGCCGAAGGCGCGTTCGGCCAGCCGCACAATGCGGTCGTGATCGACCGCCCCGGCCGCGGCCACGATCATCTGGCCGGGGCCGTAGTTTTCCGCGACGAACCCCGCCAAGTCGGCGCGGCCGAAGCGGCTGACGCGTTCGGCGGGGCCAAGGATGGTGCGGCCCATCGGCTGGTTGGGATAAGCGGCCTCTTGCAGCCAATCGAAGATGATGTCGTCGGGCGTGTCCATCGACTGCCCGATCTCTTGCAGGATCACGCCGCGCTCGACCTCGATCTCGCGTTCGTCGAACACCGGGTTCAGCACGATGTCGGACATCACGTCGAAGGCCAGATCGACGTCATCCTCCAGCACGCGGACGTAATAGGCCGTCGCATCGCGCGAGGTATAGGCATTGATATAGCCGCCCACGTCCTCGATCGCCTCGGCGATTTGCAGGGCGGTGCGGGTCGCGGTGCCCTTGAAGGCCATGTGTTCCAGAAAATGGGCGATGCCGTTCTGTTCGGGACGTTCGTTGCGCCCCCCCGCATTGACCCAGATGCCGAGGGCGGTGGAATGCAGCCCCGGCATCAGGCGCGTGGCGACGCGCAATCCGTTGGGCAGGGTCGTGACGTGCAGGTTGGGGTCTTGGTTCACTGGGTTCTCCGGTCAAGGATCAGCGATTTAAGCGCCTGCACGTCGTTTTCAACCCGCGTCACCCGTTCGGGCAGGTCAAACAGGGTTTGCATATGCGGCGGCAGCGGGGGGCGGACACCGATGGCGGCCTCCACGGCGTCGGGGAACTTGGCCGGATGGGCGGTGGCCAGCGTCACCATGGGCACGCCCGGCTCGACGTGCTGGCGCGCGACGGCCACGCCCACGGCGCTGTGGGGGCAAAGGATTTCCCCGGTTTCCGCGCGGATGGTGCGGATCATCGCCAGCGTTTCGTCCTCGGACACGCGGCCCGACAGGTATTGCTCGCGCAGGGCTTGCAGCGCGCCCTGGCTGATGGCGAAGCCGCCCCCGCGCAGTTCGTCCATCAGTTGCGCGATCGCCGCGGTGTCGCCGCCATAGGCCCCATACAGCGCCCGTTCGAAGTTGGAGCTGACCTGGATGTCCATGGACGGGCTGATCGAGGGTTCCACCGTGCCCACCCGGTATTCGCCCGTGGCCAGCGCGCGGTGCAGGATGTCGTTCTGGTTCGTCGCCACGATCAGGCGGCGGATCGGCAGGCCCATGGCGCGGGCGACGCTTCCCGCGAAGATGTCGCCGAAATTGCCGGTGGGAACGGTGAAATCCGTGTCCCGCATTCCCAGGCTGGCGGTCGCGGTGAAGTAATAAACGATCTGCGCCACCACGCGCGCCCAGTTGATGCTGTTGACGCCCGCAAGCCCCACCCCGTCGCGGAAGGTGTGGTCGTTGAACAGATCCTTCAGCCGCGCCTGGCAGTCGTCGAAATGCCCCGTCACGGCAAGCGCATGGACGTTCGCCGCGTCGGGCGTGGTCATCTGGCGGCGCTGCACCTCGCTGACGCGGCCATGGGGGAACATGATGAACACGTCCACGTTGTCGATGCCCTTGAAGGCCTCGATGGCCGCCGATCCCGTGTCGCCCGAGGTCGCGCCGACAATGGTGATCCGCTGCCCCGACCGCTTCAGCGCGATCTGAAACAGTTGCGCGATGAGCTGCATCGCGAAGTCCTTGAAGGCCAGGGTCGGGCCGTGGAACAGCTCCAGCAGGTGGTGGCCGGGGGCAAGCTGGCGCAGCGGCGCCTTGGCGGCGTGTTCGATCCGCGCATAAGCGCGGTCGATGGCGCCGCGCAGTTCGGCGTCGCTGAAGCTGTCGCCGGTGAAGGGGCGGATGACGCGGAAGGCCACTTCCTCGTAAGGCAGGCCGTCCAGGTCGTTCAGGCCGCCGAATGCCGGGATCGTCTCGGGCAGATACAGGCCGCCGTCTCGGGCCAGGCCCGAAAGCATCGCCCCTTCGAAGTTCAGAACCGGGGCCTTTCCCCGCGTCGAGACGTAGCGCATTCCTGTCCCCTCAGTATTTCCGCTGCCTGATACGCCAGATCAGGGCGACTGTCATCCCTGCCCAGGTTGCCGCGATCAGGAACCATTGCACGGCATAGGACAGGTGGTTGTTGGGGATTCCCTCGACGGCGACGGGGATCGGCTCGACCCCCTGGGCGTCGCCCTCGACGAAGCTGGCGACGACCAGAACGGGTTCGGTGTCCAGCGCGGCAGCCATGGCGGGAACGTCGCGGGCGAACCAGATGTTTTCGTCCAGGTTCGGCTCGGGCGTGGCGCTGCCCTTTTCATCGGGCCAGTGCAGGTTGCCGCGCACCGTCAGGCGCGTGGGGCCGCGTTCGGCATGGCGCAGTTCCTGCGGCACGAAGCCCCGGTCCACCAGGATCGCGCGCCCGTCGTCGGTGATGAAGCGCGAGACGATCTGATAACCGCCGCCCCGTTCCTTGGTGCCGGACAGCACGTCGATCTCGGCCCCCGTGGTGGTGCCGCTGACGGTCACGGGCAGGTATTTCATCGAGGGATCGACGGCGGCGGGCAAGGGCACGGGTTCGGCTTCGATGCTGGCCTGGATCCGGGCCAGCATGTCTTCCTTCCATTCCATCCGGCGCAACTGCCACAGGCCAAGCTGGACCAGAATGGCGCAGCCGACGATGCCGAGGATCAGGGGAAACAGGATGCGGCGCATGAAGGGTCAGCCAGTCGCAAAGAAAAACGCGCGGGGGTCCGTCCCCGCGCGTCGCGTTTCGGATCGGGCGGGGATCAGCTGCCCCAGATATAGACCACGGCGAACAGGAACAGCCAGACCACGTCGACGAAGTGCCAGTACCAGGCGGCGGCCTCGAAGCCGATGTGCTTTTCCTGGCTCATCTGGCCGTTCAGCATCCGCAGCAGGCAGACGGCCAGGAAGATCGTCCCGATGACCACGTGCACGCCGTGAAACCCCGTCGCCAGATAAAAGGCGCTCGCGTAGGAGGTGTCGGCCAGGCCAAAGGCCGCGTGGCTGTACTCGTAGGCTTGCAGGAACGTGAAGACGACACCCAGGATCACCGCGACGATCAGGCCGTTGATGGTGGTCTTGCGGTCGTTTTCATGAACCAGCGCGTGGTGCGCCCAGGTCACGGCCACGCCCGACAGCAGCAGGATCAGCGTGTTGATGAAGGGCAGGTGCCAGGGATCGAAGGTCACAATGCCTTCGGGCGGCCAGACGCCGTCCTTGATCGGGCTTTCCGGCCCCATCGGATACATCGCGTTCTTGATGAAGTTCCAGAACCACGCCGTGAAGAACATCAGTTCCGAGATGATGAACAGGATGAAGCCGTATTGCAGGCCGATCCGCACGACCGGGGTGTGATCGCCCGCCTGGCTTTCGCGCACCACGTCGGCCCACCAGCTGTACATCACGTACAGCACGCCGACAAAGCCGATCAGGAACAGCCAGGGACCGCTGACCGGAATGCCCAGCAGGCTCACGTCGCCCGCATGCATCCAGCCGACGGCGCCATAAAGCATCAGGAAGGCCGAGATCGCTGCGACAAAGGGCCAGATCGACGGCGGAAGGATATGGTAATCGTGGTTCTTTGCGTGCGCCATGAGCTGTCCCCGTCGGCTCCTCGTGTGTTCAGTTGACGTTATCGGCCGAGGCGGCGTCAAGCACCGCCTGCTTCGGCTCGGACCGGTGGAAGGTGTAGGACAGGGTGATGTCCCTGACCCAGGACGCGTCGCGGTCGCCCACAAGTTCGGGATCGACAAAGAAGCTGACCGGCATCTCGATCCGCTCGCCGGGCTGCAAGACCTGCTCGGTGAAGCAGAAGCATTCGATCTTGCTGAAATAATAGCCCGCCACTTCCGGCGCGACGTTGTAGCTGGCGGTGCCGGTCACGGCCACGTCCGAATTGTTGATCGCCTCGTAGAAGGCCAGTCCGTTCTCGCCGATCTTCAGTTCCATGCTGGTCTGCATGGGCCGGAAGGTCCAGTCGAGGTTCGGATCCACGTTGGCGTCGAAGCGGACCCGGATCACCTCGTCCAGAACCGTATCGGACAAGGCCTGCGACACCTGCGTGGTGCCGCCATAGCCGGTGACGCGGCAGAACCAGTCGTAAAAGGGGACGGCGGCCCAGGCCAGAGCGCCCATGGTCAGGACGACGCCCACCAGGACGGCGACGGTTTTCGTCTCGGGGGACATGCGGCTCATTCGCGCGCTCCTTCGACCGGCAGTTCGGACACGCGCGGCTGGTGGTCGAAGGCCTCCATCATGTCGCCCTGCTGGACCTTGACCACGGTCAGGCCGAAAACCAGCGCGATAAAGGCCACCAGCACGACGGCCAGGCCGACATTGCGCGACTTGCGGCGGCGGTGGATCTCATGCTCGGCGTTTAGCGGCATCACCACGCCCCCACCCAGTTCTGGACCAGCAAAGCAACGAAATGCAGGAACAGATAGTTCAAGGACAGCTTGAAGACGCGCTTTTCGACGGCATAGCCGTCGGCGATGGCCGCATCCTCGGTCCGGCGCAGGATCTGCCAGCCGCCGTGGATGAACAGCGCGTTCAGAACGATGGACGCCGCCAGATAGACCGGCCCGCCAACCGGGGTCAGCCCCAGCCAGACCGCGAAGGGCGCCAGCACCAGCGTATAGGCGAAGATGTGGCGGCGGGTGGCCGGGCGGCCATGGGTGACGGTCAGCATCGGCACCTTGGCCTCGTGGTAATCCGACTTCATGAACAGCGCGAGCGCCCAGAAATGCGGCGGCGTCCAGAAGAAGATCAGCGCGAACATCAGCAGCGATTCAAGGCTGATCCCGCCCGTCGCGCAGGCCCAGCCGATCATCGGCGGAAAGGCCCCCGCCGCGCCGCCGATCACGATGTTCTGCGGCGTCCAGCGTTTCAACCAGATGGTGTAGACCACGGCATAGAAAAAGATGGTGAAGGCCAGAAAGCCCGCCGCGAACCAGTTCGCCGCCAACCCCAGCATCATCACCGAAAAGCCCGCCAGGATCACGCCAAGCGCCAGGGCCGAGCCGCCCTCAATCCGGCCTGCCGGGATCGGGCGGTTCTGCGTGCGCCGCATCACCGCGTCGATGTCGGCGTCATACCACATGTTCAGCGCGCCCGAGGCCCCGCCGCCAAGCGCGATGAACAGGACCGAGCAGAAGGCGATAAAGGGATGCACGTCCGCCGGCGCGACCCACAGCCCCACAAAGGCCGTGAAAACGACAAGCGACATCACCCGCGGCTTCAGCAGCGCGACGAAATCGCGGAACTCTGCCTCGGGGGCGCCTTCGTATGCGTTGATGTCGGTCATGTCGTCCGTCTGGCTGTGTCGCTGGGTCCGGCCGCCGGTCAGTCGGCCTTGGCCACCTGAACGCCGGTCGCGGCCGGCGCGGCGGCGGTCTCTGCGGCCCCCTCCAGGGTGCCGCCCTGTTCGGCCACCCAGGCGGCATAAACCTCGGGGCTGACCGCCTTCACGACGATGGGCATATAGGCGTGGTTGATGCCGCAAAGCTCGCTGCACTGGCCGAAATAGACGCCTTCCTGTTCGACGTTGAACCAGGCCTGCGCGATCCGGCCGGGAACCGCGTCCTGTTTCACGGCAAAGGCCGGGATCGTCCAGCTGTGGATCACGTCGTTGGCGGTCACCTGCAACAGCACGGTCTGGCCGACCGGCACCACAACGGCGTTGTCGGTGGCCAGCAGATACTCATCCTCGGCATAGCCGTTCGCGGCCAGTTCTTCCTTCGTCAGCATGATCGCGTCAAAGCTGAGGCCGTTTTCCGGGTATTCGTAGGACCAGTACCACTGGTTGCCGATGGCCTTGATGACCACGTCGGGATCGGCGGGCATTTCCTGGCTGCGAAACAGCGCGGGCAGCGAAAAGGCGCCGATGGTCACCAGGATCAGCACCGGCACCAAGGTCCAGCCGATCTCCAGCGGGGTGTTGTGCGTGAACTTGGCCGGAACCGGGTTCGAGCGGCTGTTGTAGCGCAGGATCACGGCCAGCAGCAGCAGGCAGACGAAGACCGTGATAACGGTGATGATGATCAGCACGAAATGGTCCAGCCACTGCTGGTCCCGCGCCAGTTCCGTCGCGGCGGGCTGGAAGTTCACGCCCCTGGGTTCCGGCTTGCCGATCGTGGGAAGCTCGCCCAGAACGTCCTGCGCCCAGGCAGTGCTGGCTATCATTCCCGCTGTCGCAAGCCCGGAACCTGCCGCGACCCCCCGGCGAATCATCGCTATTGCCATCATTCCATCCCGTTATCCTGGTGCGGCCGCGCGACCGCAGGCCCCCCAAGGCGGGCCTTTTCCTTTAACAATCTCCGTTCTATGACCATATCTCGATCCCACGGGCAAGTGATACATAAGCCCGCCTGCGCAAAATCCCGGCATCGCGCCGCTTTCGGAAGATGACCCCCGCCCATGAGCCGCACCCCCTTCGACCCTTTCGCCACCCACCTGGACCGCGACCGCGCGCTGGCCGTCCTGCGCGAGGCCACCGCGGGCGCCGAGGACGGCGAGCTGTTCCTGGAACGCTCGGTTTCGGAATCGCTGGTTTTCGACGACGGGCGGCTGCGCAATTCCGGCTATACGGCCGAACAGGGTTTCGGCCTGCGCGCCGTCCGGGGCGAGGTCACGGGATACGCCCATTCGACCGAGATTTCGGAACCCGCCCTGCGCCGCGCGGCCGAAACCGCCCGCCTGGCCGTGGGCGCGGGCGGCGGCATCCTGGCCCCTGCCGCGCCCTTGCAGGTCCGGCCGCTCTACATGGCGGCCGACCCGGCCGAGGGCATCCCCTTCGCCGCCCGGATCGAGTTGCTGCGCCAGATCGACGATTACGCCCGTTCGCGCGATCCGCGCGTGGTGCAGGTCACGGTGTCGCTGGCCTCGTCCTTGCAGGAGATCGCGATCCTGCGCCCCGAGGGCGGCCTTGCCACCGACATCCGCCCCATGGCGCGGCTGAACGTCGGCGTGATCGTGGAAAACAACGACCGGCGCGAATCCGGCGGTCACGGCGGCGGCGGGCGCGTGTCCCTGGCCGGGCTGATGGACCCCGCGCATTGGCGGCCTGCGGTGGACGAGGCCCTGCGCATCGCCCTTGTCAACCTGCGCTCGGTCCCCGCCCCGGCTGGCGTGATGGACGTGGTGCTTGGCCCGGGCTGGCCCGGCATCCTTCTGCACGAGGCCGTGGGCCACGGGTTGGAAGGCGACTTCAACCGCAAAAAGGCCTCGGCCTTTGCCGGGCTGATGGGCCGGCGGGTCGCGGCGCCGGGCGTCACCGTTGTCGACGACGGCACCATCCCCGACCGGCGCGGCAGCATCGGCGTCGATGACGAGGGGATGCCCCCCGCCCGCAACGTGCTGATCGAGGACGGGATCCTCGTGGGCTACATGCAGGACCGCCAGAACGCCCGGCTGATGGGGGTGGAGCCGACCGGAAACGGGCGGCGCCAAGGCTTCGCCCATGCGCCGATGCCGCGCATGACCAACACCTACATGCCCGGCGGAAACGCCGACCCGGCGGCGATCCTGGCGGATCTGAAGAACGGCATCTATGCCGTGGGCTTCGGCGGCGGCCAGGTGGACATCACCAACGGCAAGTTCGTGTTTTCCTGCACCGAGGCTTACCGCGTCCAGAACGGCGTGGTCGGAGACCCGATCCGGGGGGCCACGCTGATCGGTGACGGCGCGACGGCGCTGCAACAGATCCGCGCCATCGGCAACGACATGGCGCTCGACCCCGGGATCGGCAACTGCGGCAAGCAGGGTCAGTGGGTGCCGGTCGGCGTGGGCCAGCCGACGCTGCTGATCGGCGGGCTGACGGTCGGCGGCTCGGCCGCCTGACAGGCCGCTAACCAGTTGTTAACGTCTTTCGGTCTAGGCTGATTCCAGGATGAGTCGGAGGCAGCATGGATACCGGGCATCTCCCTTTCGAAAGACCCAGAAGCCTCACGACGGCGGCGGACGATGACCTGTCCGTCCTCCGGCTCATCCGCTCTCGCCGGGTCGGACCGGCGACCTTTCACCGGCTGGTCGCCGAACACGGCAGCGCGCGCGCCGCGCTGGCGGTTCTGCCCGCCATTGCGGCGGCGGCGGGCATCGCCGATTACGAAGCCTGTCCCGAAGGCGTGGCGGCGGCGGAACTGGCGGCGGGCCGCAAGGCCGGCGCCCGGCTGATCCGCTGCGATTCGCCGCTTTATCCCTCTGCCCTGAAGGACATCGACGGCGCCCCCCCGATCCTGTGGGTGCGGGGCGATCCGGCCTGGCTGTCCAGGAACCCCGTTGCCGTCATCGGCGCGCGCAACGCGTCCTCGCTGGGCCTGCGCATGGCGCGCGGCATGGCGGCGGGACTGGGCGAGGCCGGGCACACGGTGGTCGCGGGACTGGCGCGCGGCATCGACACCGCCGCCCACAACGCGGCCCTGCCGACCGGCACAGTTGCCGTGATGGCGGGCGGGGTCGATGTCGTCTATCCGGCGGAAAACGTCATCCTGGCCGCGCAGATCGCGGAAAAAGGCGCGCTCGTGTCTGAACAGCCGCCCGGGACCGAGCCGCAGGCCCGGCATTTCCCGACCCGCAACCGCATCGTGTCCGGCCTGTCGCTGGCCGTCGTGGTGATCGAGGCCGCGCATCGGTCGGGAACGCTGATCACCGCCAAGAACGCGCTGGATCAGGGGCGCGAGGTGATGGCCGTGCCGGGCCACCCCATGGATGCCCGCGCCTCGGGCTGCAACCAGCTGATCCGCGACGGCGCGCTTCTGGTGCGCGGCTCTGCCGATGTCAGCGCGGCGCTTGGCCGCGAGGCGGACCCCCTGGACACGGCCGCGGCGCCGCCCGTCCCCCTTGCCCGCCCCCGCCCCCAACCGGTCGAGGCGGGCGAAATCGAGGCGCGGATCCTGTCGCGCCTCGGTCCTTCGCCTTCGGATGAAAACGACGTGATCCGCGACCTGGGCCTGCCCGCCGCCGCGGCAAGCGCGGCGATCCTGTCGCTGGAACTGCAAGGCCGGCTGCTGCGCGTCCCGGGCGGGCGGCTGGCGCTTGGCTGAGGGCCGCACCCGCGCCGGATGATTTCGCCCGGTTGACACCGGCCAGCGCCCGACCCATGTTCCCGGCCCATCGCAAAGGTGCGCCTCGAGGTTTAGAATGCCCGTCGTCGTTGTTGAATCCCCGGCCAAGGCCAAGACCATCGAGAAGTACCTCGGCGGCGATTACCGCGTTCTGGCAAGCTTCGGCCATGTCCGCGACCTGCCCCCCAAGGACGGCAGCGTCGATCCGAACGACGGCTTCGCCATGAAATGGGAGGTCGCGGCCGACAGCAGGAAGCACCTCAAGGCCATCAAGGACGCCTTGAAGGACGACCAGAACCTGATCCTCGCCACCGACCCCGACCGCGAGGGCGAGGCGATCTCCTGGCACCTGCTGGAGGCGCTGTCCCCTGCCCTGAAAAAGGGCGCGGCGGTCAACCGCGTCACCTTCAACGCCATCACCAAGGCCGCCGTGAGCGAGGCCATGGCGAACCCGCGCCAGATCGACCAGCCGCTTGTGGACGCCTATCTGGCGCGGCGCGCCCTGGATTACCTGGTGGGCTTCAACCTGTCCCCGGTGCTGTGGCGCAAGCTGCCGGGCGCCAAGTCGGCGGGCCGGGTGCAGTCGGTCTGCCTGCGCCTGATCGTGGACCGGGAAATGGAGATCGAGGCCTTCAAGCCCCGCGAATACTGGTCGGTCCATGCCCGCCTGGCCACGCCGGACGGCGCGGAATACGACGCAGCCCTGGTTTCGCTGGCCGGGTCCAAGCTGGACCGTTTCGATCTGCCCGACGCCGAAAGGGCCGCGATGGCGGTCAGCGCGGTGGCCAGCCGCGATCTGCGTGTGGCCAGCGTTTCCGCCAAGCCCGCGACGCGGAACCCCTGGCCGCCCTTCATGACCTCGACCCTGCAACAGGAAGCCAGCCGCAAGCTGGGCATGGGCGCCAAGGCCTGCATGTCGGCGGCGCAGCGCCTGTACGAGGCCGGGCTGATCACCTACATGCGGACCGACGGCATCGACATGGCGCCCGAGGCGGTTCATGCCGCGCGCGACGCGATCCGCGCCAAGTTCGGCGACAATTACGTCCCGAAAAGCCCGCGCATGTACAAGAACAAGGCCAAGAACGCCCAGGAAGCGCACGAATGCATCCGCCCCACCGACATGATGCTGTCGCCCGACCGGCTGAAAGTCACGGCGGAGGATCAGCGCAAGCTTTATGACCTGATCTGGAAGCGCACCATCGCCAGCCAGATGGAAGCCGCCCGCATGGAGCGCACCACGGTCGAGATCGCCAGCCCCGACAACCAGGTCGGCCTGCGCGCGACCGGGCAGGTGATGCTGTTTGACGGTTTCCTGCGCGTCTACGACCAGGGCCGCGACGACGAGGATGGCGAGGACAGCGCCCGCCTGCCCCCGATCAAGGAAGGCGAGGCCGCGAAGCTGGTCGCCAAGGCCTTCGACACGGAATTCGCCAAGGCCCGCGAAAAGGACGATCCGGTCCCCGCGGCACCCTCGGGCCAGCGCGCCGCCCCGGGCCTTTTGCTGAATGACAGCGCCGCCGTTGCCGCGCGCCAGCACTTCACCCAGCCACCCCCGCGCTATACCGAGGCGACCCTGGTCAAGCGGATGGAGGAGCTGGGCATCGGCCGCCCTTCGACCTATGCCAGCATCGTGACCACGATCCAGGACCGCGAATATGTCCGCAAGGACAAGAACCGCCTGATCCCCGAGGACAAGGGGCGCCTTGTCACGATCTTCCTGACGAAATACTTCCCGCGCTATGTCAGCTATGACTTCACGGCGGACCTGGAAAACGAACTGGACGAGATCAGCGCGGGCGATCTGGTCTGGCGCGAGGTTCTGGCGCGATTCTGGAAGGATTTCTCAAGGGCGCTCGAGGGCACTTCGGAACTGCGCATCACCGAGGTTCTGGACGCCATCGACGACGCGCTGGCCCCGCATCTTTATCCCCCGCGCGCCGACGGCGGCGATCCGCGCGAATGCCCGCTTTGCGGCAAGGGGCGGCTGAACCTCAAGACCGCGCGATCGGGCGGGGCCTTTATCGGCTGTTCCAACTATCCCGAATGCCGCTACACGCGCCCGATTTCCGCGCCCGACGGCGAGGAAGCCGTGGGCGACCGCATCCTGGGCCATGACAATGGCGAGCCGATCAGCCTCAAGACCGGGCGCTTCGGACCCTATGTCCAGCGGGGAGAGGCTTCCGAGGACAATCCCAAGCCGCCGCGGTCGTCCATCCCCAAGGGCTGGAACCCGGCCACGCTGGATCTGGACCGCGCGGTGCAGCTTTTGTCGCTGCCGCGCCCCATCGGCAACCATCCCGAGGACGGCGAACTGATCGAGGCCGGGATCGGCCGCTTCGGCCCCTATGTGAAGCACGGGTCGAAATACGCCAACCTGCCCGACGTGGACGAGGTCTTCACCATCGGCATGAACCGCGCGGTCGAGGTGCTGGCCGCCAAGCAGACCCGTGGCCGGGCAGCCGCTGCGGCCCCCCTGCGCGAGCTGGGCGACCACCCCGACGGCGGCGCGATCCAGGTGATGAGCGGGCGCTATGGCCCTTATGTGAAGTGGGGCAAGGTGAACGCCACCCTGCCTCGCGATGTCGCGCCCGAGGATCTGACGGTCGAGCATGCGCTTGAGCTGATCGCCGCGAAGGCCGGGAAATCGCCTGCCGGGAAGAAGGCCGCGTCCAAGGTCAAGGCGGCCCCGAAAAAGCCAGCGGCGAAGAAGGCGCCGGCCAGGAAGGCCGCGACGAAAGCGGCCAAGGGCTAGACCTCGGCCGCGACGCCCGCCGCTTCCGCCAGGAACCGCTGGCGGACCGCCGCAGCGTGGGGGTTCGCGCGCAGGATCGTTGCCAGCAGTTCGGGCGAATCGTCCTGGACCATGGCGGCGGCGGCGGCCAGCAGCGTGAAGCTGGGGGTTGCCAGCCGCTGGGGCAGCGGACCAAGCCGGGACAGGCTGCGCGCGATCAGATGGGTCAGCCCCTGGACCACCGCCATGTCGCGGTCGTGCTGGTCGGGGGTGGTGGGAATCACCTGCAAGCCCCGCGCGCGCAGGAACGCCGCCAGCAGCCGGTGCGCCCGGCCGCGCAGCGGGCTCCAGGCGATGCCGTGGCCTTCAAGACCGCCCGCCGCGCTGGCGGGGCCGAACAGCGGATGGCTGGCGACGATCTCCACGTGATCCGGCAGCAGATCCAGCATCAGCCGCGCCGGTTCCACCTTGACCGAGGCCACGTCGATCACCACGGCACCCGCCCGCAGATGCGGAGCGATGGCGCGCAAGACGCCTTCGAGATGCGGCAAGGGCACGGCCAGCACCACGATGTCGGCGCGCGCGGCGCGGGCCGCATCGACCATCGGCAGGTCGTTCGACCGCGCGGCGGGATCGCAGACCGACAGCGGCAGATGCGGACGCAGATGGCGGGCGGCCAGCCGGCCAAAGGCGCCGAAGCCGATGACGGACAGGGTTTGGGGACGCATGAAACGGACCTTCCGGGGCTTGCGCAAGGCCGTTGTCCTGATTTCCGCCAACCGCACCCCGCGCGGTTGACATGACGCTGCCCCCGCTATGTCAGCGGGCGGTAATAGGTGGCATTGGCAGCGTTGCGGGATCTCATACCCGCTTGTTGACGGCAGGCGGCACGGAAGTCAACCATGCTGCACCGCCGCATTGACTCGGCCCCACGCGCAAGCGACAAATCCCGAGCGGTCATTTTGGGGAGGGACGATGAGAAAGGTTTACGCGACGGCAAGCGAGGCGTTGGAGGGGTTGCTGCACGACGGGATGTTCATCGCGGCGGGGGGCTTTGGCCTCTGCGGCATCCCCGAGCTGCTGATCGCGGCCATCCGCGACGCGGGCACCAAGGATTTGACGGTGGCGTCCAACAACTGCGGCGTCGATGATTTCGGCCTGGGGATCCTGCTGCAAACGCGCCAGATCAAAAAGATGATCTCCTCCTATGTGGGCGAGAACGCCGAGTTCATGCGCCAGTATCTGTCGGGCGAACTGGAGCTGGAGTTCAACCCCCAGGGCACGCTGGCCGAGCGGATGCGGGCGGGCGGCTGCGGCATCCCGGGCTTCTACACCAAGACCGGGGTGGGCACCGTCATCGCCGAGGGCAAGGAGGTCAAGAGCTTCGACGGCCAGGACTACATCCTGGAGCGCGGCATCGTGGCCGACCTGTCCATCGTCAAGGCCTGGAAGGCCGACGACACCGGCAACCTGGTGTTCCGCAAGACCGCGCGCAACTTCAACCCGCCCGCCGCCATGTGCGGCAAGGTCTGCGTGGCCGAGGTCGAGGAGATCGTTCCGCGCGGCTCGCTGGACCCCGACCATATCCACCTGCCCGGCATCTATGTGCACCGCATCGTGCAGGGGCAGCACGAGAAGCGCATCGAACAGCGCACCGTGCGCAAGAGGGAGACCGCGTGATGGCCCAAGACGTGAAAGGCTGGGATCGCAACCAGATGGCCGCGCGGGCGGCGCAGGAGCTGGAAGACGGCATGTACGTGAACCTGGGCATCGGCATTCCGACGCTGGTGGCCAACTACGTGGGCGACAAGGACATCACCCTGCAATCCGAGAACGGGATGCTGGGGATGGGTCCCTTCCCTTATGAGGGCGAGGAGGACCCGGATCTCATCAACGCGGGCAAGCAGACCATCACGGAACTGAACCGCACCGCCTATTTCGACAGCGCCACCAGCTTCGGCATGATCCGGGGCGGCAAGATCGCCGCCGCGATCCTGGGCGCCATGGAGGTGGCCGAGAACGGCGATCTGGCCAACTGGATGATCCCGGGCAAGCTGGTCAAGGGCATGGGCGGGGCGATGGACCTGGTTGCCGGCGTGGGCCGGGTGATCGTGGTCATGGACCACACCAACAAGGCGGGCGAATCGAAGGTCTTGCGCGAATGCACCCTGCCCTTGACCGGCAAGGGCGTTGTGGACCGCATCATCACCAACCTGGGCGTGCTGGACGTGGTGGAAGGCGGGCTGAAGATTGTCGAGACGGCCGAAGGCGTCACCGAGGAGGAGTTGCGGGCCGCGACCGAGGCAACCATCGTCGATTGAGCCGTCGGGTCCGGGGGACATGGTGGCGGGGGGCCTTGCCCCCCGTCGCCGTTCCGGCGACTCCCCCCAGGATATTTGGACAAAGGCGAAGGGCCAGGGCATGACCGCAGATCAGATCGCAGCATCGTTCACCCGCGCCGACGGAACGTTTCTGTGCGCCCGCTGGGGACGGCCCGTGGCGCCGGTGATCTTTGGTCTGGCCGACGAAAGCCTGGACATCTTCCGCGGCGCGATCCGGGCGGGCTTTGCCCATGCCCGCCACCCGCTGACGCAGACCGACCCGGACATGGGCGCGAACCTGATGCTGTTCTTCGTGCGCGACTGGCCGGAACTGGTTGGGATTCCGGACCTGGACCGGCTGACCGACGCGCCCGGCCTGCCGGACCGGCTGGCTCGTGCCGATGCCGATCAATACCGCATGTTCCGGTTCGACGCCAATGGCGGCATCCGCGCCTGCCTGGGCTTTGTGCGCATGGAGGGCCGGTTGGCCGACAGCCATCCCGCGCGACTGGCCGAGGCGCTGTTCATGCGCTGCGCCCTGACATTCGCGCAGGATGTGGCGCCGTCGCCCGGCACGGCGGCGCTGATCCGGGCGGCTTATGATCCGGTCCTGCCGGTGGCGGCCGCCGATCCGGCCCATGCGCTGCGGCTTGCGGCCCGGATGGGGGACGCATGACACATCGGCTTTCGGTTCGCGTTTACTACGAGGACACCGACCTTGCCGGGATCGTTTATTACGCGAATTACCTGAAATTCATCGAGCGCGGCCGGTCGGAATGGCTGCGGGCGCTTGGCATCGACCAGGCGGCCCTGAAGGCCGGCAGCGGCCATGTCTTTGCCGTCCGCCGCGTCGAGGCGGATTACCTGCGGCCCGCCCGCTTCGACGACCTGCTGTCGGTCGAGACCGCCCCGGCGCAGATCACCGCCGCGCGGATCGTGGTGGACCAGACCGTGCGGCGCGACGACGCGGTGCTGTTTGCGGCGCGCGTGACGCTGGCCTGCCTGGACGGCGCGGGCCGGGCGGCGCGGCTGCCCGCGGCCCTTGCCGCCATTCTGTCACACCGCCCGGATATTGCTGAAAAGTGACGCCATTGTGTTGCGGCAAGGGGCTGCAACCTTTGCTAGGAAGGCGCTAGAAGGCCTGCAAACCGACCGGAACTCCGGCCGGGTCCGTGATGGATCACGACGAAAAGGCAGTGACGATGGAACCGATCCAGGCCGCGCAGGCCGTTGATTTCTCGCTGATGGCGCTGTTTGCGCGCGCCTCGCTGACGGTGCAGGTGGTGATGGTGCTCTTGATCGTCGCCTCGGTCTGGGCCTGGGCGATCATCATCCAGAAATTCCTGGCCTTCGCCCAGGCCCGGCGCGAGGCCGCCCGCTTCGACCGCGCTTTCTGGTCGGGAGAGCCGCTGGACGACCTGTACGACCGCCTGGGCGAGCGCCCCTCGGGCGCGTCCGAACGCATCTTCGCGGCGGGCATGACCGAATGGCGGCGCAGCCACCGCGACGACGGCGGGCTGATCCCCGGCGGCCCGGCCCGCATCGACCGCGCGATGAACGTGGCCATCCAGCGCGAGGAATCGCGCCTGTTCCGGGGCCTTTCCTTTCTGGCGACGGTGGGTTCCACCGCGCCCTTTATCGGGTTGTTCGGCACCGTTTGGGGCATCAAGACGGCCTTCGAGGGCATCGCCATGTCCCAGGACACCAGCCTGGCCGTTGTGGCCCCCGGCATTGCCGAGGCGCTGCTGGCAACCGCGCTCGGCCTTTTGGCCGCGATCCCGGCGGTGGTCTTCTACAACAAGCTGTCGGGCGACGCCGAACGCGTGACCGGCAACTGGGAGGCCTTTGCCGACGAGTTCTCGACCCTGCTGTCGCGCCAGATGGACGAGGCCTAGGATGTCCGCCGCCGTCGTCAAGCGGGTCAGCCGCAAGGGCCGGGGACGCCGCCGCAACGCGCCGATGTCGGAAATCAACGTCACGCCCTTTGTGGACGTGATGCTGGTTCTGCTGGTGATCTTCATGGTCGCCGCGCCGCTGATGACGGCGGGCGTGCCCTTGAACCTGCCGCAGACCGCCGCCACCGCAATGCCCACGGAACCGGAAGAACCGCTGGTCATCTCGATCCCCGCCGATGGCGAGATGATGCTGATGGACGCGCCGGTGGCGCCCGACCAGATCGTGACCCGCCTGCGCGAGATCCTGGCGGAACGGCAAAGCCAGCGGGTGTTCCTGCGGGCGGACGGGGCGATCCCCTATGCCCGCGTGGTGCAGGTGATGGGGGCGCTGAACGCTGCGGGCCTGTCCGACATCGTGCTGGTGACGGATACCGGCGGTCCCAGGATGGACGGCTGACGCCATGAAGGACCGCGAGGGCCGCATCGGATGGTGGGTTTCGGGATCGGCGCACGGGGCGCTGATCCTGTGGGCGATCCTGGGCGGAGCGTTCTTCCGTCCGCAGCCCTCGACCCCCCTGCGCACGACCGAGGTCGCGACCATCAGCGGGGCCGAGTTCGAGGCCCTTGCCGCCGCGTCGCGCGGTGCGGGGCCGGTCGGCCGGGACGCGACGGCCGTTGCGGCGATGCCCGCGCCAGCGGTGGATCGGGACACCGCGCAGGCGCCCGCCGCCGCCAGCCTGCCCGATGCCCAGGATGCCGCCCAGGATCTGGCGCGGCCGGACCGGCCCGAGGCACGGCCCGACCTGTCCGATTTCACGCGCTCCGACCGGGTCGCCGTCACGACCGACCTTGGCGCCCCCGCCGAAAACCAGACGGCGGACGATGCGGTCCCGGCAGTGCCTGCCGATGCGGGCCGCGGGCCGGCCGAGGCGCAGCCTGCCCGGCCCGCGGCCCCGGACGCGGACCGCGAGGCGCAGCCCGTCGCGCCCCGGTCCGAACTGGCGCTGGACCGGTCCGCCCTGCCCCGGCTTCGCCCCGAAGGGCTGGTCGAACGCCGCAACGCGCGGCTGGCGCAGCAGGAGGCCGAGCGCCGGGCAGCGGCAGAAGCCGCGCGCGCCGCCGAGGAAGCGGCGGCGGGCGCGGCGGCCCGGGCCGAGGAGCGCCGCCTGACGGCCGAGCGCGAAGCGGCCGAGGAAGCCCGCCGGGCGGAACGGGCGGCTGCGGAAGAAGCCGAACGCCAGGCCGAGGCGGAACGCCAGGCCGAGGCGGAACGGCAGGCCGCCGAGGCGCGCCGCGAAGCTCAGGCGCGCCGCGAAGCCGCCGAACGGGCCGAACGCGAGGCCGAGGAGCGCAGGGAAGCCGAGGCGGAACGCCGCGCCGCCGAGGCCGAGCGCGAGGCCGAGGAGGAACGCCGTGCGGCGGCAGCCGAACGCGAGGCTGCCGAGGAGCGCCGGCAAGCCGAAGCCCGCGCCGCCGAAGAAGCTGCCGAACGCGAGCGCGCCGAAGCCGAGCGCCGCGCCGAAGAGGAACGTCAGGCGGAAGCCGAACGGCTGGCCGCGGAAGAGCGTCGTGCGGCGGAAGCCCGCCGGGCCGAGGCGGAACGGCGCGCGGAAGCCGAACGGCAGGCCGCAGAAGCCGAACGGCAAGCCGCAGAAGAACGCCGGGCCGAGGAGGAGCGCCGCGCCGCCGAACGTGAGGCGGCCGAAGCCGCCGAACGCCGCCTTGCCGCCGAGCGCGAGGCCGCCGAACGCGAGGCCGCCGAACGCGAGGCTGCGGCCGAGGCTGCCCGCCAGCAGGCTTTGGAGGATGCGCTGCGCGAGGCGCGGGACGGCAGCGCCGGGGCCGATGGCGCCGATACCGCCTCGACGGGGGACGCGGTTGGCGGCAACAGCCAGACGATCGACGGGGGATCGGGGGCCTCGGCGGCGCAGGATCCTCTGGCGGCGGCCCTGGCAGGCGCCATGTCGGGCGGCGGCGGGGCCGGCGACACCGGAACCGAGGCGGGCGGCGTCGTGGAGCCGATGCGGCTCGCCCCCTCGCCCGTCCGTCCGCTGCCGCCGGAAGAAGGCATCGACATGTCCAGCCTGTCGCAGGCCCGGCCCTTGTCCCTGGCCGAAAAGGACGCCTTCCGCGCCGCGCTGGGCCGGTGCTGGAACGAGGGCGCGCTGTCGGTCGAGGCATCGCGGATGTCGGTCTCGGTCGAATTCAGCATGACCGCCGACGGCAGGCCCGTCGAGGCCAGCCTGCGGATCGCCGATTACCGGGGCGGCTCGGAAGGGGGCGCCCAGCACGCCTTCGAGGTGGCGCGGCGGGCGATCATGATGTGCGGCGGCGCGGGCTTTCCCCTGCCCATGGACAAATACGGCCGTTGGCGCGATGTCGTGGTCGAGTTTCGCCCCGACGGGATCGGATTTGACTGACGCCGGATCATCTCCGGCCCTGTCGCAGGAATAATGAGGATATGATGCTTCGGACGTTGACCGTGACCCTGGCGATGGCCCTGGCCGCCGCGCTGCCCGCCCTGCCCGCGCTGGCGCAGGACGGCCCGCTGAAGATCGAGATCACCGACGGCGTGACGGAACCCATGCCCATCGCCATTCCGGCCTTTCACGGCGACGCGGCGGTGGCCCAGAAGATCCGCGGCGTGGTGGCCGCCGACCTGACCGGCACGGGCCTGTTCCGCGAAATCGCCGCCAATGCGGCCGTTGCGCCCGGCAGCTTTGGCGAGGCCGTCGCCTTCGAGGACTGGCGGGCGGTCGGCGCGCAGGCGCTCGTTTCGGCCGAGGTGACGCAGGCGGGCGATGCGATCAGCGTCAAGTTCCGGCTGTATGACGTTTATGCGGGTCAGGCCCAAGGCGACGGGATGCAGTTCGACGCCCGCGCCAGCGACTGGCGCCGGGCCGCCCACAAGATCGCCGACCAGATCTATGCCCGCCTGACGGGCGAGCAGCCCTATTTCGACAGCCGCGTGGCCTTTGTCCAGGAAACCGGGCCAAAGGACGCGCGGATCAAGCGGATCGGCGTGATGGATTATGACGGGCAGAACATCCTGTGGATGACCGACAGCTCGTCCCTGGTGCTGGCGCCGCAGTTCTCGCGCGACGGGCGGCGGCTGGTTTACACCAGTTTCGACAGCGGATTCCCGCAGATCCGGGTGATGGAGGTGGCGACCGTCACGTCCCGCGCGATGACGCAGGACGCGAACAGCATGGCGTTCTCGCCGCGCTTCAGCCCCGATGGACGCTGGATCGTTTATTCCCGCGAACAGGGCGGCAACACCGATATCTGGCTGATGGACGCGGCATCGGGCGCGCAACGCCCGCTGGTGCAGTCGCCCGCCATCGACACGGCGCCCTCGTTCAGCCCGGACGGGCAGCGGATCGTGTTCGAATCCGACCGCTCGGGCAATCCGCAGCTGTATATCGTGGGCGTGAACGGGGGCGAGCCGACGCGGATCAGCTTTGGCGACGGGCGCTACGGCTCGCCCGCCTGGTCGCCCAAGGGCGATCTGATCGCCTTCGCCAAGCAGCTGGGCGACCGCTTCCACATCGCCACCATGCGCACGGACGGATCCGCTGAAAAGACGCTGACCGAATCTTTCCTTGACGAGTCCCCGACCTGGGCCCCCAATGGCCGCGTGGTGATGTTCACGCGGGTCACGCCGGGCGGGAATGGCCAGCCGCGCCTGCATTCGGTGGACATCACCGGGCGCAACATGCGACCGCTGAGCCTTGACTTTGCCGCCTCGGATCCCTCTTGGGGTCCGTTGATGCCCTGATCCACCGCGCCGGAAGGATAGCCGATGATCGCCTGGAAGAAGCCCGCTGCCGCCGCCCTGCTGCTGACCCTTGCCGCCTGCGCGCAGCCCGCGCCGCCGGTCACCCAGTCGGCGGTCGTCGATCCCTATGCCAATGCGGGGGGCGGCGCGCTGTATCAGGGCGACCTGGCCGGCGGCACCCTGGGGAACGAGGCGACGGCGCAATATTTCAACGACACCGTGGGCAACACCGTGCTGTTCGCGGCCAACCAGACGGCCCTGACGGCCGAGGCGCGGACGATCCTGGCGCGGCAGGCCCAATGGCTGAACACCCACACGTCCTTCAACGCCGTGGTCCAGGGCCATGCCGAGGAAACCGGCACCCGCGAATACAACCTGGCGCTTGGCGCGCGCCGGGCCAGCGCCGTGCAGGAATACCTGATCGCGCAGGGCGTGGGGGCCGACCGGGTGCGCACGCTCAGCTTCGGCAAGGAACGCCCGCGCGAGGTTTGTTCGGACGAGGCCTGCTATGCCAAGAACCGCCGCGCGGTGACGGTGGTCAGCCCGGCCGGGGCGGGCTCGTGATCCTGCGGGCCGTCGCCACCGCCCTTCTGGCCGTCACGGTGGCGCTGCCGGCCGTCGCGCAGGAACCCACGCTGGCCGATCTGCGGGCCGAGCTGACGGACTTGCGCGGCCAGTTGCAGGCGCTGCGGTCGGAACTTGTCGCCTCGGGCGCGGCGGGGTTCCAGGCCGCCGGGGGTGACACCGCCATCGACCGCATGAACGCCATGGAACAGCGGCTGGCCCGGCTGACCGACCGGACCGAGCAGATGCAGAACCGCATCCACCGGATCGTGGCCGACGGCAGCCGCCGCCTTGCCGACATCGAGTTCCGCCTGTGCGAGATGGACGAGGGTTGCGATCTGGCCGCCCTGACCATGCAGGATCTGGGCCGCAGCGGCAGTCCCGTCCCGAACCTCGGCCCCGCGACGCCGCAGGCCGGCGGTGGCGGAAAGCCGGCGGGCGCAGGCGAACAGGCCGATTTCGACGCGGCCCAGCAGGTCATGGCCAGCGGCGATTTCCGCCGCGCGGCCGAGATGTTCGGCGCCGTGGCCGAAGCCCATGCGGGCGGGGCCCTGGCTGCCGAGGCGCTGTTCCTGCGCGGCGCGGCGCTGGACAGCGCGGGCGACGCCAAGGGCGCCGCGGCGGCCTGGCTGGAAGGGTTCGCCGCCGATCCCGACGGCCCGCGCGCCGCCGAAAGCCTGCTGGGCATCGCCCGCGTCATCGCCGACGACGGCGACCCTACCGCCGCCTGCCTGTATCTGGCCGAAATCCCGGCGCGCTTTCCCGGCACCCTCTCGGCCGCCGAGGCCGAAACGCGGCTGAGCCGCCTTGCCTGCACCAGCAACGACCTGGGACTGGCCGCCGAGGACGCGGCAGGCCTGGGCGCCGCCGAAGCGGAAGCCGAGGCCGATCTGGCCGAACCCCGGTAAAGCCGATGACCCTGGCCGCCGCCGATCCCGCTTTCCGCATCCATGCCGCGCTGGATCGGCTGGCCGCCGACATGCCCGCGCTTGGCGTCGCCGTGTCCGGCGGGGGCGATTCGATGGCGCTGATGCATATGGTGGCGGACTGGGCGCGCGGGCGCCGGATCATGGTGGCGACCGTGGATCACGGCCTGCGCCCCGAAAGCGCGGACGAGGCGCGGCAGGTCGGCCGCGCGGCCCGCGCGCTTGGCCTGCCCTATGCCACCCTGCTGTGGCAGCGCGGGACCGAGGCCGGGAACCTGATGGCCAGCGCGCGCGACGCCCGGCTGCGGCTGCTGTCCGGCTGGGCGCAGCGCAACGGCCTTTCCGCCGTCCTGCTGGGCCATACCGCCGACGATCAGGCCGAAACGCTGCTGATGCGGCTGGGGCGGGGCTCGGGGATCGACGGCCTGGCGTCCATGGCGGAATGGCGCGATGCCTTCGGCATCCGCTGGCTGCGCCCCATGCTGGGCGCGGGACGCCAGGATCTGCGCGACTGGCTGGCGGCGCGCGGGATCGGCTGGACCGACGATCCCAGCAACGAGAACGAGGATTTCGACCGCATCCGCATCCGCAAGGCCATTGCCGCCACGGGGCTGGATGTCGCCGCCCTGGCCCGCGCCGCCGGGCACATCGGCGAAGCCCGCGACGCTTTGTCGCACTATGCCGCCCATGCCGCGCGCGACGCGGTGATCCGCAACGGCAGCCTGACCCTGCCCCGCCGCCCTTATCAGGACGCCCCGGCCGAGATTCGCCGGCGGCTGATCGTCGCGGCCTGCCGCTGGATCACCGGCGCCGATTATCCGCCGCGCCGCAACACCGTGCTGCACGCGCTCAACGCGATCGCAACCGGCCATCGCGTCACCCTGGACGGTGCCCTGATCGAGCCTGCTGGCGACCGGATCCGCCTGTTCCGCGAAGCCGCCGCCGCCCTGCGCGCCCCGGGCAGCCCGGGCGGAACCTGGGACAACCGCTGGAAGATCAGCGGCTTGAAGCCCGGCCAGCATGTCGCCGCCTTGGGAATGGGAGAGATGGCGCGCGTCAAATGGCGCCTGTCGGGTCTGGGCCGGGACGAGGCCGCCGCCTCGCCCGCGGTCTGGGAAGGGGACCGGTTGGTGGCGGCGCCGCTGATTCGCGCGGCCGCCCCCTATGACCTGCGGCCCCTGCGCGGGGCCGCCGATTTCCACAGGCTGGTGATGGCGCATTGAACACGCGCCGATAATCCCTATTTTCAGGGCAAATCGATATTCGCCGGAGGTCCCGCTTTGGGCAACGCACGAAACCTCGCCTTCTGGGTCGTCCTGTTTCTGATGATCCTGGCGCTGTTCAATCTGTTCAGCGACGGCGCGACAACAATGAACAGCCGGCAGATCAGCTATTCGGACTTCATCCAACGCGTCGACAACGATCAGGTTTCCGCCGTCACCATCGACGGCGAGGAACTGGGCATCACCGGCACCGACGGCAACCAGTATTCCACCGTCCGTCCTCAGGGCGAGGATATCGCCGACCGCCTGATCGCCAAGAACGTCGACGTGAAGGTCGTCCGCCAGCAGCAGTCGGGCTTTATGTCCCTTTTGGGCGTCTGGCTGCCCTTTATCCTGCTGATCGGCGTGTGGATCTTCTTCATGAACCGCATGCAGGGCGGCGGCAAAGGGGGCGCGATGGGCTTTGGCAAGTCGCGCGCCAAGCTGCTGACCGAAAAGCACGGCCGCGTGACATTCGACGACGTGGCGGGCATCGACGAGGCCAAGGAGGAGCTTGAGGAGATCGTCGAGTTCCTGCGCAACCCGCAGAAATTCAGCCGCCTGGGCGGCAAGATCCCGAAAGGCGCGCTGCTGGTCGGCCCTCCGGGCACCGGCAAGACGCTGCTCGCCCGCGCCATCGCGGGCGAGGCGGGCGTGCCCTTCTTCACCATCTCGGGGTCCGATTTCGTGGAAATGTTCGTGGGCGTCGGCGCGTCCCGCGTCCGCGACATGTTCGAGCAGGCCAAGAAATCCGCCCCCTGCATCGTCTTCATCGACGAAATCGACGCAGTGGGCCGCGCGCGCGGCGTGGGCATCGGCGGCGGCAACGACGAACGCGAGCAAACCCTGAACCAGCTTCTGGTGGAAATGGACGGGTTCGAGGCCAACGAGGGCATCATCATTGTCGCCGCCACCAACCGCCGCGACGTGCTGGACCCCGCCCTGCTGCGCCCCGGCCGCTTCGACCGCCAGATCCATGTCCCGAACCCCGACATCAAGGGGCGCGAGAAGATCCTGTCGGTCCATGCCCGCAAGGTGCCGGTCGGCCCCGACGTGGACCTGCGCATCATCGCGCGCGGCACGCCCGGCTTTTCCGGCGCGGACCTGATGAACCTCGTGAACGAGGCCGCCCTGATGGCCGCCCGCATCGGCCGCCGCTTTGTCAGCATGGAGGATTTCGAGAACGCCAAGGACAAGGTCATGCTGGGCGTGGAACGCCGCTCCATGGTCCTGACGCCCGAGCAGAAGGAAAAGACCGCCTATCACGAGGCGGGCCATGCCGTGGTGGGCCTTTCGCTGCCGAAATGCGATCCGGTCTACAAGGCCACGATCATCCCGCGCGGCGGCGCCCTGGGCATGGTGGTCAGCCTGCCCGAGATGGACCGCCTGAACTTCCACAAGGACGAGGCCAAGCAGAAGCTGGCCATGACCATGGCCGGCAAGGCCGCCGAAATCATCAAGTACGGCGAGGAAGGCGTCAGCAACGGCCCGGCGGGCGACATACAGCAGGCCAGCCAGCTTGCCCGCGCCATGGTGATGCGGTGGGGCATGTCCGACAAGGTGGGCAACATCGACTATGCCGAGGCGCATGAAGGCTATAACGGCTCGACCGGGGGTTTCTCGATCTCGGCCGCGACCAAGGAGCTGATCGAGCAGGAGGTCCGCGACCTGATCGAGGAAGGCTACCAGACCGCCCGCCGCATCCTTCTGGAAAAGAACGAGGAGTTCGAGCGGCTGGCCCAGGGCCTTCTGGAATACGAGACCCTGACGGGCGAGGAGATCGGCAAGGTTCTGCGGGGCGAGCCGCTGGGCGGCGACGACGACACGCCCGGCAGCCTGATCCCGGCGGTGACGGCGATCCCCAAGGCGGGCAAGCCCGCCCCTGGCGGCGATCCCGCCCCCGCGTGACGCGAACAAACCCCGGCCGCCATGCCGGGGTTTCTCTTTGGTCTTGCACAGCCCTGCTGCCCGGTGCATCCCCCATGCCAGCACATGGAGGGTCCGATGCAGATCGACGACATCTCGGACATGGCGACGCTGCGCGCCCATATCGACGCCCTGGACGAACAGCTTGTGGGCCTTCTGGCGCAGCGTTACGCGCTGATCGCCCGCGCGGCCCGGATCAAGGAACAGATCGGCCTGCCCGCCCGCATCGACGAACGGGTCGAGGAGGTTGTCGCAAACGCGGGCCGTCACGCCGCATCGCGCGGACTGGAGCGGGCGCTGATCGAGAATATTTGGCGGCAAATGGTCGAAGCCGCCATCGCGCAGGAAGACCGCTACCTGAACGGAGACCGCCCGTGACCGCGACACTGCCCATGACCGCCACCCTGATCAACGGCAAGGCCTTCGCCGCCGACCTGCGCGCCCGCATCGCGACCGGGGTCGCCGCGATGACGGCCCGGGGCATCACCCCCGGCCTGGCCGTGGTGCTGGTGGGCGAGGATCCGGCCAGCCAGGTTTACGTGCGCTCCAAGGGCCGCATGACGCGCGAGGTCGGCATGAACTCGTTCGAACACCGCCTGCCCGCCGAAACGCCGCAGGCCGATCTGCTGGCGCTGATCGACCGGCTGAACGCCGATCCTTCGGTCAACGGCATCCTGGTGCAACTGCCCCTGCCCCGCCACATGGACGAATCCGCGGTGATCAACGCCATCTACCCCGACAAGGATGTGGACGGGTTCCACATCCTGAACGTGGGTCGGCTGGCGACGGGGCAAAAGGCCATGGTTCCCTGCACGCCCCTGGGTTGCCTGATGCTGCTGCGCGACCACCTGGGCGATCTCGGGGGCAAGAACGCCCTGGTGATCGGGCGCAGCAACATCGTGGGCAAGCCGATGGCCCAGCTTCTGCTGCGCGACAGCGCGACGGTGACGGTCGCCCACTCGCGCACGAAGAATCTGCCGGAACTGTGCCGTCAGGCCGACATCATCGTTGCGGCCGTGGGCCGGGCGCGCTTTGTGCAGGGCGACTGGATCAAGCCGGGCGCGACGGTGATCGACGTGGGCATCAACCGCACCGATGACGGGCTGGTCGGCGATGTCGATTTCGACGCCGCAAGCCAGACCGCGGGCGCGATCACCCCGGTGCCGGGCGGCGTGGGTCCGATGACCATCGCCTGCCTGCTGGCAAACACCCTGACAGCGACAGCCCGGGTCAATGGCTTGCCCGACCCCGAGGGTTTGACGCCCTGATGCGAGAGGCCGGGGGTTTCACACCCCCGGACCCCCGTGGGATATTTGCGGTCCAAAGCAGGTCGCTTCACGGTTTCTCAACCTTTTGGCGGCATTCTGACATCACGGTACAGGCGGGGACGCCGATGACCGTGTCCGAAGCAGGCGCCCCATCCCTTCGCGGGATGGGGCGTTCTTGGTTCCTGCATTGGACCGCAAATATCCCGGGGGAGTCGCGCATGGCGCGACGGGGGCAGCGCCCCCGTGCGACGTCAGCCGTCGAACAGACTGCCCTGCGAAGGCGCGGCCGGCGCCGCAAGCCCCAGATGCCGCCACGCGCCCGCCGTCAACTGCCGCCCGCGCGGCGTCCGGGCAACCAGGCCTTGTTGCAGCAGATAGGGCTCGATCACCTCCTCGATGGCGTCGCGGCTTTCGGAAAGGGCGGCGGACAGCGTTTCAACCCCCACCGGCCCGCCGCCGTAATGTTCGGCCATCTGCATCAGGTAACGCCGGTCCGCGCCGTCCAGGCCCATGTCGTCCACGCCGAGGCGCGTCAGCGCGGCGTCCGCGATTTCCCTGTTCAGCCGCCCGTCTCCCTCGACCAGGGCGAAATCCACCACCCGGCGCAGCAGCCGTCCGGCGATCCGGGGAGTGCCGCGCGCGCGGCGGGCGATTTCGCGCGTCCCGTCGGGATCGGCGCTGATGCCCATCAGCCGCGCACCGCGCTGCACGATCAGGTCCAGTTCGGCAATCGTATAGAATTCCAGCCGCGTCGGGATGCCGAAGCGGTCGCGCAAGGGCGTGGTCAGCAGGCCAAGGCGTGTCGTGGCGCCGACAAGGGTGAAGGGCTGCAACTCGATCCGCACGGTCCGCGCGGCGGGGCCTTCGCCGATCACCAGGTCCAGCTCGAAGTCCTCCATCGCGGGATACAGGATCTCCTCGACCGCCGGGTTCATGCGGTGGATCTCGTCGATGAACAGCACGTCGCGCGCTTCGAGGTTGGTCAGGATCGCCGCCAGATCACCCGCCCGCGCCAGCACCGGACCCGAGGTCATGCGGAAATTCACGCCCAGTTCGCGGGCCATGATCTGCGCCAGCGTGGTCTTGCCCAGGCCGGGCGGGCCGAAGAACAGCGTGTGATCCATCGCCTTGCCGCGCATCTTGGCGCTTTCGATGAAGACGCGCAGATTGGCGCGCGCCTCGGCCTGGCCCACGAATTCGGACAGCATCTGCGGGCGCAGGGCGCGGTCCTCTGATTCGCCGTCCATCGGCTGGGGGCGCAGGGTCGGGTCGGGCTGGATCATCCGCGCCCCCAGGGGCCATCGTCGCGCCCGCTGCGCGGGATGGACGAGGCGCGTTCGGCCATGGTCGCGCGCCCGTTCATCGCCATCAGCCGGGCGATGCGATCCTCGGTCGCGGGATGGGTGGCGAACAGGCGGTCCATGCGCAGGCCTCCCAGCGGATTGACGATGAACATCGCCGCCGCTGCCGGGTTCTTTTCCGCCGGAATGTTCAGCACCCGCCCCGCCATCCGCGAGATCTTCGCCAGGGCCGAGGCCAGGGCCTGCGGCTGGCCGCAGATCCGCGCGCCGGTCGCATCCGCCTCGAATTCCCGGGTGCGGGAGATCGCCATCTGCACCATCATCGCGGCCAGGGGCGCAAAGATAATCGCCAGGATCGCGCCCAGGCCGCCGCCCCGGTCGTCGCGCCCGCCGGTGAACATCATCATGTTGCCCATCATCGCGATGGCCCCCGCCAGGGTCGCGGTGACGGTCATGGTCAGCGTGTCGCGGTGCTTGATATGGGCCAGTTCATGCGCGATCACGCCCGCGATCTCGTCGCGCGACAGGCTGCGGACCAGACCCTGCGTCACCGCCACGGCCGCGTTCTCGGGATTGCGGCCGGTGGCAAAGGCGTTGGGCTGTTCGGTCGGCAGCAGATACAGTTTCGGCATCGGCAGGTCCGCCCGTCGCGCCAGTTCGGCGGTCAGCGTGTAAAGATCGCCCCCCTGGCTTGGCGACAGTTCCACCGCCCCCTGCTGGCGCAGCACCATCTTGTCGCTGTTCCACCAGGAAAAGACGTTCATGCCGCCCGCCAGCAGCAGCGCGATCATCGCGCCGCCCTGACCGCCCAGCATCCAGCCCAGCGCCATGACCAGGGCGGTCATGGCGGCCATCAGGATGAAGACCTTGGCGTTCCCGTGCATCGCTCTCCCCCCTTTTTTCTATTCCTTCGGCGCCAGCAGGCGCAGCGCCGCGCGGATCAACGCGGGGGTTTGGAGGTTCGGTTCCCGCGCCTGCGCCTCGGCCACGGCCTGCGCCGCCTCGCTGGCAGCATAGCCGAGATTGGACAACGCGGACAGCGCGTCAGAGGTCGCGCGGGCGGCAAGCACGGCATCCGACGGGGCGGCCGGCCGGGCGGCCGGGACAGCGGCCTCGATGACCGCCGCATCGGCCTCGACCATCGGCACGCCCATGTCCACCGTCAGCGTCGCGCCAAGCGCCATGACCGAGGGGGCCTTGTCCTTCAACTCGAGCACCACCCGCTGCGCCAGCTTCGGGCCGACGCCATTCGCCTTGCGGACGGACGCCCAGTCGCCAAGCGCGATGGCGCGGCCCAGCCCTTCCGGCCCCAGGGTGCCCAGGATCGCCAGCGACACCTTGGCGCCCACCCCTTGCACGCTGGTGAGCAGCCGGTGCCATTCCTTTTCCAGCATCGAGGGGAAGCCGAACAGTTGCAGCAGATCCTCGCGCACCATCAGGTCGGTATAAAGCGCCGTCGCCTGCCCCACCGGCGGCAGGCTGGCGGCGGTTCTTTCACTGACATGGACGATATAGCCCACGCCGCGCACGTCGATCAGGACATGATCGCGGGCACGGTGCAGGATGATCCCGGCGATGCGGCCGATCATGCGGACCGTTCCACGATGCGCAGGCTGCGGCCTTGCAGGTGGCGGGCGTGGCAGATGGCGATGGCAAGCGCATCCGCCGCATCGGCGCTGTCGAAGGTGACGCCCGGAAGCTGCACCTTGACCATGTGCTGAACCTGATCCTTGCCCGCATGGCCCACGCCCACCACGGTCTTCTTGACCGCATTCGGGGCGTATTCGCCCACAAGGATCCCCGCTTCCGCCGGGGCCAAAAGGGCGATGCCGCGCGCCTGGCCCAGCTTCAGCGTGCCCACCGCGTCCTTGTTCACAAAGGTCTGCTCCACCGCCGCCGCGTCGGGCGCGTGGGCCGCGATCACCGCGCACAGCCCGCGATACAGTTGCGACAGCCGCGTGCCCAGGTCGCCCCCGGCCGTCTGGATCACGCCGTTGGCGACGTGGCGCAGGCGCGGTCCCTCGACCAGGATCACGCCCCACCCCATGTTCCGCAAACCCGGGTCGATCCCCAGAACCCTCATGCCCGCCTCTTTTCTGTTTTCAAAGGATTAGCACGAAAGGCGAACATTTGCCTAGGTCTATTCCTCGACCACGTCCAGCACGCCCGGCACCGCGCGCAAGGCCTGGCGGGCGGGGCTCGTCAGGGGGGCGTCGTTCGCGACCTCGATCTCGATCAGCTCGTCGCCCTCGCGGATGCGCAGCAGGACGGGGCCGCGCGAGCGGGCGGGAACGGTGATCTCGGCGCGGATGCGGGCCAGGGTCTCGGCCAGACGGGGGATGGTGTCGCTGCCCTGCATCTCGACCGCCAGGCAGCCCGCGCCCGCGTCGGCCACAAAGTCGGGCAAGGAAACGACCGAATTGGCCAGCATCTTCACCTCGTCGCCCGAAGGCTCGACCTTGACCTGCAACACCACGTTCTGCCCTGGTTCCAGCAGGGGGCGCGTCGCGGCCAGAAGGTCCGAGAACACCGTGACCTCGTAGATGCCGGTGGGATCGGACAGGCTGACAAAGGCATAAGCGTTTCCCTTGGCCGACTTGCGTTCCATCCGCGCGGCGACGGTGCCCGCGATAAAGGCGACGAACGGGCCGCCGGCGGCCTCGACGCAGATCTGCGCCAGCGTCTGGGCTTTCTTGCGGCGCAGGTCGGACTGGTAATCGTCCAGCGGATGGCCGGACAGATAAAAGCCGACCGCCTTGAACTCCTCGCCCAGCTTTTCGGTGGGCAGCCAGACCCCGGCGATGGGGGCACGGGGCGGCGGCAGATCCTCGCCCCCGCCGAACAGCGATGTCTGGCTGGAGGCCGCCTGCTCCTGCACCGCCGCCGACCATGCGCACAGCGCGTCCAGACCCTTGACCACGCGGGCGCGGTTGTCGTCCAGCACGTCGAAGGCGCCTGCGCGGGCCAGCATCTCCAGCGGGCGCTTGCCCACGCGCTTCATGTCCACGCGGCGGGCAAAATCGTGGATGTCGCGGAAGGGCGTGTCGCCCCGCGCGTCGTGGATCAGCTTCATGGCGTCCACGCCCACCCCCTTGAGCGCGCCCAGGGCATAATGGATGCGGCCTTCGCGCACGCTGAAGGTGGGGGCGGAGCGGTTCACGCAGGGCGGCACGATGGCGATGCCCATGCGGTCGCATTCGCGCTTGTAGATCGCCAGCTTGTCGGTCAGGTGGATGTCGCAGTTCATCACCGCGGCCATGAACTCGACCGGGTGGTTGGCCTTCAGCCAGGCGGTCTGATAGCTGACCACGGCATAAGCCGCCGCGTGGGACTTGTTGAAGCCGTAGTTGGCGAATTTTTCCAGCAGGTCGAAGACCTCGCCCGCCTTTTTGGCGTCCACGCCGTTGGCCACCGCGCCATTGACGAATTTCGGGCGTTCCTTGGCCATCTCGCTGGCGATCTTCTTGCCCATGGCGCGGCGCAACAGGTCGGCGCCGCCGAGGCTGTAGCCCGCCATGACCTGGGCGATCTGCATCACCTGTTCCTGATAAACGATGATGCCCTGCGTCTCGGCCAGGATATGGTCGATGCTGGGGTGGATCGATTCCAGTTTCCGCAGTCCGTTCTTGACCTCGCAATAGGTTGGGATGTTCTCCATCGGGCCGGGGCGATACAGGGCCACAAGCGCCACGATGTCCTCGATGCAGGTCGGCCGCATCCGGCGCAGCGCGTCCATCATGCCGCTGGATTCCACCTGGAACACCGCGACCGTCTTGGCGCTGGCGAACAGGTCGTAGGCCGCCTTGTCGTCCAGCGGGATCAGGTTGATCTGGTTTTCGGTTCCCGGCGCCGGGTCGTAGAGCACGCGCCCGTCGGCGGCGACATGCAGGGGACGGCCGCCGCCGTTGATCAGGTCCACGGCGTTCTGGATCACCGTCAGCGTCTTCAGGCCCAGGAAGTCGAACTTCACCAGCCCGGCCTGTTCCACCCATTTCATGTTGAACTGCGTGGCCGGCATGTCGGAGGCCGGATCGCGATACAGCGGCACCAGCCGGTCCAGCGGCCGGTCGCCGATCACCACGCCCGCCGCATGGGTGGAGGCGTTGCGGTAAAGCCCTTCCAGCTGTTCCGCATAGTCCAGCAGGCGCTTGACCACCTCTTCCTTGGCGGCTTCGCGCAGGCGGGGCTCGTCGGCGCGGGCCTTGGCGATGCTGACGGGCTTCACGCCTTCCAGCGGGATCATCTTGGACAGGCGGTCCACCTGGCCGAAGGGCATCTGCAAGACCCGGCCCACGTCGCGCACGGCGGCCTTGGACAAAAGCGCGCCGAAGGTGATGATCTGGCCCACCTTGTCCTTGCCGTAGCGGTCCTGGACATAGCGGATCACCTCCTCGCGCCGGTCCATGCAGAAGTCGATGTCGAAATCCGGCATCGACACGCGTTCGGGGTTCAGGAAGCGCTCGAACAGCAGGTTGTAGCGCAAGGGATCTAGGTCGGTGATGGTCAGCGCATAGGCCACCAGCGACCCCGCGCCCGATCCCCGCCCCGGCCCCACGGGAATGTCGCGGTCCTTGGCCCACTTGATGAAGTCGGCCACGATCAGGAAATAGCCTGGAAAGCCCATCTGCTCGATGATGCCCAGCTCGAACTCCAGACGGGCCTGGTATTCCTCGACGGGAACGGCATGGGGAATGACGCGCAGCCGCGCCTCGAGGCCCGCGCGGGCCTGGTGGCGCAGTTCCTCGACCTCGTCGTCGGCAAAGCGCGGCAGGATCGGCTTGTGCTTGCTGACCGCGAAGGCGCAGCGGCGGGCGATCTCGACGGTGTTCTCCAGCGCCTCGGGCAGGTCGGCGAACAGCACGGCCATCTCCTCGGCCGACTTGAAATAATGCTGCGGCGTCAGGCGGCGGCGGGGCTGCGACTGGTCCACATAGGCCTTTTCGGCGATGCAGATCAGCGCGTCATGGGCCTCGAACATGTCGGGCTTGGGAAAATACACGTCGTTCGTGGCGACCAGCGGCAGGCCCTTGGCATAGGCCAGGTCGATCAGCCCGCCTTCGGACGCGGCCTCGGCGGGCATCAGCTGGCCGTTCTCGCCGGGGTGGCGCTGCAATTCGACGTAAAGCCGCCGGGGAAAGGCGGCGGCCAGCCGGTCGGCCAGCGCGTCGGCCTTGTCGCGCTGCCCTTGCGCGATCAGGCAGCCCAGCGGCCCTGTCGGCCCGCCGGTCAGGCAGATCAGCCCCTCGGCGTGGGTCAGCAGTTCATCGACGGTCACATGCGGCGGCGCGCCGCCGTCGCGCAGGTAAAGGCAGGACGACAGCGCCATCAGGTTCAGCCAGCCCGCCCCGTTCTGCGCCAGCAGCACCACCGGCCCGGTCGCGCCGTCCTGCACGGTGATCTGGCAGCCGACGATCGGCTGGACGCCTTTGTCCATGGCCTTCACGCTGAATTCCAGGGCCGCGAACATCGCGTTGGTGTCGGTCAGCGCCACGGCGGGCATTCCGGCATCCGCCGCAAGACCGGGCAGCTTGCCCACGGGAATGGCGCCTTCCAGCAACGAATGCTCGGAATGCGTGCGGAGATGGATGAATCGGGGATTTTTCGCGGGCATGATCAGGCTTGTATCGCAGCCTGTCCAAACAGCGCAATTGCCGAAGGCAGGCAAGCCGGGATAAGCAGGTAGGGATTTGACCAAGGGGACAACTTTTGACCGACGCGGCAGTTTTCCGGGCCTTGGGGATCGGCAAATCCTTTCCCGGCGTCCGCGCCAACGACGATGTGTCCTTTGCCGTGCAATCGGGCGAGATCCACGCCCTGTTGGGCGAGAACGGCGCGGGCAAATCGACGCTGGTCAAGATGATCTACGGCCTTGTGCGCCCGGATCAAGGGCAGATGCTGTTGAACGGACAGCCGCATCAGCCCGCCGACCCCCGCGCCGCGCGGGCGGCGGGCGTGGCGATGGTGTTCCAGCATTTTTCACTGTTCGACGCGCTGACGGTTGCCGAAAACGTCGCCCTGGGGATGGAGAACCCGCCGCCCCGGCGCGCGCTTTCGGCGCAAATCGCCCGGGTCAGCCAGGATTTCGGCCTGCCGCTGAACCCCGCCCGCCGCGTCGTCACCCTGTCGGCGGGCGAACGCCAGCGGGTCGAGATCATCCGCTGCCTGCTTCAGAACCCGCGCCTGCTGATCATGGACGAACCCACCAGCGTCCTGACCCCGCAAGAGGCCGAACTGCTGTTCGCCACCCTGCGCAAGCTGGCGGACGGGGGGACTGCGATCCTTTACATCAGCCACAAGCTCGAGGAAATCCGCACCCATTGCGACCGCGCCACGATCCTGCGCGGCGGCCGCGTGGTGGACAGTTGCGACCCCCGCGCCCATTCCGCGCGCGCCCTGGCCGCGATGATGGTGGGCGGAGAGATGCGCCCCGTCGACCGCAGCGGGCGGCAGGCGGGCGAGGTTCTGTTGCAGGTCCGCAACCTCACGCAGGCCGCGCCCGCCGCCGAGGGCACGGCGTTGAAAGGCGTCGCCCTGGCCCTGCGCGCGGGCGAGATCCTGGGCATCGGCGGCGTGGCCGGAAATGGCCAGGACGAATTGCTGGCCGCGCTGTCGGGCGAGATCCGCAGCGCCCCCGGCACGATCCTGCTGAAAGGCGCGGACCTGTCGCGCCTTGGCCCCGAAGCGCGCCGCAGCGCGGGCCTTCTGGCCGCGCCGGAGGATCGGCTGGGCCATGCCGCCGTCCCGGATTTCAGCCTGACCGACAACACGCTGCTGACGGCGGGCGCGCGCAAGGGTCTTGTCCGCAGGGGCCTGATCGACCGCCCCGCCGCCCGCGCCTATGCCGAAACGGTCATCCGCGCCTTCGACGTGCGCACCCCCGGCCCCGGCACCGCCGCCAAGGCGCTGTCGGGCGGCAATCTGCAAAAATTCGTGGTCGGGCGCGAGGTGATGCAGGCTCCGCGCGTGCTGGTGGTGAACCAGCCCACCTGGGGCGTGGATGCGGGGGCGGCCGCCGCCGTGCGCCAGTCGCTGCTGGATCTGGCGCGCTCCGGCGCGGGCGTCATCGTGATTTCACAGGATCTGGACGAACTCTTGGAACTCTCCGACCGCTTTTGCGCGCTGAACGAAGGCCGCCTGTCCGACCCCCGGCCAACCGAAGGCCTGACCCTGGACCAGATCGGCCTGATGCTGGGCGGCGCGCACGGGATGGAGGTGGCGCATCCATGATCCGCCTTGTTCCCCGCACCGACACCCCCCTCGTGTTGCAGATCGCCACGCCCGTCATGGCGGTGCTGGCGACGATGGTCGCGGGCGGCGTGCTGTTCGCCGTGATGGGCCATGACCCCGTGGCCGCGATCAGGACGATCTTCTGGGATCCGCTGTTCGGCCCCGCCGCCGGCTATTCCCGCCCGCAACTGCTGGTCAAGGCGGCGCCCTTGATCCTGATCGCCTCGGGCCTGGCCGTCGGTTTCCGCGCGGGCATCTGGAACATCGGCGCCGAGGGGCAATACATCATCGGCGCCATCGCCGGCGCGGCGGTGGCCCTGGCCGCCTATCCCGCGCCGGGCATGTGGATTTTCCCCGCCATGGTGGTCGCGGGCGCGGCGGGCGGATGGGCCTGGGGCATGATCCCGGCGCTGCTGCGCAACTGGTTCGGAGCCTCGGAGATCCTTGTGTCGCTGATGCTGGTCTATGTCGCGCAGCGCATCGCCGCCTGGATGGCCTTTGGGCCGATGAAGAACCCGGAAGGGATGGGCTTTCCCGGATCGCGCAACCTCCAGCAATACCCGGCGGCCGCGAACCCCGAACTGATCGCGGGAACCGGCGCGCATTGGGGCGTGGTCGCCGCCGCCGCAGCCGTGCTGGCCACCTGGTTCCTGATGTCGCGCCACATCCGCGGCTTCCATATCCGCGCCGCCGGCATCGCCCCCCGCGCCGCCCGCTTCGCCGGGGTGAAACCCGAAACGCTGGTGGCCTTCTGCCTGGGCCTTTCGGGCGCGCTGGCGGGCATGGCGGGCCTGTTCGAGGTCGCCGGCCCCGCGGGCCAGATCACCGACAAGGTGGGCGTGGGTTACGGCTTCACCGCGATCATCGTGGCCTTTCTGGGCCGCTTGCACCCCGTGGGCATCCTGCTGGCCGGGCTGCTGCTGGCGCTGACCTATATCGGCGGGGAAATGGCGCAGCTGATGCTGAACCTGCCTGCCGCGACCGTGCAGGTCTTCCAGGGCATGCTCTTGTTCTTTCTTTTGGGCCTGGATCTGCTGACCCGCTATCGCATCGCCCGGAAGGTCACGGCATGATCGACCCCGTCGCCCTGTTCCTGCTGCTGCTGTCGGCCTCCACCCCCATCCTGTTCGCCGCCCTGGGCGAGCTGGTGGTCGAACGCGCGGGCGTCCTGAACCTGGGGGTCGAGGGGATGATGATCACCGGCGCCCTGGCCGGCTTCGCCGCCGCCCATCACAGCGGCAATCCCTTTCTGGGCTTTGCCGCCGCCGCCCTGGCGGGCGCGCTGATCGCCCTGCCCTTCGCCGCCCTGACGCAGTTCCTGCTGTCGAACCAGGTCGCGTCGGGCCTGGCGCTCACGCTGTTCGGCCTGGGCCTGGCCGCGCTGTTCGGCAAGCCGATGGAAGGGGTCAAGGCCCCCGCCATGGCCCCCGGACCGCTGGGTCTCAACTGGATCGTCTGGCTAGGACTGCTGATGGTGCCGCTGATCTGGTGGTTCCTGAACCGGTCCCGCGCGGGCCTGATCCTGCGCGGCGTGGGCGAGAACCACGATGCGGCCCATGCGCTCGGCCATGACGTGCGCCGCGTCCGCCTTGCGGCCATCGCCTTCGGCGGCGCCATGGCGGGGGTCGGCGGGGCGTTCATCTCGATCGCCACGGTGCTGCAATGGACCGAGGGCATGACAGCGGGCGCGGGCTGGATCGCGCTGGCCATCGTGGTCTTTTCCAACTGGACCGCCGCCGGCGTGCTGGCGGGCGCATGGCTGTTCGGCGGCGTCACCGCGCTGCAACTGCGCCTGCAAGCGGCGGGCGTCCGGGTGCCGGTGCAACTGCTGTCCATGGCCCCCTATCTGGCGACGATCATCGTGCTGGTGGCGATTTCCGCCCGGCAGAAGTTCAGCCGCCGCGCGGGCGGCACCGCGCCCGGATCGCTGGGACAGGATTTTCACGCCCTGCGCTGACGCCGGGCCCATCAGAGAGGGAAGAATGAACCGCAGACAGCTTATCGCCAGCGTCGCCGCCATGACGACGATCAGCCTTGCCCTGCCCGCCTGGGCGCAGGAAGACCCCCTGAAGGTCGGCTTCATCTATGTGGGCCCCGTGGGCGACGGCGGCTGGACCTATCAGCACGACCAGGGCCGCCTGGCGGTCGAGGCCGAATACGGCGACCGGGTTGAAACGACCTATCTGGAAAGCGTTCCCGAAGGGGTCGATGCCGAACGCGCGCTGACCCAGCTTGCGCTTGCCGGAAACGACGTGATCTATGCGACCAGCTTCGGCTACATGGACGCGGTCATCAACGTCGCGGCCAAGTTCCCCGACATCAAGTTCGAACACAACACGGGCTACAAGCGCGCCGACAACGTGGGCACCTATAATGGCCGCTTCTACGAAGGCCGCGCGGTGACGGGCACCATCGCGGGCCGCATGACGCGGACGAACAAGATCGGCTATATCGCGACCTTTCCCATCCCCGAAGTGATCCAGGGCATCAACTCGGCCTTTATCCACGCCAGAAAGGCGAACCCGGATGTCGAGATGCGGGTGGTCTGGGCCTATACCTGGTTCGACCCCGCGAAAGAGGCCGACGCCGCCAACGCCCTGATGGCCGAGGGGGTGGACGTGATCCTGCAACACACCAACTCGACCGCGCCGCTGGCGCAGTTGCAGCAGGCGGGCAAGATCGGCTTCGGACAGGCCAGCGACATGGCTTCCTTCGCGCCGACGCCGCGCGTGTCGTCGGTTTACAACAACTGGGGCGCCCATTACGTCAAAAGCGTGGGCCGCATCCTGGACGGCACCTGGCAGCCCGAAGCCGTCTGGGGCGGCATCGGCGACGGCATCGTCGCCATCGGCGAGATCACCGAGGCCGTTCCCGCCGAGGTGAAGGCCGAGGCCGAGGCCCTGCGCGACAAGATCGGCGCGGGCGAATACCATCCCTTCACCGGCCCGCTGAACAAGGCCGACGGCAGCCCCTGGCTGGCCGAGGGCCAGACCGCCAGCGACAAGGATCTGGAGGGCATGAACTTCTTTGTCGAAGGCATCACCGCCACGATCCCGCAGTGACAAGCCCCGCGTGAACCGTTTCGTAACCGCCCCTTCGTATAACGATGGGGCGGTTGCCGTGAAGCCTCCGAATCGCCGGGGCCATCGGACACCGCAGCGACATTCAGTTCTGGGGTGCTTTCATGGCTTATGGCAAAGCCTGTCGACGGGTCGTGGCCGCTCGTGTCGCGACCGGGGATGCAGACACATCGCGCGGCGACCGCCGTTTCTCGGCCGTTCCGTCACGCCTTTGCGCCGCGATCCTCTGATGCAGTGGACAAGGATCAACTCCTACGAGCAGCGGCTTGGCGACTATACCGTCGTCGATGAGCCGAGCGTTCCCGAGGTCTGGGTCTTCAAGTCAGGCCAGATGGTGTGGGAAGGCGACTCGGTCAAAGAGGCCCGCCGCTGGTGCGAGGATCAGCTGGGGATCTTCGGACGGGCGTCCGCGACTTCGGCATTGCCGCCAGGGATTCAGCCGCCGCAACTGCCCCGACCGCAGCAACGGTGATGTCGTCAGGCCGCCGGCCGACCACAAGGACTTGTCCGGGCGCGGGCGGGCCGATCGCGGCGGGGCCGCCGGCCGCGATCAGCCCATCCGCTCGCTGACATAGCTGCCGGGCGAGGGCGGAAAGACCACGGTCTTTTCGCCGTTCAGGAACACCCGGCCATGAATATGGGCGTGGACCGCGCGGGCCAGCACCTGAGCCTCGACGTCGCGGCCCAGGGACACGTAATCGCCCGGCGATTGCGCATGGGTCACGCGCACCGTGTCCTGTTCGATGATCGGACCTTCGTCCAGATCGGCGGTCACGTAGTGGCTGGTTGCCCCGATCAGCTTCACGCCGCGCTCATAGGCCTGCTTGTAGGGGTTGGCCCCCTTGAAGGACGGCAGAAAGGAATGGTGGATGTTGATGATCCGGCCCGACATGGCCTGGCACATCTGATCCGACAGCACCTGCATGTAGCGCGCCAGCACGATCAGTTCCGCGCCGGTGTCGCGGACGACGCGCATCTGTTCGGCCTCGGCCTGGGCCTTGTTTTCCTTGGTGACCTTGATGCAGTAGTAAGGCAGGTCGTGGTTCACGACCACCTTCTGGTAGTCCATGTGGTTGGAGATCACCGCCACGATGTCGATGGGCAGCGCGCCGATCCGCCAGCGGTACAGCAGGTCGTTCAGGCAATGCCCGAACCGGCTGACCATGATGACGACCTTTTTCTTGACCGCGTCGTCGCTGAAATCCGCCTCCATGCCGAAACGCTCGGCGATGGGGGTGATGCCCTGCTGCAAGGTTTCCAGCGTCGCCTCGCCTTCGGACCGGAAGCTGACGCGCATGAAGAAGCGGCCGGTTTCCGTGTCGTCGAACTGCGCGCTGTCGGTGATGTTGCAGTCGTGGCCCGCCAGATAGCCCGAGATCGCGGCCACGATCCCGCGGGTCGAGGCGCAGGTGACGCGCAGCGTATAGCTTTTCATGTGGTGTCCGCTTCCTTGGCTGTCCGGTGACGGCATTTCGGACGATTGGCCGGCAATGACAATCGCATTTCCGACACCGCCGGGGTCTGCCGCGACATCCCCCGACGGCAGGCGACGATCAGGCGGCGGGCATCCGCGCCTCGACCATGCCCGCATACCAGCTGGACCCCGCCGGAATCGCGTCGTCGTTGAAGTTGTAGGCCGGGTGGTGAACCATCGCCGTGTCGCCGTTGCCCACGAAGATATAGGCGCCCGGCTTTTCGTTCAGCATGTAGCTGAAATCCTCGCCCCCCATCATCGGCTGCATGTTCAGGTTCACGTCGCCCGCGACGGCGCGCGCCACCTCGGCCGCCCAGACGGTCGCCTGGTCGTCGTTCATCGTGACCGGATAGCCGCGCTGGTAATCGACCTGGGCCGAGGCCCCCATGGCGGCGGCCACATTGGTCGCGACGCGGGTGATGCCTTCCTGAAGCTGGTCGCGCACGCCCGCGTCCAGGCTGCGGGCGGTGCCCTTCAGCTTCACGACCTGCGGGATCACGTTGTGCGCCGTCGAATCGGTGGACACGACGCAAACGGACACCACCGCGTTCTTCAGCGGGTCGATGTTGCGCGAAACCACCGATTGCAGCGCGACGATGATCTGCGCGGCGGTCAGCGTGGTGTCGATGCATTCGTGGGGCTTGGCGGCGTGCCCGCCCTTGCCGGTGACGATGATGTCGAACTGGTCGGCGGCGGCCATCATCGGACCCGGCTTGATCGAGAAGCTGCCCACCGGCATTCCCGGCATGTTGTGCATCCCGTAGAATTCCTGGATGTTCCAGCGGCTAACCAGCCCGTCCTGGACCATCGCCTCGCCCCCGGCCCCGCCTTCCTCGGCCGGCTGAAAGATCACCACGGCGGTGCCGTCGAAGTTGCGGGTCTCGGCCAGGTATTTCGCGGCGCCCAGCAGCATGGCGGTGTGGCCGTCATGGCCGCAGGCGTGCATCTTGCCCGGCGTCTTGGACGCATAGTCCAGCCCGGTCTGCTCGATGATGGGCAGGGCGTCCATGTCGGCGCGCAGGCCGATCACGCGGCCCTTGCTGTCGGTCTTGCCCTTGATGACGCCCACCACGCCGGTCCGGCCGATGCCTTCCACGACCTCGTCGCAGCCGAAATCCCGCAGCAGCCGGGCCACCCGGCCCGCCGTGCGGTGGACATCGTATTGCAGTTCGGGATGTTCGTGGAAATCGCGCCGCCAGGCGGTGATCTCGGGCAGAAGTTCGGCAAAGCGGTTCTTGACGGGCATGTTCGGTCTCCTTCAGCGCCGACAGGGTGGACCCTTTGTGCAGACTGCGCAAGCCGTCTGCTGCCGCAAAAGCCCGGCTCCAGGCACAATGGGCGGCCCGACCCGACAGCCGAACGGAAACGGCCCCGCCAAGGCTGGCGGGGCCGCGACATCAGCGACGAGCCGGATCAGTTCGTTGCCATGACCGGCTGGTCGTCCGCCATGACCGCGTTTTCGTCATATTGGAAGTCCTGGGCACGCTGCCTGTCCTCATCGGTCATCTCGCCCATGACCATGCGGTCGCCTTCCATGGTCATGCGGGCGACGGGAACCGGCACCACGCCGCTGCCCATCCCCAGAGCCTCGCCCGAGGTCAGCAGGATATACTGCTGCCCATCCATGTCCATGACACCCTGGGGATTACCAAGCTCTTGCCCGTCGGCCGTCACGACGATCAGGCGCTTGACGTCGCCGACCGTCATCTGGCCCTGCGCGCCTGCCGTCCGCTGCCCTTCCGCCGCCGGTGCCGCGCCTGCCGCGTCGGCCTGCATCGCGGCACGGCGCTGTTCGCGTTCTTCGGGCGTTTCGATGGTGATCTGCGGCTCGCCCGCCATCTGCACGTCAACCGTCGGTTCCTCGGTCATGGTGACAGTGACGTTGGGCTGGACACCCGAGAACGAGATTTCGGGTTCGGCCCGGGTGATCTCGACCTGCGGCTGTTCGGCGGCTGCCACAAAGCTGACAATGGGCTGCTGCTGGGCCAGGTCCACGTTGCCCGACACCTGCTGAGCGCCATCGGCGTTGGCGGTGTCAGTTTCGGCCTGGTCCGCCGGAGCCTGCCCGCCTTCGGCAAGGCCCATCTCGATGTCAAGCTGCGGATCGGGCTGGGTCACGATGATCTCGGGCTCGCCCTGCACGACCTCGACCTGGGGATCGGCCTCGGTCACGGATACCTGCGGATCGTCTTGCAGCACATAGATGCTGGGCGCGGGCATGGTGACGCGGACGTTGATGGTCGGGATCTCGACCGCGATCTCGGGCCGGGCCTGCTGCACGTCGATCTGCGCCGCGCCGTCCTGGACGCTGACCTGCGGGGGCGCCTTGCGCACGATGACCTCGGGACGGGGCACCCGGACATCGACATTGGGTTCGGGCACGCGGACGACCGCCTCGCCCACGATCGTCGCCTCCTGCGAGGTTTCGACCGATTCGGTGGTCGCCTCGGCCTCGGTTTCGGCCGTCTCGGAGGCGGTTTCTGCCGTCGCACCGGCCTGTGCCATCAGCAGGTCCTGAATCTCGACGCATTCGGCGGCATTGTCGCTGTTGACGGCATCGGCGACGCGGGTCGGTTCGACCCCCGCAACGGATCCGTCCTGATCGGCGATGAACTGGCCCAGCGCACGGCATTCGGCGCTTTTTCCCGCAAGTTCCTCGACGTTCACGTTCAGCGTCTGCGCCGTCGAGGGAACAGCGAAAGCCACCGTCAGGGCCGTGCCCGCCAAAAGCGTTTTCAGGTGTGTCGGATTGTTCATCTGCTTGACCTCCTTGCCATTCGGCCTGCCGCAGGCCTGGAAAAATTCGCGGCGGTAGTGCCGGGCAAAGGGCGTAAAATTGGCTCCGTTCCGTTATCTTTTGTTAATGAGTATTTAAAATAATGAAATTTCCGGCAAATTTCCGCCTCACAATTTGGTAAGCGCGGCGGAATTCGGCGTATGGCATCATTCGTGCGTGATCGGGTCGATCAGCACCCGATGCCCTGGGGCGACCTCGCGATAGACCGATGGCGAGGCCTTGTATTCAACAGGATGAATCGGCGAGGGGATCGGCTTGAAGTTCAGATCCTCGCTGATCTTCTTGCGGCGCGGATCGGCCACGGGCACGGCGGCCATGAGTTGCCGGGTGTAGCTGTGCTGCGGGTTCTCGAACACCTGGGCGCGGGTGCCGATCTCGACGATGCGGCCCAGATACATCACGCCGACATGGTGGCTGACGCGTTCCACCACCGCCATGTCGTGGCTGATGAACAGCATGGAAATCCCCAGATCCTGCTGCAATTCCATCAGCAGGTTCAGGACCTGCGCCTGCACGGACACGTCCAGCGCCGACACCGCCTCGTCCGCGACGATCAGGCGGGGGTTCAGCGCCAGGGCGCGGGCGATCGCGATGCGCTGGCGCTGGCCGCCCGACATCTCGTGCGGATAGCGGCGCATGAAGCTGCGGGGCAGCTCCACCCGGTCGAACAGGGCGGCGATGCGGTCGCGGCGTTCGGACCGGCTGCCGATGCCGTAATTCTCCATCGGCTCGGCCACCTGGTCGTAAAGCTTCATGTGCGGATCCAGGCTGGCGAAGGGATCCTGGAAGATCATCTGCATGTCGCGGCGCGCGCGGCGCAGCGCGCGCGGGGGCAGGGCCAAGATGTCGGTGCCGCCCAGCGACACCTGGCCGGATTCGGGTTCCACCAGCCGCAGGATCGAGCGCCCGCAGGTGGATTTGCCGCAGCCGGATTCGCCCACCAGCGACAGGGTTTCGCCCGCGTTGATGGTGAAACTCACATCCTCGACCGCGTGGACGCGCGCAACCGTGCGGCGCAGAAGGCCGCCCTTGACCGCGAAGCGCGTGGTCAGGTGCTCGACCGTCAGAAGGGGCTTGGGGTCGGCGACGATGATCGGCTCCGGCGCGCCCACCGTGCCGTCGCGCATCAGGCGCATCCGCTCGGGGGCGGGCTTGCCGGTCATTTCCCCAAGGCGCGGCACGGCAGCCAGCAGCATCCGGGTGTAATCCTCGCGCGGGGCCTCGAAAATCTGCTCGACCGGGCCCTCCTCGACCTTCTGGCCGCGATACATCACGACCACGCGGTCGGCCATCTGCGCCACCACGGCCATGTCGTGGGTGATGAACAGCACCGCGATGCGCTTTTCGCGCTTCAGCCGGTCGATCAGGGCCAGGATCTCGGCCTGGATGGTCACGTCAAGGGCGGTCGTGGGTTCGTCGCAGATCAGCAGGCGCGGCTCGCAGGCCATGGCGATGGCGATCACGACCCGCTGGCGCATCCCGCCCGACAGTTCGTGAGGATACTGGTCCAGGCGGCGTTCGGGTTCGGGGATGCGGACCTGGCGCAGGATTTCCAGGGCGCGGGCGCGGGCCTGGGCCTTGGTCATGCCGCGATGGACCATCAGTCCTTCGGCCAGCTGGTCGCCCACGGTGAAGACCGGGTTCAGCGCCGTCATCGGCTCCTGGAAGATCATGCCGATCTGGTTGCCGCGGATGTCGCGCATGGCGGCCGAGGATTGCTGCGCAAGGTCGATGGTCCGACCGTCGCCCGCGTCGAACATCAGCCGCCCGCCCGCGATGGTGCCGCCGCCGAATTCCACCAGCCGCATCAGCGACAGCGAGCTGACCGACTTGCCCGACCCGGATTCGCCCACCACGCAGACGCATTCGCCCGGATTGATCGAAAAGCTGACATCCTTGACGCCAACAACGACGCCATCGCCGGTCTCGAACTCGACCCGAAGTTTTTCAACGGAAACAAGCGGATTGTCGTCCAGCATCCTGCGGCCCCCGGCATTGCCCTTCCCCCGGAGGCTAGCGGGAGGGGCCGGATTGTCCAAGCGGAAAGAACCGGCGGGACGTTGCGTGATAAGGCTTGCTTTCCAAAGGGGCTTTGATTGAAACTGGCCTCATTCCGCGGGGAAAAAGACTGCCCGATCAAGGGCGCCAGCCGTTTTTCAGGGCGCATCTCGCGGCCCGAAACTTCCGACAGGAGAGACCGATGAAGCTGAAGACACTGCTGATGGGCGCGGCCGCCACCCTGGCCCTGGCGCCCGCCGCGATGGCCGAAAGGGGCAGCGACGGCGCGCTGAACATCATCATGTGGCAGGCGCCCTCGACCATGAACCCCTATCTGTCCGGGGGCACCAAGGAACTGATCGCGTCCTCCATGACGCTGGAGCCGCTGGCCGGCATGACGCCCGAGGGCGAGCATTACACCCGCCTCGCCGCCGAAATCCCGACCCTGGAAAACGGCGGCATTTCCGAGGATCTGAAATCGGTCACCTGGAAGCTGCAAGAAGGACTGAAATGGTCGGACGGCACGCCTGTCACGGCGGCCGACGTGGTGTTTTCGGGCGAATACTGCATGCATCCCGAAGGCGGCTGCTCTCAGCTTGCCAAGTTCGAGGGGATCGAGTCGATCGAGGCGGTCGACGACCTGACGGTCAAGATCAACTTCACCAATCCCATGCCCGATCCCTATTCGGCTTTCGTGGGGTCGAACTCTCCCATCATCCAGAAGGCCCAGTTCGAGGCCTGCCTGGGCGCCAACGCGCCGACCTGCACCGAGCAGAACTTCAACCCGATCGGCACCGGCCCCTTTCGCGTGACGCAGTTCCTGACCAACGACGTGATCACCTTCGAGGCGAATCCCGAATACCGCGACCCGATGAAGCCCGCCTTCGCCACCGCCACCGTCAAGGGCGGCGGCGATGCGGCGGCGGCGGCCCGCGCGGTGCTGGAAACGGGCGAATACGATTACGCCTGGAACACCCAGCTTGCCCCCGACGTGATCGCCGGAATGGAGCAGATGGGCCGCGGCAAGGTCAGCGCCGCCTTCGGCAGCCTGGTGGAACGCATCCACGTGAACCTGACCGATCCCTCGCCCTCGCTGCCCGAGGGCGAGCGTTCGACAAGCGCCCATCCCCATCCCTTTCTGACCGATCCGGCGGTGCGCAAGGCCCTGTCCATGGCCATCGACCGCCAGCTTCTGTCGGAAATCGGCTATGGCACGGCGGGCAAGCCCACCTGCAACTATGTCCCCGCCCCCGAGGCCTGGGCCTCGCCCAACGAGGAATGCCTGGTTCAGGACATCGAGGGCGCCAAGGCGCTGCTGGACGAGGCGGGCTGGACCGTCGGCGGCAGCGGCGTCCGCGAAAAGGACGGCGTGGCGTTGCGCATGGTCTTCCAGACCTCGGTCAATGCCGTGCGGCAGGACTTCCAGGCGCTGATCAAGCAGTGGTGGTCGGAAATCGGGATCGAGACGGAGCTGAAGACCATCGACGCCTCGGTCTTCTTCGGGACCGACCCGGGTTCGCCCGACACGCTGCAAAAGTTCTATGCCGACGTTGAGATGTATGCCGACAACTTCGAGGGCGGCAACCCCGCGCCCTATCTGGCGAAATGGACCTGCGACAAGGCGCCCAGCCCCAAGAACCAGTGGCAGGGCGAAAACATCAGCCGTTACTGCGACCCGGCCTATGACGCGCTGATGGTCGAGCTGTCGAAGACCGTCGATCCGGTGGAACGCGGCAAGATCGGCCAGAAGCTGAACGAGATGCTGACCAAGGAAAGCAACGCGATCATCCCGCTGATCTATCGCGGCACGGCCTCGGCCCATTCCAACACCCTGGGCAACGTGCAGCTGAACGCCTGGGATTCGGAACTGTGGAACGTCGCCGACTGGACCCGCGTCCAGCAGTGATTCCCCGTCCGGCCCCGCGATCCGTTGCGGGGCCGGCGCCCCAGCCGGCCCATCGACGATCGGTGCCGCGCCGACCGAAGCGCCCTGTTCGAGGCATACGATGCTGACATTCACCATCCGGCGCCTGCTGCTGGCGATCCCGACGCTGCTGTTCATCTCGCTTGTGATCTTTCTGCTGCTCGAGGCCTCGCCCGGCGATCCCCTGGGCGACGTTCCCCTGACCGTCCCGCCCGAGGTCAAGGAACGCATGCGCGAGGCGCTTGGCCTGGGGTCGCCCTGGTATGTGCGCTATGTCCTGTGGCTGAAGCAGTTCTTCTGGGTCGAGCCGCTGTATTGGTTCGACAGCGTGTTCGGCACGCAGTTCAGCGCCGGGATGCAGCGCATCATCAGCTTCCAGTCGCGCAGCCCGGTGTTCGACGTGATCGCGCAGCGCATCCCGCAGACGCTGACCGTGGTGGGCTTCAGCTATCTGGTGGGCGTGCTGATCGCGCTGCCCATCGGCATCCTGTCGGCCTACAAGCAGTATTCCTGGTTCGACCAGCTGGGCACCTTTGTGTCGATGATCGGCTTTTCCATGCCCACCTTCTTCACCGGCGTGGTGCTGATCATCATCTTCGGGGTGAAGCTGCAATGGTTCCCCTCGGTCTATGACACCACCTTGCAGGTGCGGGACTGGAACAGCTTCTGGGCGCAGGTGCGGCAGATGGTCATGCCGGTCACGGTGCTGGCGCTCTACAACGCGGCGCAGATCAGCCGCTTCATGCGCGCGTCCATGCTGGACAACCTGGGCCAGGATTACGTCCGCACGGCGCGGGCCAAGGGTCTGTCGGAGCGGACCGTCGTCCTGAAGCATGTGCTGAGAAACAGCCTGATCCCGGTGATCACCGTGATCGCCCTTGGCCTGCCCGCCGTTTTCGGCGGCGCGATCATCACCGAACAGGTGTTCAAGGTGAACGGGTTGGGCCAGCTTCTGATCACCGCCATCCATGGCAACGACATTCCCATGGTGCTGACGCTGACCTTCATCTTCGCGATCCTGATCGTGCTGTTCACCCTGATTGCCGACATCCTTTACGGCATTCTCGACCCGAGGATCCGCTATGACTGACAAGCAGCGCCAGCACGCCCTGGACACGGCCGAGGCGGTGGACGCCGCGGCGGCGCAGGCCGGGGTGGTCGCGGGATTGCCGCCGGACGATCCCCACCACGCCGGCGAGACGCGCAGCCAGTGGCGCGACATCTGGCGCCAGTTCCGCAGCCATCGCGGCGCCATGGTGGCCTTGGTGCTGTTCGCCCTGACCATCCTGTTCGTGCTGGCGGGACCGTATCTCTGGACCATCGACCCGACCTATGTGGACATCCGCGCCCGCAACCAGGGCTTTTCCGCCGCGCATCCCCTGGGCACCGACCAGCTGGGCCGCGACATGCTGGCGCGGCTGATGGCCGGGGGCCGGGTGTCCATCGCCGTGGGCCTGACCGCGATGGTCATCGCCATCACGCTGGGCAGCCTGATCGGCGTGGTGTCGGGCTATTTCCGCAGGCTGGACGCGCCGCTGATGCGGCTGACCGAACTGTTCCTGGCCCTGCCCCTGCTGCCCTTGCTGCTGCTGATGGTGACGCTGTTCCGCGAACCCCTGTCGCAAAGCTTCGGCCCGGCCATGGGCACCTTCATCCTGATCGTTTCGGCCATCGGGGCGACAAGCTGGATGCAGGCGGCGCGGATCGTGCGCGGCGACGTTCTGGGCCTGAAGGAGCGCGAGTTCATCCTGGCCGCCCGGTCCATCGGCACGCCCGCGCACCGCATGATCCTGCGCCATGTGCTGCCCAACGTGCTGTCGCCCATCATGGTCGCCGCGACCCTGGGCATCGCCACGGCGATCATCACGGAAAGCGCGCTGTCCTTCCTGGGCCTGGGCTTTCCGCCCGATTTCCCGACCTGGGGGCGGCTGCTGTACGACGCGGTGGACCAGATGATCATGTATCCCTGGCGGGTGATCCTGCCGGGGCTGTTCATATCCTTGACGGTGCTTTGCGTGAACTACATCGGCGACGGGCTGCGCGACGCGATGGATCCGCGGATCCGCGGGCGGTAATTCGCAGAGAATGCGAACGAATGCGGAACACGGGCTTTCCATGAACCGCCGTCCCGCTTATGTTGTCAGAATGGAGCTTTTGGACGATTCCGACGACACGGGCGGCGTGCCGCTGTCACGACGCGCGATGGCCGCGCGCCCTGCCGCCTATCTGGACGGGCTGAACCCCGCGCAGCGCGCGGCGGTGGAAACGCTGGACGGGCCGGTGCTGATGCTGGCCGGTGCGGGCACCGGCAAGACGCGGGCGCTGACCACCCGGATCGCGCATCTTCTGATGCTGGGCCGCGCGCGGCCCGGGCAGATCCTGGCCGTGACCTTTACCAACAAGGCCGCGCGCGAGATGAAGAACCGCATCGCCCGCCTGCTGGGCGAAACGGTCGAGGGGATGCCTTGGCTGGGCACCTTTCATTCGATCAGCGTGAAAATCCTGCGCCGCCATGCCGAACTGATCGGCAACGGCGAATTGCATCTGAAACCCAGCTTCACCATTCTGGATACCGACGACCAGATCAGGCTGCTCAAGCAGCTGATCCAGGCCGAGAACCTGGACGAGAAACGCTGGCCCGCCCGCCAGCTGGCCCATCTGATCGACGGCTGGAAGAACCGCTGCCTGACCCCGTCCCGCCTGCCCAAGGGGGAAACGGCCAGCTTCGACGGCTGGGGCGGGCGGCTTTACGCGGCCTATCAGGACCGGCTGCTGGCGCTGAACGCGGTGGATTTCGGCGACCTGCTGATGCATTGCGTGACGCTATTCCAGGCGCACCCGGACGTGCTGCGCGGCTGGCAGGACCGGTTCCGCTATATCCTGGTGGACGAATACCAGGACACCAACGTGGCGCAGTACATGTGGCTGCGGCTGCTGGCCCAGGCGCATCGCAACATCTGCTGCGTGGGCGACGACGACCAGTCGATCTACGGCTGGCGCGGGGCCGAGGTGGGCAACATCCTGCGCTTTGAACAGGACTTCCCCGGCGCCCAGGTGATCCGGCTGGAACAGAACTATCGGTCCACCCCGCAGATCCTGGCCGCCGCCTCCGGCCTGATCGCCGCCAACCAGGGCCGCCTGGGCAAGACCCTCTGGACCGACGCCGAGGCGGGCGAGCCGGTGCGCCTGATCGGCCATTGGGACAGCGAGGCCGAGGCCCGCTGGATCGGAGAAGAAATCGAGGCCTTCCACGGCGGCCACCGCGCCAGCCTCGGCCGCACGGGCCTGAACGACATCGCCATCCTGGTCCGCGCGTCCCACCAGATGCGCGCCTTCGAGGACCGCTTCATGTCCATCGGCCTGCCCTACCGGGTGATCGGCGGGCCGCGCTTCTATGAACGGCAGGAAATCCGCGACGCCATGGCCTATTTCCGGCTGGCGGTCAGCCCCGCCGACGACCTGGCCTTTGAACGCATCGCCAACACCCCCAAGCGCGGGTTGGGCGAGAAGGGCTTGCAGGCCATCCAGGCCATGGCGCGGGCGCGCGGGCTGTCGCTGCTGGAAGGCACGGTGGCGGCGCTCGCGGCGGGCGACCTGTCGGGCAAGGCCGCGGCCAACATGCGCCAGTTCGCGGAAAGCATGGGCCGCTGGCATGCCGACGCCCTGGACGACCGCGTGAACCATGTCGAACTGGCCGAACGGATCCTGGACGAATCCGGCTATACCGCGATGTGGCAGAACGACAAGTCGCCCGACGCGCCGGGGCGTCTGGACAACCTCAAGGAACTGGTCAAGGCGCTGGAGGAGTTCGAGAACCTCCAGGGCTTTTTGGAACACGTGGCCCTTGTCATGGACCGCGACGAGGGCGAGGCGGCCGAGCAGGTCAGCATCATGACGCTGCACGCCGCCAAGGGGCTGGAATTTCCGGTCGTCTTCCTGCCGGGGTGGGAAGACGGGCTGTTTCCCAGCCAGCGCGCCATGGACGAGAACGGCACAAAAGGGCTGGAGGAGGAACGCCGCCTGGCCTATGTGGGCATCACCCGCGCGGAACGGCTGGCGACGATCAGCTTCGCGGGCAACCGGCGGCTTTACGGGCAATGGCAAAGCTCCATGCCCTCGCGCTTCGTCGATGAACTGCCGCCCGAGCATGTCGAGGTTCTGACCCCGCCCGGCCTTTACGGCGGCGGCTACGGCGCGGCGATGGCCTTTGCGGCGGGCGGCCCGGTCAGCGCGCTGCACGAACGCGCGGCCAAGGCCGATGTCTACAACTCGCCCGGCTGGAAGCGGATGCAGGCGCGGGCAAGCGAACGCAAGGCCCCGGTCCACCGCGCCCCGGTCATCATCGACGCCGAGCCTGCCGCCAGGTTCGCCGTGGGCGAGCGCGTGACCCATGCCAAGTTCGGCGAGGGCACGGTCATGGGCATCGCCGAGGATACGCTGACCGTGCAATTCCCCGCGGGCTTCAAGAACATCAAGGCGGCTTATGTCCAGCCGGCCAGTGACGTGCCGTTCTAGGATCCGGCCATCGCGAAGGCTGGCCCCCCGTCCAGGCGGGTGCTAACCTGCCGGGAAACCGTCGGGACCACCCTTGGCCGCCTTTGTCCGTCTTATCCTGTTCCTGCTGATCGCCGAGGCGGTGTTCTATCTGCTGCTGCGGATCTACATCCGGTCGCTGCGCCGCGAACGGCTGGAGGAGATCTGGGACGCCCGCCACCCCGCCATGGCCGGGAACACCCCCGCCCGGCGCGCGTTCGTCCGCAGATCCATGATCGGGTTCGACAAGACACTTAGATCGCGGCTGTTGCTTCTGGTTTTCGTTCTGCCCAATCTGGCGGTCATGGGCATCATCTATTGGATCAACTGGCAGTAAGGACCGCTTTCCATGCATTACCTCAAGGTCGCGGTCGGCGTGCTGTTCGGCATCGCGGTGTTCCTGTTCCTGGACTATGCGCTGCCGTCCAAGAACACGGTGCGCATCACCAACACCTATAACCGGCTGACCTCGGTCACGGCCTCGAACGCGATCTTCTATGCGTCCGACAACACCGGCACGGTGGAAAACGCCGCCGGCCAGCGCGACGTGCGCTTTATCGAGACCGTTCGCCCCAACGGCAAGGTCTTCGTGTATCGCAACGAGGATACCGGCTGGATCTGGCCGCCTTATTTCAAATACGACAGCGCCAACCTGCAAGCCGAGGCGACCAACCTGCGGTCGGACCGCAACAACCCGCAATGGGTCAGCGTGACCGCCTATGGCTGGCGGATGGCCTGGCTTTCCACCTATCCCAACGCCGTCAGCATCGACACGCTGGCCGGTCCCGACGAACGCCCGCGCAACTGGGCGGCAAGCATCGTCTGCATCGTGCTGCTGGCCCTGCTGGCGCTGATCTGGCGGATGTGGACGCAGTTCCAGGAACGCGGGCTTGGCTTGCGGAGAAAGCCATGACCCGCAATCCCGGCACCGACCTGCGCACCGATGGGTTCGCCGACATCCGCATCAACACCCCCGCCGTCGAACGCCGCGCCGCCACCCTGCCCGCCCGGCGCAGCCTGAAAAAGGATCACCAGGCGGCCTGGCTGCTGAACGCGGTGCGCTGCATCGACCTGACGACGCTTGCGGGCGACGACACGCCCGACCGGGTGGCGCGGCTTTGCGCCAAGGCGCGCCAGCCCATCGCGCCCGATCTGCTGGAGGCGATGGGCGTATCCCACCTGACCACCGGCGCGGTCTGCGTTTATCCGACCATGGTGGCGCCCGCGAAGCGCGCGCTCGGCAATTCGGGCATCCCGGTCGCCAGCGTCGCCACCGGCTTTCCGGCCGGGCTGATGCCTCTCAACCTGCGGCTGGCCGAGATCCTGTATGCCGTGGAGCACGGCGCGGACGAGATCGACATCGTGATCACCCGCGCCCATGTGCTGCGCGGCGACTGGACGGCGCTGTATGACGAACTGCGCGCCATGCGCGAGGCCTGCGGCGATGCCAAGATGAAGGCGATCCTGGCGACCGGCGACCTAAAATCGCTGGAAAATGTCGCCCGCGCCAGCCATGTGGCGATGCAGGCCGGGGCGGACTGGATCAAGACCTCGACCGGCAAGGAAGGCGTAAACGCCACCCTGCCCGTGTCCCTGGTGATGTGCCGGGCGATCCGCGACTATCGCGACGCGACCGGCCATGTTGTGGGCTTCAAGCCCGCCGGCGGCCTGCGGACAGCCAAGGACGCGCTGAACTGGCAGGTGCTGATGGCCGAGGAACTGGGCCGCGACTGGCTGCGCCCGGACCTGTTCCGCATCGGCGCGTCGTCCCTGCTGGGCGACATCGAGCGCCAGATCAGCCACCATGTGACGGGCCGCTACGCCGCCGCCCATCGCCAAGCGATTGCCTGAGGTTTCGCATGACCAGCGTGAGCGAATTGATGGAAACGATGGAATACGGCCCCTCGGTCGAGGACAGCGCGGCGGTGCGCGACTGGCTGGCGCGGCGCGGGGTTTTCGGGCACTTCATCGGCGGGGGCTTCACCGAACCGGGCGCGCCGTTCGACACGCGCGATCCCGCGACGGGCGAGGTTCTGGCTCAGGTGACGCAGGGAACGGCCGAGGACGTGGCCGCTGCCGTCGCGGCGGCGCGGCAGGCGCAACCCGCATGGGCGGCGTTGTCGGGATCGCAGCGGGCGCGGTATCTCTATGCCCTGGCGCGGCATGTGCAGAAACGCGAACGCTTCCTGTCGGTGCTGGAAACGCTGGACAACGGCAAGCCGATCCGGGAATCGCGCGACATCGACGTGCCGCTGGTGGCGCGGCATTTCTACCATCACGCCGGTTGGGCGGAGCTGCGCGACAGCGTGCTGCCGGGTCATGCGCCGATCGGCGTCTGCGGCCAGATCATCCCCTGGAACTTTCCGCTGCTGATGCTGGCCTGGAAGATCGCCCCGGCCCTTGCCGCGGGCAACACGGTGGTGTTGAAGCCCGCCGAATACACCCCCCTGACCGCCCTGGCATTCGCCGAAATCTGCCAGGAGATCGGCCTGCCGGCAGGGGTCGTGAACATCGTCACCGGCGACGGCGACACCGGGGCGGCGCTTGTCGCGGCGGATGTGGACAAGATCGCCTTTACCGGATCCACCGAAGTCGGGCGCGCCATTGCCGGCCGTTTGGCGGGAAGGGCCACGCGCCTGACGCTGGAACTGGGCGGCAAGTCGCCCTTTGTGGTGATGCCCGACGCCGACCTGGACGCGGCGGTCGAGGGCGTGGTGGATTCGATCTGGTTCAACGGGGGCCAGGTCTGCTGCGCAGGCTCGCGGATCCTGGTGGCCGAGGCCGTTGCGGATCGCTTCGAGACGCTGCTGAACGCGCGCATGGCCCGGCTGCGGCTCGGCCCGCCGCTGGACAAGTCCACCGACGTGGGCGCGATCGTCGATCCCATCCAGAAGAACCGGATCCTGTCGATCTGCAAGGCGGCCACCGATGCGGGGGCCGAACTGGTCGGCGGTGCGGCGGGGAACGGCTGCTTCATCGCGCCGGGCTATCTGCGCAACGTCAGCCCCGCCAATCCGGGTTTCGAGCAGGAAATCTTCGGCCCCATCGCCACGCTGTCCACCTTCCGCACGGCGGACGAGGCGGTCGAACTGGCCAACAACACGCGCTATGGCCTCGCCGCCTCGGTCTGGTCGGAAAGTGCTGCGGTGGCGACGGATCTTGCCGCCAAGATCAAGGCGGGCGTGGTCTGGATCAACTGCGCCAACCTTTTTGACGCCGCCGCGCCCTTCGGCGGCTATCGCGAAAGCGGCTTTGGCCGCGAAGGCGGGCGCGCCGGGATGCTGGACTATCTGGCCGAGGCGCCGGTCGATGCGGCAGAGGAACCGGCCCCCGCCGCACCCGTTGCGACGACCACCGGCACGGGCCGGCCGGCTGCTCTGGACCGCACGGCCAAGCTTTATATCGGCGGCGCGCAGAAGCGGCCGGACGGCGGCGCATCATACGCCGTGCCGGGGGGCCTTGCGCCGCTGGGCAGCCGCAAGGACATCCGCAACGCGGTCGAGGCGGCGGCAAAGGCGGGCAAGTGGACGGCCATGGGCGGCCATGCCCGTGCGCAGGTGCTGTATTACATCGCCGAGAACCTGTCCGCCCGCGCCGACGAGTTCGCCGCCCGCACGAACCGGGCCGAGGTCGATGCGGCCATCGCCCGCGCCTTCCATTACGCGGCCTGGGCCGACAAGTTCGACGGCGCGAACGTGCAGGCCAGGCCCGGTCATCTGCTGAACGTGGTCAACGAACCCTTCGGCGTGATGGGCATCGGTTGCCCGAACGCGCAGCCGCTGGCCGGCTTCATGTCGCTGGTCATGCCGGCCCTCGCCATGGGCAACCGCGTGATCGCCCTTGCCGCGCCCGACGATCCCCTGCCGGTGCTGGATCTGTATCAGGTTTTCGACACTTCGGACCTGCCGGGCGGCGCGGTCAACATCGTCACCGGGCCGCGCGATGACCTGGCCAGGACGCTGGCCGCTCATGACGAGGTCGCGGCGATGTGGACCGTCGGCGGCGACCTTGCGGCGGCGGAGCGGGCCGCGGGCGGCAATCTCAAGCCCGTCTGGGCGCCCGCGCATCGCGACTGGTGCGGCCCGCAGGCGCAGGGCGAGGCGTTCCTGCGCCACGCCACCCAGACCAAGACGATCTGGCTGCCTTATGGCGCCCTGCCCGAAGGCACGGGATCTGCGGCCTATTAGGCGCGCAGGCCCGCGAAGGTCATCGGGTCCAGGGATGCCTGGGCAAAGGTCGGACCGCTGGTCATCAGGCTTACGGCGTCGTGGGAATGCAGCGATTCCTGGTGGCTGGCGACGATCCGGAAATCGCCGAAGCGCGGATCGGCCAGCAGTTCCCCGGCAAAGGCGCGCACCGCATCCTCGACGAAGATCGGGTTCGCGGCGTTGAGTTCGGCAAAGGCCTGCTCGTCCTCGCGCTTGACCATGACCTGCGTTTCCGTGGGCACCGCGCGGCGGCAGAGCTCCACCATGTCCTCGAACCAGATCTTTTCCGGGCCGTGCATCACCGCCGAGATCCGCGCGATGGACCGTTGGGAATGGGGCGTGGCCAGGCGCGACCGCACCTCGCGCGCATGTTCCGACAATTCCAGCGAACAAGGGCAGGTCGAGGAATAAACATAGTCGAAATGCACGATCCGCAGACGCTGGCCCTGGAAGTCCAGAATTTCCATCGCGATGTCGTAATACTGCCAGCCCGACAAGCCCGAACGCAGCGACGCCACGCGGATCGGATAGGAAAACCTCATCTGGATCCGCGCGTCGTAGGCGTCGAGATCGGCCTGATAGTCGTCCAGCGCGGCTTCCAGCACCTTGAGGCTGAAGGCGTGTTCGGAATGGGCATAAAAGGACCGCATGATCCGGGACATGTTGATGCCCTTGCGGTCGGCCTCCAGGCTGACGGTGCCGGTCACGCTGGTTTCCAGGGTGATCTCGCCCCCGTCGCGGGTCTGGTACCGGATCGGCAGGCGGAAGTTCGAGATCCCGACATGCTGGATCGGCGCGCGGGCGCCGACGATCAGGCTGGCGGGACCGTTTTGCAGATCGGGCAGCCCGGCCTTGTAGGCGTCGTCCACGCGGAAGCCTGCGTCATACTTGCGCGCCAGGGCCGGATAGGCGGGGATCATGGGACGGGCTTCTGTCATGGGGAATCCTTGTTGCCGGATCGCGGCACAATATGGGGGCCGGAGGCGGAAATCCAAAGAACAATTCCGGCGGAACGGGCCGCTTTCGCGACCCCGAGGGTCTTAGGCGTCCAGGGCCCACGTCAGGTCGTCTATCAGATCCTGCGCATCCTCCAGCCCGATCGACAGGCGCAACAGGCCGGGCGTGATGCCCAGATAGGCGCGGTCTTCGTCCGACAGGCGCTGGTGGGTGGTCGTGGCGGGATGGGTGACGATGGATTTCGCATCGCCCAGGTTGTTCGAGATCCTGACGATCTCCAGCCGGTTCAGCGCGGCAAAGGCGGCGTCCTTGCCCCCCGCCACCTCGAAGGCGATCATGGTTCCGCCCGAACCCATGGCCCGCATCGCCAGGTCGTGCTGGGGGTGATCGGCCAGACCCGGATAGATCACGCGCGACAGCGCCGGATGGCCTTGCAGCGCCTGCGCGACGGTCAGCGCGGTGTCGGCCTGGGCGCGGACCCGCAGGTCCATCGTCGTCAACCCGTTCAGCATCAGCCAGCTGTGAAACGGGCTGATGGCGCCGCCGGTGTGTTTTAGGTAGGGCTCGGCCACCTCGCGCACGAACTGGCGCGTGCCGCAGATCACGCCCGCCAGCGCCCGCCCGCCGCCGTCGATATGCTTGGTCGCGGAATAGACGACCACATCGGCGCCCAGATCCACCGCGCGGGAAAAGACCGGCGTGGCGAAGACGTTGTCCACCACCACCAGCGCGCCCACGGCGTGTGCCAGACGCGCGACGCCTTCGATGTCGATCACCTCGAGGGTCGGGTTCGACAGGCTTTCGAAGAACACGGCCCTTGTGCCGGGGCGCAGCGCCGCCTGCCACTGATCCAGGTCGGTGCCATCGACATAGCTGACCTCGACCCCGAATTTCGCCAACAGGTCCAGCACGTAAAGGCAGGATCCGAACAGCGCGCGCGCGGCGACGATGTGGTCGCCGGGCTTGCACATGGAAAACAGCGCGCCGTTCACGGCCGCCATGCCGCTGGCGGTGGCAAAGGCGTCCTCGGTCCCTTCCAGCGTGGCGATGCGGTCCTCGAACATGCGGCTGGTGGGGTTGCCGTAGCGGGCATAGATGAACTCGTCGGGACCGGTGCCCTTGAAGCGGGCCTCGGCCTGTTCGGCGCTGTCGTAAACGAAGCCCTGCGTCAGGAAGATCGCCTCGGCCATCTCTCCGTACTGGCTGCGGCGGATGCCGTGATGAACGGCTTGCGTGCGCGGGTGAAGCCCCTTGGCCGAACTGTCGCTCATTGCGAATGCCCTCTGCTGTCGGGGTGGGTTAGCGTTCCCGGCCTTCTGGCGCAAGGGACAAGACCGGGCGCCGGATGCCGCGGAACAGGGCCGCATATTTCGCGCTGCGGTTGACGGCCTTGCTGAACATGCCCGCCGGACGCCTTGCGCATCCAGTGTTTATCATTTTAAATCATTAGACTAGCATCAAACTCAAGGTTATTGCCCAAATGGACAGGTTGAGCCTGCCAGGGCGCCTCAGTAGGTTGACTGGGCGGTCAAGACGATCCGACCGCGCAGGAAAGGGCGGCCCCGGGCTGGAATGCGGACATGACGCTGGACTATGCGAACGAATATCCCGATGTCCTGTCACGTCACTTCGAAGGGGACCGACCTTCCAGCCGCACCCGCAGCACGGGGGTGGCTTCAAGTGAACGGGACGGCATGTCCATTGTTGTGTTGGACCGCGCATCCACGGCCGATCCGGTGACGGACCGGCGGAGGGATGAGGCGGTCGCGTGTTTGTGCGAGGATCTGCCGGTCTGACCGATCGTTGTTCCGATCGGTTTCCCTACGGGCTGCGTCACCAGTTTCGTTTCATGTAACGCCCGAACAGAAGCATCGGGGGCGGAGGAATCCGCCCCCTGTTCCGTTCAAAGATAGTCGCCGCGTTGCAGGCCGTATTTGGCCATCTTCTCGTTCAGCGTCCGGCGCGGCAGGCACAGTTCCTCCATCACGCTGGCGATGCTGCCCTTGTGGCGGCGCATGGTGTTGTCGATCAGCATCTTTTCGAAGCTTTCGACATATTCCTTGAGCGGCTTGCCTTCGGTGGTGGTGGCCTGCTGGTTGTCCTCGCCGTCCGCCATCAGCAGGGATGCGATGGATCCCGACCCGCGCCGGTTTTGCAGCACGGCGCGTTCGGCCACGTTGATCAGCTGGCGGATGTTGCCGGGCCAGGGCGCTTGCAGCAGCTGGGCCGCCTCCTGGGCGCTGACCTGCGGCGGCTCGCAGCCGTATTCCTCGGAAAACTGCTCGGTCATGCGGGTGAACAGCGACAGGATGTCCTCGCCGCGCGCGCGCAAAGGCGGCAGGGTGATCTTCAGCGCGGACAGACGGTAGAACAGGTCGGGGCGCAGCGAATCCTCGGCCCGGCGGCCTTCGCCGCGCGCGTTGGAAATGGCGATGATGCGGGTTTCCGCAGGCGTGCCCTGGTCGCTGATGAAGGCCAGCAAGCGGGCTTGCAGGGGTTCGGACAGCGCCTCGATGTCCTCAAGGCAGAGGGTGCCGCCGCGCGCTTCCTCGACGGCCGGGATGCCGTCCTCCAGCGGGCCGAACAGGCGCGCCGACAGCGCGTCGTCGTTGTAGGCGGCGCAGGACACGGGCACGAACTTCTTGGACGCGCGCGGTCCCACGGCGTGCAGCGCATGGGCCACCAGCGTCTTGCCGGTCCCCGTCTCGCCGTCGATCAGCACATGACCGTCGGCCTGGCCCAGGTCCAGGATGTCTTCGCGCAGGCGCTCCATCACCGGGCTGGACCCGATCAGCTTGGACATCACCTGCTGGCCTTCGGACAGATCCCGGCGCAGGGCGCGGTTGTCCAGCGTCATGCGCCGCATCTGCGTGGCCTTTTTGGCAAGCGCGGTCATCTTGTCGGGATTGAAGGGCTTTTCCATGAAGTCCATGGCCCCGATCCGCATCGCCTCGACCGCCATGGGAACATCGCCATGGCCGGTGATCAGGATCACGGGCAGGCCCGAATCCAGTCCCATCAGGCGCTTCAGGAAGGCGATGCCGTCCATTCCCGGCATGCGGATGTCGCTGACCACGATGCCGGGCCAATCGGCGCCGATGACCTTCAGCGCGTCCTCGGCACTGGGATAGGTTTCGGTCTCGAACCCGGACAAGACCAGCCATTGGCTGATCGATTCCCGCATGTCCGGTTCATCATCGACAATCGCGATCTTCAGTTTGCGGGACATTGACGTGTTTTCCTCTCTCATCACTCGGCGGCAAGCGTCTGCTGGGCCTGCCCCGGCTTCAGCAAGGGCAGTTCCACGGCAAAGACGGCGCCGCCTCCATCTTCGTTATGGGCGGTCAGGCGACCGCCGAAATCGGCCACGATGGACGAGGATATGGCCAGGCCCAGGCCCGTCCCCTCGCCCGGTTTCTTTGTCGTCCAGAACGGCTCGAACAGCTTTTCCAGATCGGATATGCCCGGCCCGTTGTCGCGCACCAGCACATAGGCGTTGGTGGCGGCCTCGACGGTGATCTCGATCCGGGCGTCGCGCCTGTCGCGCACGGCATCCACGGCGTTGCGCAAAAGGTTGATGATGACCTGTTCCAGCCGGATGCGGTCGGCCATCACCATCACCGTGCCCCGCGGCAGGTTGCGGGTAACGCGGATCGTGCGGGACCGCAACTGCGGCTCCATCATGGTCAGGGCGCTGCTGACGGCGGCGCGCAGGTCCACCGGCTCCACCGCCTCGCCGCCCTTGCGGGCATAGGACTTCAGCTGCCGGGTGATCGCGCCCATCCGTTCGATCAGGTCGTCGATGCGCTGAAAGCTGGACAAGGCCTCCTCGGCCCGGCCGCGCTGCAACAGCAGACGCGCGCCCGCCAGATAGGTCTTCATCGCCGCCAGCGGCTGGTTCAGCTCGTGGCTGACGCCCGCCGACATCTCGCCCAGGGCCGCCAGCTTGGAGCTTTGCTGGACCGTCTGTTCGGCGACGCGCAGCTCCTTCTGCATCCGCTCGCGCTCGGCGATCTCGCGCGTGAGGCGCATGTTCAGCGCGCGCAGGTCCGCCGATTCGCGCATATAGGCGACCGACTGGCTGCGCGCGCGGCGCGACAGGACATAAAAGGTGCCGGCCAGAAGGATCGCGAAACCCATGATCTCCAGCGCCAGCACCGCGTTCACCTGCTCTCGGACGGATGCATAGGTGGTGAAGCTGGTCATCCGCCAGCCGCGAAAGGGGATGCGCGCCTCGGCCTGCATCACGGCGCGGCCCTGGACATAGGCGTCGATGGGCAGCGCCGTCCAGTCGGCTGTGACCTGGAAGGCCCGCTGGATGGCCGAGGGCGCGTCGCGCACCGCCAGGGCCTCGGGCATGGTCAGGCCGCGCCAGCGCGGCTCGGTCGCCAGGATGATGAAACCCTCACTGTCGGTCACGGCCACCGCGTCCGAAATGCCCGCCCAGGACCGTTCCAGCCGCGACAGGTCGGCGCCGACGACGATCACCCCCAGGGTCCGGCCGTCCGCGATCACCGCGCGGGAATAGGTGAACTCGTAGGCGCCGCCGCCGCGGTTCGTCACGGTAAAGACCGTCTCGCTGGACCGCAGCGCCTCGACATAGAAAGGCGCCAGAACGTTGTTGGTGCCGATCTGGTAACGGTCGGTCGAGCCGACCGTCCGCCCCGAGGCGTCCAGCAAGCGAATCGAGGCCGCGCCGATTTCCTTTTGCGCGGCGATCAGCCGGGCCGAGGTGGTCGAGAAATCGTTGCTGTTCAGCGACCCGATCAGCGCCGGATCGCGCGCCAGCAGCAAGGGAACCACGGCCGTGCGCTGCAATTCCGACAGCAGGTTGCCGGTATAAAGCGCCAAACGCAGTTCGGACCGGACGCGGGTGTTTTCCGAAAACCGCGCCGTCAGCCAGGCATTCGTCATCCAGATCGAGACAATGGCCAGCCCGAAGACAAGCGCGATGGCGATGCGCAGCCACCACGGATTGCCGGGCTGCGCCAGCCGCGGTCGAATACGCTCTCCCTCGCTGGCGCTGTCTTTGTCCTCGATCACCTACAAAGCCCGGTCCTGTGGCACAACTGCCGCACTCTAGGCCCAGAGGCGCCGATGCTCAAGTCAGGCGTTGACAACCCCGTTCACGAGCGAGCGGAACAGCGCCGCCCCGTCGGTGCCGCCCAGGGCCGGATCGGCGGCGCGCTCGGGGTGGGGCATCATGCCCAGGACGCGGCGGTTTTCGGACAGCACGCCCGCGATGTCGCCGACCGAGCCGTTGATGCCCGGGGCATAGGTAAAGGCGATGCGGTCCCCGTCCTGCAACCGGGCCAGCCCTTCGGCCATGATCTGGTAATTGCCGTCGTGATGGGCGACCGGGATGGTGATGCGCTGGCCCTTGCCATAGCCCGCGGTGAAGTCGCTGTCCGTGGTGACGACATTCAGGACGGCGGGCTTGCACAGAAAGGTCAACCCGGTGTTGCGCATCAGGGCGCCGGGCAGCAGACCAAGTTCCGTCAGAACCTGAAAGCCGTTGCAAACCCCCAGGACATAGCCGCCACGGTTCGCGTGCTTGCGCAGCGCCCCGGCGATCGGCGATTGCGCGGCGATCGCGCCGCAGCGCAGGTAGTCGCCGAACGAGAACCCCCCCGGCACGGCCACCAGATCGGTGCCGTCGGGCAAGGCGTCGTGCTTGTGCCAGACGCGCGTCACCTGCGCGCCGGCCCGGTCCAGCGCCACCGCCAGGTCGCGGTCGCAGTTCGATCCGGGAAAGGTGATAACGGCGGCTTTCATCGGCGCAGGCTCCTTGTCGCGGGACAGGCAGGCCATAGCGCAAAGCCGCGACCGTTGAAAGAGGGGGGCTTTGCGCCCCCGTCCCCTTCAGGGGGGACTCCCCCGCAGGATATTTGAAACGAAGATGAAGCGGCAGTCCTTCATCTTCGTTTCAAATATCCCCGCCGGAGGCAAGAAAAGGGCCGGGCATTGCCCGGCCCGCTTTCCCCGATCAGTTCAGCGCCTTGTTCAGGTATTCGTCGACCTTTTCCAGATAGCCCATGGTGGTCAGCCATTTCTGGTCCGGCCCGACCAGCAGCGCCAGATCCTTGGTCATGTATCCGTCTTCGACCGCCTGGACCGTCACTTTTTCCAGCGTCTGCGCGAAGTTCAGCAGCGCCGCGTTGTCGTCCAGCTTGGCGCGGTGCTTCAGCCCGCCCGTCCAGGCAAAGATCGACGCGATCGAGTTGGTCGAGGTCTGGTTGCCCTTCTGGTGCTCGCGGAAATGCCGCGTCACGGTGCCGTGGGCCGCCTCGGCCTCGACGGTCTTTCCGTCGGGCGTCATCAGCACGCTGGTCATCAGGCCCAGCGAGCCGAAGCCCTGCGCCACGGTGTCGGACTGCACGTCGCCGTCGTAGTTCTTGCAGGCCCAGACATAGCCGCCCGACCATTTCAGGTTCGAGGCCACCATGTCGTCGATCAGCCGGTGTTCGTAGGTGATCCCGGCCTTCTTGAACTGGTCGGCGAACTCGGCGTCGAACACCTCCTGGAAGATGTCCTTGAAGCGGCCGTCATAGGCCTTCAAGATCGTGTTCTTGGTGGACAGATAGACCGGATAGCCGCGCTGAAGGCCATAGTTCATGGAGGCGCGGGCGAAATCGCGGATCGAGTCGTCCAGGTTGTACATGGCCATCGCCACGCCAGACGACGGCGCCTGGAAGACCTCGTGCTCGATCGTCTCGCCATCCTCGCCGACGAACCTGATGGTCAGCCTGCCCTTGCCGGGGAAGCGGAAATCCGTGGCCTTGTACTGGTCGCCGAAGGCATGGCGGCCGACGATCACGGGCTTGGTCCAGTGCGGCACCAGGCGGGGCACGTTCTGGCAGATGATCGGCTCGCGGAAGATCACGCCGCCCAGGATGTTGCGGATCGTGCCGTTGGGCGATTTCCACATCTTCTTCAGGCCGAATTCCTCGACCCGCTGTTCGTCGGGGGTGATGGTCGCGCATTTGACGCCCACGCCGTATTGCTTGATGGCGTTGGCCGCGTCGATGGTGACCTGGTCGTCGGTGCGGTCGCGCTCCTCGATGCCCAGGTCATAATACTTCAGATCCACGTCCAGATAGGGCAGGATCAGCTTTTGCTTGATGAAGTCCCAGATGATCCGGGTCATCTCGTCGCCGTCCAGCTCGACAACGGGGTTGGCGACCTTGATCTTCGACATGGGCAATCCCTTTCGGCGGTGATGTTCGCGTACCGCTATAACGGGAGGCGTCCGGGAAGGAAAGATTGTATGCAGCGGCATGCAATCGCGTGCGGCATGCGTCAGGTTTGCAACATAAGCGTGTTTTATGAAACCTGTATAAAACTTAAACGTGCATTCTGATCATGCCTGCGCTATGCAGAAGGCAGTGACATAACGATTACTCCGGTGTTGAAATGACGGCTACGGTCGACTGGATGTGGTTTGGCAATCAAGCCCAGGTCAATGCAACCAGCGGAACTCCCTCCACCCATGCCGAGGCCGACCGCATCGCCGGATACAATGCCGTCGGCAACGCGCAGATGAAGGCGGTGACGATCCGCGGCGAAACGCGCACGATCACCGTGGACGGCCGCCGGGCCGAGGCCTTCGCGACAAGCTACAACACCGACAGCCGCGGCCAGGATGTCACGGATTCGCGCATGACCTATGTCTCGCCGCAGACGGGCGCGACGGTGAAAACCACGATCACGGGCTTTCTGTCGGTCCGCTATCAGCTGACCTTTCCCGATGGCGGCACCACGGAACAGACCGGCGTGCTGATCCAAATGAAGAACGGCGACATGTTCTTCCGCCCCTCGCTGGACGCCTTGCCGCAATGGGACGGCATCGACGACCTGCGGGCGGTCAAGATCCTGTCGGCCGACCCCTTCGACAGGAACATGTATGTCGCCACCATTTCGTTCAAGCCGGCGATCCATGACCTGCCGATCACCTGCTTTGCCGCCGGCACCCTGATCGCCACCCCGTCCGGGGAACGGCTGGTCGAGGATCTGCGCGTCGGCGAGCTGGTCGCGACCCGCGACAACGGGCTGCAACCCGTCCGCTGGGCGGGCCGCCGAAACGTCACCGCCGCCGAGATCGCCGCAAACCCTGGGCTGGCGCCGGTGCGCATCGCCGCAGGGGCGCTTGGCCCGAACCTGCCCGCCCGGGATCTACTGGTGTCCCAGCAGCACCGTGTCCTGGTTCGGTCCGCCGTTGCCGCGCGGATGTTCGGGGCGCAGGAGCTACTGGTTGCCGCCAAGCACCTGGCCGAGGTCGAGGGCATCGACATCCTGTGGAACGCCGATGGCGTCACCTATGTCCACCTGATGTTCGCCGCGCACGAGGTCGTCGTGTCGAACGGCGCGGAAACCGAATCGTTTTATCCCGGCCCGCAGGCCCTGCTGGCCCTTGGCGACGCGGCCGAGGAAATCTTCACGCTGTTCCCGCAGTTGCGCGGCGCGGCCGATGATTTTCCGGGCGCGCGGCCCTTTGTCGCGGGCAGGAAGGCGCGGCAGCTGGCGGCGCGGCACGCGGCGAACGGCAAGCCGCTGGCAAGCGTCGGGGCAAGCTGATCAGGCGAAGAAGGCCCGAACCTCGCGGCGCAGCCAGTGCCACAGCATCGGCGCGCCCAGGGTGATCCTGCTGCCCACGCGGGATTCGATGTCGTCAAAGGTCACGCCGTAATCCACCCAGCCTATCCCGCCCGAGCGCAGGTTCTGGATCACGGGCTGGCAGCGGTCCAGGGCCTTGGCAAAGACGGCATCGGGACTGGCGGCGGCCTCGAATTCCTGCCACAGCGCCAGGAACTCGTGGGCCTGCGCATCGGGCAGCAGCCCGAAGATGCGCACGGCGGCCGCGGCCTCGGCCGCCTGGACCTCGGCCGATCCATGCGCCTGGCCGGCGGCGGAATGCAGCGGCACGTCGCCCACGTCGATCTCGACCAGGTCGTGAAGCAGCAGCATGCGGATAACGCGGCCGGGATCCACCCCCGGGCCCGCCAGATCGGCAAAGGCCAGGGCGTAAAGCGCCAGGTGCCAGCTGTGTTCGGCGCTGTTCTCGCGCCGCGAACCGTCGATCAGCAGGTTGGCGCGGATCACCGATTTCAGCGCGTCGGCCTCGGCCAGGAAACGCAGGCGGCGGGCAAGGTCGCTGTCGGGCGGCGCCTCGCCCGCCAGCACGGCCCGGGCCCAGTCCATCGCCTCGGGCCATTCGGCGTCAAGCCGCGCCGCGCGTCCGCCGGTCATGTTGTCCCGGACAATGGCGACATGATCCGCCAACGGCTGCGGCGCCAGCAGCACCTGGAACAGCGGCTGGGCGTGATCCATCCGCTTGGCCATGGCCGCATCGGGCGAGGCGCCGGCCTCGAATTCTTGCCACAGCTCCATCAGGCTGGCGCGATCGGGCGACAGGCCGAAGATGCGGGCGGCGGCGCGCGCCTCGGCCCGGGCCAGGGCGCCCGCGTCGTGGGCCAGATGGATCGGCTGGTCGCCGGTGTCGATTTCCACCAGGTCGTGGACCAGCAGCATGCGGATCACGCGGTCCGAGGCGCCGAAGACCATCGCTTGCAGGGCGACGTGCCAGCTGTGTTCGGCGCTGTTTTCCGGCCGGGACAGATCCAGCAGCACATTCGCCCGGCCGACCGATTTCAGCCGGTCGGCCTCGGCCAGGAAGGCGAACTGGCGGGCGATGCGGTCCGACATCCCGTCCCTAGCGCGTGCTTTCGGTCAGACGGCGGCGGACGTAATCCTGCACAAGCTCGATCATCGGCTTCATGTGCAGCTCGTCGTCGCGGAAGAAATGGTCGGCACCCTCGATTTCCTTGTGGGTGATGGTGATGCCCTTCTGTTCGCGCAGCTTGCCGACCAGGGCGTTGGTGTCCTTGGGCGGCGCCACGCGGTCTGCCGTGCCGTTCACGATCAGCCCCGACGACGGGCAGGGCGCCAGGAAGCTGAAGTCGTACATGTTGGCGGGCGGGGCCACGCTGATGAAGCCGGTGATCTCGGGGCGGCGCATCAGCAGCTGCATCCCGATCCAGGCCCCGAAGCTGAAGCCCGCGACCCAGCAATGCTTGCTGTTGGGGTTCATCGCCTGAAGATAGTCCAGCGCCGATGCCGCGTCCGACAGCTCGCCGATGCCCTGGTCGAATTCCCCCTGGCTGCGCCCCACGCCGCGGAAGTTGAACCGCATCACGGTGAAGCCCAGCTTGTGGAAGGCGTAATGCAGGTTGTAGACGACGCGGTTGTTCATCGTCCCGCCGTATTGCGGGTGCGGGTGCAGAACGATGGCAAGGGGGGCGTCGGGCTTGCCCGGTTGCGGGTGATAGCGGCCCTCGAGCCGCCCTTCGGGGCCGGGGAAAATCAGCTCTGGCATCGTCTTCCTTCGAAGTTACGGGTTTCTTGACGCATCGTGATGGCGCTTTTAGACCGCTATCTGGGATGCCGGCGCGGATTGCGCAAGAAACGGACCTTGGCGGCATAGCGCGGCAGTGCGCGCGTCGTCAACCGACGCCGCCTGACTGGAAGGAGCCAGCCGATGAAACTGTCCACCAAGGGGCGCTATGCGATCATCGCCCTTGTCGATCTGGCCACCGCCAAGGGCAGCGACCTGACCTCGCTGGCCGAGATTTCGGCCCGCCAGGACATTTCCCTGCCCTATCTGGAACAGCTGTTCGTGCGCCTTCGCCGCGCCGGGCTGGTTGCCTCCGTCCGCGGCCCCGGCGGCGGCTACAGGCTGGCGCGCGCCCCCGAGACGATCCGCATCGCCGAGATCCTCGAGGCCGTGGACGAAACCGTCAGTGCCATGCATGTGGGCGCGGGCGCCTCGGGCGGGGTGTCGGGATCGCGGGCGCAGACGCTGTCGAACCGGCTGTGGGAAAGCCTGTCGGCGCATGTCTATGTGTTCCTGCACAACCATTCGCTGGCCGATGTCGCGCGGAACCAACTGCTGCCCTGCCCGGCCCTGCCGCAGATCCTCAGCGTGGTGGACGACTGAAAAACGCGGCCCCCCGGGGCCGCGTTTCCATCCGAAGCCGATCGGCTGCGATCAGAAGCGGTACGAAGCCCGGACCTGCACCAGGTCGGTGTCCAGGTCGATGCCCGAAACCCCGGTTTCGTCTTCCGCGAAGTCCGAGAAGTCGCTGCGGCTGTATTCCGCCCCGACCGAGAAGCGTTCGCTCACCAGGTATTCCGCGCCGATGCCATAGGTGACGCCGGTTTCCGACACGTCGTCGTCTCCGAAGTCGGCCGACACGCGGGCCGCGCCCAGGGTCAGGTAGGGCTGGAACTTGCCCATGTCATAGCCCACGCGGCCGCGCAGGCGCCACAGGTCGGCGTCGCCATCGCCTTCGTCCACGTCAGCCTTGTTGTAGTCCAGTTCGGCCCCGGCGATCAGCTTGCCGAAGTCGCGCAGGTATCCGGCATGGACGCCATAGCCGTCATAATCGCTGTCACCCAGACCGTCGGACAGTTCCGCGTTGCCCTTGCCATATTGCAGGCCGGCGTAGAAGCCGGTCCAGTCCGTGCCGGCCTCGACCGGAACAACGGGCTCGACCACCGGCGCGGTTTCGACCACGGGGGCAACATAGCCGCCGGCGAACGCGGCCGAGGCCGCCAGCGAGGCGGCAACCGAAAGCGCAACGAGTTTCATGGGTAGTCTCCTTGTAGGGGGGGACTAACTTCTGGACGAAACGGAAAGTCCTCTCCTGCGGCGACAAACGACTGATCCGGCGAAGAAAAACGACCGCAGCGCCCCCAAATGGCGACGTCACGTGATGAAAGTGTGGGGGCTGAATTGAGCGATCTGTGGTCTCTGGGACCGCATCTGATCGACATCTGACCTGCAAGTGGCGCGCAACAGCCAACATCCGAAGATTGTTGATGAAATTGGTTCCAGCGGGGCAGACGGTGAGGCTAGCTTCTGGACAAAGCGGAAGTTTCAAGGCTGAGGTTTCGGAAGTCGGTTCCGAAACCCCGTTGTCGGTTCCGAAACTCCATTTTTCTCCAGCAATCGTTGAAGGAAATCATGACAACGGAGGGCGGCTGACCGCAGGAGGTTTCGGAAGTCGAAAACTGTCAGGAACCGCCACCGGTGAGGGGCTCTGACAGTTCGCGAAGGGTCCAGTTCGAGATCAGCAGCTCGGCCCGGCTGCCGGCCGGATCGTTCCTGGTGCCGCTGATCGTGTAGGTCGTCCTGACCTCCTGGATCTCGAATGTCGCGAAGATGGCGCGAACCTCGGGCACGTCGTTCAGCGACAGGATGAACCGCCCCTTGATGCCCGCCAGCAGCTCGGCCAGGCGCTGGAAGTCGGTCCTGGCGAACATGGCCTTGCCATAGTCGTCCTCGCAGCCCCAGTAGGGCGGGTCGAGATAGAACAGCGTGTCGGCGCCGTCATAACGGGGGATGAAGGCCGGCCAGTCCAGGCATTCGATGACCACCCCGGCCAGGCGGCTGTGCAGATCCTCGAGCATGGGTTCGAGCGTCGTCAGGTTGAACCGGCCCGGCCGGGCGCGATCGACGCCGAAGTTGCGGCCCGAGACCTTGCCGCCGAAGGCGGTGCGCTGGAGGTACAGGAAGCGCGCTGCGCGTTCCAGGTCGGTCAGGGTGTCGGGATCGACGCGCACCAGACGCTCGAACTCGGCCCTGGTGGTCAGCTGGAACCGGAGCGTGTCCAGGAATTGCGGATAGTGCCGCTGGAGGATGCGGAACAGGTTGGCGATGTCGCGCCCGCGGTCGTTGATTACCTCGGTCCTAGGCCGCGCCTGCCGTCGTAGGAAGATGCCGCCCATGCCCACGAACGGCTCGGCATAGGTGGCGCAGGGCGTGGCGTCGAGGATGGCGCAGATGCGCTTGGCCAGATTGCGCTTGCCGCCCAGCCAGGGGGCAACAGGCGCGGTCGGGGTGATGGTGGTAAGCACGAGGGTTCCTGTTGTTCACGGCGAGCAAATGAGAACCTAACAGGAACATCGGCGTGTGTCGTTGTCTATTAATTTGGCCCACGAGGCACGGCGCCTCTTTCTTCGACATCGCGCCGACCTTGGGTATGATATTGGCAATCACAGCGATCACAGTCGCACTCTGCCAACGGCAGAAGGGTCAGTTCTTCTGGTTGCAGCCATCGCCCCCAATAAGCATTAGCTGCCTCACAGTGATGAATGCCGGGGACCAGTTCGATATAGGGCCGAAGCCTGCGGAGGTCTGGATCTGTCAACTGTGGTATCCGGTATTCCGACTGAATACGCTTGATGACCCAGCCAGTTATCGACCACAGGTTCCGACCTTCGATACGGTCGAGCGTCGCAACAGGGATGTACTTCCCCCTAACCTCCCGTGCTACAAGCTCAGCAAGTTCGGCAAGGGTAAAGTCGTGCTTGTATGGGCAGCGCTTTATCGCCTCCCTTAACGCTGGGGTTATGTCGATGCGTTCCCCAAACCCGATAACATCAACGAAGTGTTCCTCGGCCATCACGGCGTCCTGCAAAAATACACGACTCGGCCGACGACGCGCAGCTGCTGGAGCATATCGGGGCCGAGGGTTTCCGGGGGGTAGGACGAGTTGTCCGAGACCAGCTCGACCAAGCCATCGAGGCGACGGCGGACGCGCTTGACTAGGAGATCGTCGCCCACGGCGATCACCATGATGCAGCCGTTAGCAATGGCCGTCTGGCTGCGATCCACAATCAGGGCCGATCCGTCAGGAATGGTCGGCGTCATGCTGTCGCCCTTGGTCCAAATAACCGAGCAATGCTCCGGCGCCGCGCCTTGGTCGCGCAGGAACCGGCGATCGAAGGCCATGATGCCCTGAGCCAGTTCAGAAACCGGGATGGAACTAAACCCGGCGGCTGCTTGGACGTCCCCATAGACCGGTAGGCGGATCATATGTCCGCTGTCGGCATCCGAGCCGTGCGCGCCAGAACTCCTTAAATGGAGTTGAGCTGCTTCGAAGAAGCCTCCTGTCCCCATACTTGGATCCAGCAAACCGGCAAGATCATCTAGTTTAATTTTGAGCGCACTTGCAATCACCGCAGCTCTCACAACCGATGGCGTAGCTGTCTCAGCAGCATATTTTTCTATTGTTCCTTTGGGAATTCCAGTCTTGGCGCTGACAGCCTTGACCCCACCCCCCGCAGATATTGCTTCGGCAACCCGGTGTCGAAGGAGCGCCTCAGCCTCTTTTTCAACACCAAGTCCTTTACCCCCATTATTGGATTTGACCTCCTCCATATCAGGAGTTATCCCTAGTTGTGCGCAGCGCACATGCGCCGCGCGATTGCCTACACCGACCCAAGAAAAAGCGGGTGTCCCACCACCCGCTTCCCCAGAAGGAACCACCCATGGCGAAACGGAAACCCAAGATGGAATGGCCATAGATCCTGGCCAAGCTCCATCTCGGCGGGATGACGTTGACCGAACTCGCCCGGCGCAACGACATTCCCGCAGGCTCATGCACACGCGTGAAGGGCCAAACGCACTACAAGGCCCAGCAGGCAATCGCCGATTTCATCGGTGAGAAGCCCGAAGACCTCTGGCCCGACCGCTACCCCAAGGGGAAACCTCGTATTCTCGATACCGCGAAGTTTCCCCCGGTTTCCAGTCAAAAATCCGGCCGCAAGCCGGACAGCGACGACGGGAAGTGATGCGCATCCTGTCCAGGATCAAGGTTAACGCTGACACCCTCGCGGATGCGATTGGCGCCGTCGCGCTGTTCGCCATCGTCGGCGCGGGTCTCTGGATCCTGCACGGCCTTGGACTTTCGGGGCTGTGACACGGTGGCCCTTGCGGCGCTTCGACATCGGCAGGTCGGCGATCAACGCCCCGCCTTCAGAACTTCTCCTTCATGCAGGCTTGAAATGCCCGAATATCTTGAACTTCCGCTTGCCTCGATCAAGGCAGGCACTGGCCGCGCACGCGACCTGGACCCGGCCTGGGTCGAGGGGTTGGCGGGGTCCATCCGCGAACAGGGGCTGATGCAGCCCATCGTCGTGCGGCGCTTGGGCGACGGGTATCGCCTGATCGCAGGGCATCATCGCCTGGAGGCCGTCCGGCTGCTGGGTCATGACGGTATCCTGGCCATGGTGTCGGATGCCGAGAGCGATGACGCGGCCCGCCTGGCCGAGGTCATGGAGAACCTGGGCCGTCACGAGCTGATCGCGCTGGACCGCTGCCACCATCTCTTCGAACTGAAGCAGGTCTGGGAACGGATGCACCCTGACTTTGCGAATGGCGGTGGGAAAACTTTGCCCACCGGTGATGGCCAGGGCGAAATCTTCGGCTTCGCCACCTCGGTGGCCGATGAAGTGGGCCTTTCCAAGCGCGCCATCAACATGGCCGTCAAGATCTGGACCAACCTCGCCCCCCAGACCCGCCAACGCCTGGTGGGATGTGTACTATCCCCCCAATGACTGGGTGTGCAGCTGCGGGGTCCACAGCCTGTCGCGCGGCGATCTGCGCCGGATGGGCAAGACCGGGCCGGATCCTGCGCCAGCCATCGTCCGCAAGCCCCATACCCACGAGGCCACCGGCGTGACCGTCCAGCTGCCCGAGGGCACCGGCTATGGCTGGGATCACATGCCGGGCGATCTGTGGGAGCGCGGCCTGGTGCCGTCGGCGCTGATCGAGGAAGGCGGCGGGCTGATCCAGGAAGGCCGCCATGCCGTTGTCATCGACCAGCCATCGCCCCTGGCCGACCTGGTTGCCTCGGCCCGGTTGTTTACGGCCCAGCCGCTGGCCGAGGATCTGGCGCCCGAGGATTATGTCCGCGCCTTCCTGGAGCCTTTCGGGGCCGATATCGGCCGTGCGGTCCTGTGGGAGGATCCGGCCGGCATGCGCGTTCCGATCTCGGACCAGTTCTTCAGGGACCGCTTGGGCACCTGGAAGATCGGCAAGCGGGGCCGCGGCCGGTTCACACCCCTGATGGCTGAGACGCTGATGGATCCCGACGAAATCTGGCTGGGCGTTGCCGCCAAGCCCGATCCGGTCAGGCCGGACATGCAGGAACTCCTGGTTGATCGGCGCTATGTGCGGGTCGATCCTGCCTTAGGCATCCTGTCGGTTATGGAGATCGGGCGGAAGTGGTGGGAGCCTGTGACAATGTTCGTGCCGGACCGCGAAGGGCGTCCGAACCTGTCGGCCCTGAACGCCCGGCGCGGCGGCAAACTGATCTGGAAACGAAAGTGACGGCCGGGGTGATCCGACCGCCGCGTTGGTGGCTACAGGCTTCCATCACCGGGCATCGCCATCCAGCCCATCGGATATACGTCAGAACCGGAGGATTTTCAACATGACCGGGATCAGCATCAGCGTCGAACTGCGCGCCGGGGAAGCGCGGAACCGCCTGCAAGGCTTGCTCGATCGCATGGACAACCGCCGTCCCCTGTTTGCCTCGATCGGCGAACGCCTGGTCAAATCGGCCAGCGACAACTTCCGAGCCGAGAAGGCACCGGACGGCAAGCCCTGGAAGAAGTTGCAACCCCGGACGATCCGCGAACGGGAAAAGCGCAAGCTGACCCCCATCGCCATCCTGCGCGCCCGCGGCCATCTGGCCGGGTCGATCAACTATGCCGCAACCAACGACGAGGTGCGGATCGGCTCGCCGGTCGAATACGCGGCTATCCACCAGCTCGGGGGCACCATCCAGCAGCCGGACAGGGCCGCGAAGATCTATCGCAAGCGGGATGCGGACGGTAAGATCGGACGGCGCTTCGTGAAAAAATCCGCAGCCGACGTCATCACCGACGTGACGATCCCCGGCCGCGCCATTATCATCCCGGCACGTCCCTACCTTGGCTTGTCGCCGGCCGACGAGGCGGCGATACTGGAGGACGCGGCGGACTGGCTGGCCCCGTGAAACGGCACCCCCCGAAAAACGGCCCAGGAGCGCCCTTGGCGCTTCGCTGGCGCATCGGGCCGTCCACAAGCCAACTGCCCTGTTAGCCCCCTGTTAGAATCGCTCTGCGGGCACATTCCGAACCAAGCAGGGGTCGGCCGCGTTCAAATCCGTTGATCGGCGTCTTGATCGGGCGCATGATGGGGCCGCAGAGACGACAAGAGGCCGGACCCCCGTCCGGGCTCTTTTGTTCCTGACACGCAGCATGGTGCACCGGACATCAACCCGGACCCGCCATGACCGCCACGCCCCTGACCGCCCGCATCGAGGTTTTCCGCCCCGGCACCTTCACCCCCATGGAAGGCGGCGCGATCACCTATTCGGCGGCCGACCTGCGCGCCATCGCCGACGCCTATGATCCGGCGACAGCGCCCGCCCCGATCGTGGTGGGCCATCCGTCGACGAACGCGCCGGCCTTCGGCTGGGTCGAGAGCTTCGACTACGACGCCGCCACCGAGCGGCTCTATGCCAACCTCCACGAGATCGAGCCTTCCTTCGCTGAGCTGGTGAAGGCCGGGCGGTTCAAGAAGGTCTCGATGCAGTATTTCGGGCCGGACCAGAGCCACAATCCGGTGCCGGGCACCTGGTATCCCAAGCATGTGGGCTTCCTGGGCGCCGCCGCCCCGGCCGTCAGCGGCCTGAAGAACGTGGCCTTCAGCGAAGCCGCCGCCCCCGCCGTCACCTTCGAGGTGGCCTTCGGCGCCCCGGCCGAGGCTGCGTCGCTTCTGCGCAAGCTGCGCGATTTCCTGATCGAGCAGTTCGGGACGGAGAAGGCCGACCAGGCCCTGCCGTCCTGGCAGATCGAATGGCTGGGCGATCAGGACCAGGCCCCGGCCCCGTCCTTCGCCGAATCCCTCGCCACCCCCGACACCATCCCCAACCCTGAAAAGGAACTCCCCGCCGTGACCCAGCAGAGCGACCCGGCCTTCGCCGCCCGCGAAGCCGACCTGACCGCGCGCGAACAGGCCCTGGCCGATCGCGAACGCGCCGCCGTCCATGCCGAGAACCTGTCCTTCGCCGAAGGCCTGGTCGCCGCCGGCAAGCTGATCCCCGCCTCGAAGGACAAGGTGGTCGCGATCCTGGACGCCCTGCCAGCCGACGCTGCGGTCAGCTTCTCGGAGGGCGAGACGTTGTCGCCCGCGGCGGCCCTGCGCCAAGTTCTGGACGCCCAGCCCCAGGTCGTCAGCTTCGGCGCGCTGGATCTGGGCGAGGCGCCCGCCGCCGGCGGCGCCGCGTCCTTCTCGGCCGACGGCAAGGCGGTCGATCCCGAGGGCCTGGCCACCCACAACAAGGCGCTGGCCTATCAGCGCGCCCATCCCGGCACCGGCTATATCGACGCCGTCCGCGCCGTGGCCTGATCGGAGGAACCATGCAGTATTTTCAGGATGTCCTGACCGTCACCACCCCCACCACCGGGCTGTTCGAAGCCTATGACCTGGTCTCGTTCACCGGCGCCAAGGTCGCGGCCGATGACGCGCCTGTCCTGGGCGCGTCCAAATATCCGAACACGGTCGTCGGCGATCTGGCGAGCGTGATCGCGGTCGGCGTGGTGCGGGTCAGCATACTTTGGAAGCGGCACGCATCCTTCGACTGCTGCGATTCCGGGTCCGTTGCGACATGCCTGGGTTCAGCGCGTGTCTTGCGAGCTACGCCGACATGTTGGACCCCATGTCGGGCGATGCGGCGCGTCTGCGTGCTTGCCGGCGCTATCTCGAACCGGTCCGGGAACATATCGTGGTCGAGAAGCTCAAGACGCCCCCGACGCGTCCGACGGAATTCGAGAACCCCTACGGACTCGAAGTTCAGACCACGCCTGAAGGCATGCTGCTGATCATATGCGAGCGGCATCTGTCTGCGGCCATCTGCGGGTTCGAGGACGCTTCGAAAAAGCACGATCAGGCGGAGTGAGCGACCTGTCTGCCCTGCCGCGATGCGCGGCAGGGGGAACCCGACGGAACCTATCCTGATCCGTCAGCGTCAGCAGCCCGATTGCCGGCGTCCCTGATGGCGACGAGATCATCGGTACTCGCATGGGGACCAGCAGATCCTGCTCGACACGGGCGGATGAGCCTTGCCCGCCATGTGCATCCGGCGGCTCCAGCCTTCCATCCCATCCCATCCCCTTCCATATTGGAGACTTTCCATGACCCCCTCGATTACTCTGACTCCCGCCCAGCGGCATCATCTTATTCGCGCCCTGACGGCGGTTGCCGCCGCGGAGACCGGACCCAGCCCGGAGGATCTGGCCGCGGCACCCGCACTCTACTCATGGCGACCCCTGATGACTCTCGATGCGACCCCTGTGCTTTGGGGTCAGGTCAATGGCCATCCCCGCCTCGCCCCCGGCCCGATCGTCACCTCACGTCTCATCGCGCTCGACCGTGTAGCAGGTTGGGCGCGGACGCTGAGCCGCTGGTATCGCCTTGCCGACCCCTTCACGGCGCTCGAAAGCTCTCTGGCAGGTGGAACAGGGCTCTCCGGCGCAGAAATGCAGATCGTGCTATTCGAATTCGGCGGCTATATTCCGGTCGACGACCTTGCCGTGCTGGACCGGCTGCTTGTGTCCCATGTTGCCCGCTTGCGCGCATATGAGGCGAACGAGCGGACATGATTAACGTCCTGTAGGACTGAGTTGCTGGAGGATCAAAGCGAAAGATGATGGGCAGCCCCCACTGTCAGCCCAGCCGGAACGCAGGTGTCGAAAGCAATCGAACGGCGAGACCGATCGAAAAAATCGCGTCGTGGCGCAGCAGGTCGTCGGCCGATCTGCTCTCAACGATGCTGCGACGCTCAAGATTGCTGCCGTCATCGACGTGCCGGAAATGCGACAGCGGGTTTCGTAGCGCCATCATGCGGCGGAGGTCGGTGACGTCTTCATCAGAGATTACCTCGCGCTCTCGGCAGCGGCGGAGGGTGTCGGCGAACTGGATGCGATCCGGAATGTCATCGACCAGAAGCCCGGCGTGAAGATACGCCGCCAGCAGATGCTCCACGAGCCCCTGGCACAGCAGGATCGTCGCCACATAATTGCCGTGCACGAATGACGAACGCGCTTCGACCCATGCGTGATAGGCCGCAGGACCACCGTAGATCATCGTACCCGATCGCCCCATCTGGCCGCCCAGATCGGTCAGCATCCGGAAACGGCTGACCTTCCCTGGCAGGTCGTCATGAAGGTCGGCCAGCAGATGACGGACGAAGTCCAGATCCGAAAGGTCCGATAGCAGATCGGGCTGATCGTCCCCGCTCACAGTCACGCGGCCTTCGCCCCACCGTCGAAGATCTCGTGCAGCATGGCCGGAATCAGGGCCTTCACATCCTGCGCGGTGCTGGCACGAATGGCGCGGGCTTCGCGGGCCTTTGCTTGGAGGCGGTCGAACCAGTGCTGGTGAGAGATTGGCGGTGCCGGGACGGTGATTGCCTCCAGTGCGCCTTGGCCAAGAGTGCGGTTTCGGTCCGCGCTGCCGGGCGATGCGGCCTGGACCTTGCCGAGACCTTCATGGGTCTGGAGGTAAAACCAGATGAAATCGGCAGTCGCGAGTCCTTCGGTCGGAACGCATGTCAGGTAACGGTGTGAGCCAACCCGCCCATGGTCGCCGGGACCTGCCACCGCGAACGCGCCCTCCCAAGCCTTGATGTTGCTGAACACGAGATCGCCTTGCTGAACGAGGAACAGCTTTTGCCAGCTCAGCTCCGCCCCCAGCAGATCAGGCTTGTGGAAAGTTCCCCGGCCGAATGACCGGACGCCAAGTTCGGGATATGCGGCATCGAGATCGATCTCGACCGGCCTGCGCACCAGCGGCGCGACCTCGGCCAAGGGTCGCAGGGGGGCGCCGTCGATGGCGCGCTGGAAAGCTTTCAGCAGCAGCGCCTGCGTTTCGCGCTCGGCCGCCTCGATGGCGCTGCGGCGTTCGTCCACCAGCGCGGCGACCCGGTCGAGCCGCCGGACGATGCGGCGCTGTTCGTGGAGGGGCGGCAGAGGAACTTCAATTGTCGCAAGCTTCTCCACCCCGAGTGTGCGATTTCGCCCGGCACCGCCGGGGGAAGCACGGAGCAACTGATCTCTCCCTTTGTCGTGCGTGAACCACCAAAACAAATACCGGGCGTCAGCCGATTTCGGATCGACCACGCAGGTAAGAAAACGATGGGAACCTACCTTCCCATCTTCCGCCTGAGTAGCAACGGCGACAGCCCCTTCCCATGCAAAGACAATATTGAATAAAAGGTCGCCTTCCTTCCATTCAAACAGTCGCTTTTCCCCAAGTTCCGATCCTGTTTTGGGTTTCTTGTGAAAGACGCCACGCCCAAAAGAACGAATCCCGACCTCGGGGTAAAGCTGATCTGGCATAGTCTCAATTGGACGTCGGACCAGTGGTGCAATTTCCCTCATGGGACGTTGAACAAGCTTTGCCATCACACGCGCTCCGCCAGCACGGCCTTGATCTCGTCCATGATGCCGAGGATCCGTTGTTCCTGCGCGATGATCGCGTCCACGATCTCGGCTGGTGCGCGATGATCGGCAACCTCGTTGGAATGCGGGTTCTTGATGTCCAGGTTGCAGGCGACGACACGATCCTGATCGTCGCGCTGGATCAGGTCAGCGGCAGAGACCTTCCAGGCGCGCTCGTTCGGCTCGCGCTTCTTCCACCAGGCGAGGCAGTCCGCAAACTCCTCAAAGGCCATGGGCGCGGTTTTCGAGTACTTCTTGCGGCCCTCAGGCAGCGGCATCTCGTAGTACCAGATGTCCTTCGTCGGTCCGGTCGTGTCGAAGAAGATCAGGTTGGCCGGGATGTCCGTATAGGGCGCGAACACCCCTTCGCGCAGCCGGACCACCGTGTGCAGGTTGAACTTTTCCAGCAGGTCCGCCTTGATCCGCGCCGAGATGCCATCGCCGAACAGCGTGCCATGCGGAACGACGACCGCGGCCCGCCCGCGCCCGGCGCGCTTCAGCCGCCGCATGATCAGTTGCAGGAACAGCAGCGCGGTTTCGGCCGTGCGGCGATCCTCTGGGAAGTTGTTGAGGATGCCTGCCTCCTCTTCGCCGCCGAAGGGCGGATTGGTCAGGATGATGTTGACGCGCTGATCCTCGCCGATCTCGGCCAGACGGAAGCGCAGGGCGTTGCCCGGATCGATGCGAGGGGCGTGCAGGCCGTGCAGCAGGAGGTTGAGCTGGGACAGCAGGAACGGCAGCGACTTGGCCTCGCCGCCCCGGATGGTGTCCTCCTGCAGGATGCGGCGTTTCTCGACCGTGTCGGCCTGGCGTTCCAGATGAAGGAAAGCATCGGTCAGGAATCCGCCGGTTCCGCACGCCGGGTCGAGGATGGTCTCGCCCAGCTTCGGGTCCGTCACCTCAACCATGAAGCGCACGACCGGCCGCGGCGTGTAGAACTCGCCCGAGTCTCCCGCCGCGTCACGCATTTCGCGCAGCAGCGTCTCGTAGAGGCGACCGAGGGTGTGGACCTCTTCGGACGAGTCGAAGTGGATGCCGTCGACCAGGTTGACCACGTCGCGCAGCAGGTAGCCGCTTTCCATGCGGTTGGCGAAGCCTTGGAATACGGTGGCGATCACATCGCGCCGTTCGCGCCGTCCATTGTCGCCGCGCAGGGCGCGCAGATAGGCGAAGAGGCCCGGGCCAGGCGTGCCGTCAGGTCGTTCGGTCTTCTCGGAAACGAGAAACGACAGCAGGTCGGGACCGGTGATGCCGTCGGCGTCCGCCGCCCAGTCGCGCCAGCGATAGGGAGGTTCGATGATCGGGCGATAGTCTTTGTCGGCCAGCTCGGCGCGCTCTTCCTCGATCCTCTCCATGTCGTCGAGGAACTTCAGGAACATGATCCATGTGAGCATGGGCAGGCGATCGAGGTCGCCGTTCAACCCCTTGTCCTTGCGCATGATCTTGCGCGCCGACTTGATGATGCTGTCGAGGCGTTGGGCGGTGGTCAGTTGCTTGGGCGCAGCCTTCTTGCGGGCGATTGTAGCCAACGTGGGGTTCCTTCAATTCAGGCGGTGTAGAGCAGGCGCTGCAGTTCGGTGACGGCGCTGCGCAGCTCCTTTCCCCCGCCGAAGCGGGCGGCGATTTCGATCACGTTTCCCCATTCATTGAAAGGGGGAATTTCGAGGATGTCGGGCAGCTTCAATTGGGCGCTGCCGTGTTCGGCATACTTCTCAAGCACGGCATCCAGAACTTCGCGGGCATCCGGCCCGAAGCGGTCCAGAAACTCGTCCTGCTCACGCAGGACGCGGTCGGCGCGCTCGCGGCGGGTACGCAGCGGCGCGTTATATGCCAGATGGCAAAGCAGATCGAACGGGTCGGCCTCCGGCTTTCCGACCGCATCAGCCAGCGAGTCGAGGTCGATGCCCTTTTCCTCCAGCCGCTCGACGATTTCAGCCCGACGCTCGGGGTCGAGCCAGTCCGTACGCAGTTCGGACGCATTGGGATAGAGCGTGCGCACCTTGTCGCCGGTATAGTCGCTTAGCTGTCGGCAGGCGAGCTGTCGCCCGTCGGAATCGAGTTCGTACACGAGGTGCCGGACAATCGAGACCTCGCCGCCGTCGACATAGAACTTGCGTGGGCCGTTCTCGGCTTCGTCCCCCAGGTCGACGGGTCCATCCGGGACGTCGGGCCCTTCAGGAAAATCGTCGGAATCTGGGGCCCCTTCTTCGATCTCACGTTCCTCGACGATATCGCCGTCCGCATTGATGACCGCTTCGTCCTCGCGGACGGGATCGCCGTCAAAGGCAGGATCGGCGAACATGCGTGTCGCCGTTCCGGTGTAGTCGATGATGTTGAAGGCGAGCTTGCCGTAGTCGGGCCGGAGACGGGTACCCCGTCCGATGATCTGCTTGAACTCCGGCATGGAGCCAACGACCCGCGCGAGCACCACGTTCTTGCAGGTCGGGGCGTCGACGCCGGTCGTGAGAAGCTGCGACGTGGTGAGGATGACCGGCGTCTGGGTTTCGACATCCTGAAACTTCGCCCTGTGCGCGCTTCCCACATCGCCTTCGTCGGACGTCACGCGGCAAACGTAGTCGGGATGATCCTTCACGAGATCGGTGTTCAGGGCGGCGAGCGCCTGCCGCATTTCCAGCGCGTGTTCCTGGTCGACGCAGAAGACGATGGTCTTGGTGAAGCGGTCGGTCTCGGCCATGAAGCCCGCAAGGTGTTTCGCAATGGCTTGCGTCCGCGCACGAAGCGCCACGACCCGTTCGAAGTCCCGCGTGGAGTATTCGGCATCGGGGATCTCGCGTCCGTAACGATCAAGCTCGCCGCGCGTCGGGCGCCAACCGGCGGCGTCGTAGTCCGAGACGACACGGTGAACGCGATACGGGGCCAGAAAGCCGTCGGAGATGCCCTGCGCCAAGCTGTACTCGTAAAGCGGATCGCCGAAGTAGTTGTAGGTGTCGACGTTGTCCTCGCGCCGCGGTGTCGCCGTCATGCCGATCTGGGTCGCAGGCTCGAACCATTCGAGAATCTCGCGCCAGTTACTGTTGTCCCGCGCACTGCCCCGGTGGCATTCGTCGATGATGATGAGGTCGAAGAAGTCCCGGGCGTATTCGCGATAGAGGCCGGGGCGGTTCTCGTCACGCGCGATGGACTGGTAGATCGCGAAATACATGTCGCGGCTCTTGACCGCCATGCCGTCCGCGATCTTGTGCCGGGCATCGCCGAACGGGCTAAAATCCTTGGCCATCGGATCGTCGATCAGCACGTTGCGATCGGCGAGAAACAGGATCTTCGGGGTCCGGTTCACTCCTTTCGAGTTCCAGCGAGCCGACCAGAGCTTCCAGCAGATCTGGAAGGCGACGGCGGTCTTGCCCGCTCCGGTGCACAGCGTGAGCAGTGCCCGCTTCCTGCCCTGAAGCGCCGCCTGAACGGCCCGATTCACGGCGATTTCCTGATAGTATCGAAGGGGTTTGGTTCTGTCTGGAAACGTAGGCGTCAACAGCCGTTCCGCCACTTGGTCGTCGACAATGCTTTCGGCGCGGCGGAGCCGGGCCCAAAGGTCATCAGGTGCCGGGAAATTCGAAATCGTTCGCTCGACGCCGGTCGTGTAGTCGAACTCGACAATCTCTATTCCGTTGGTCGAATAGGCGAAACGAAGTCCAAGGATCTCGGCATATTCCTTAGCTTGTTGAAGCCCCTCCGCGGCATGCCGGTAGCGGGATTTGGCCTCGACGACGGCGATCGGGAAATCCGGGTTGTATCGAAGCAGGTAGTCCGAGCGCTTCTGCTTCCCTCGGCGCGCCTTGCCGCCAACGAAGACAACACGGCCGTCGGTGAAGGTTCTTTGCTCGTTGATCGTGTGCGGGCGATCATCCCAGCCTGCTGCCTGCAACTTCGGAACGACAAACATCCTGCAGGTATCGGCTTCGTTCATGCGGAATCCACTAAGCCTAGCTTCGACGTGCCATCCGGCAGAAATGGGCTTGTCAAGAATTGGGGTCAGTTCAACGCACAATTCTCATTTTCGGCGACCCCTTGTACGCCAAGATGGCTTCGCAATGCTACAGCTTGGCCAATGTATCTCGCAAGTTCTCTTCGGCTTTGGACTGACAAGGTCACAACAGAGGTCGTCGACGTTATCCACAGCTTTTTATCACCGCTCTAGCTGCAACGGTCCGCTATCCTATGGATGACAGAACACATCGCATATCTCGCGCAAGAAGTCGCCAACATCGTCGGCGTCAATCATCAGACTGCCCCAAAGGCCTATTCGCAAGTCCTGGACACAGGCAAGGACTGCAGCACGATTGGCCGTGGATTTTGGGAAGTAGTCCAGGCTTATGTCGCACAATGCAAGGCCAGGCAGGCCGCTCAACATGAGAAGGACACCGAATGCCGCGCGCCGCGCTCTATGCTCGCTTCTCGACTGACCTGCAAAGCGACCGATCCGTCGATGACCAGATCGCCCTCTGCCAGGAATTCGCGAGCAAGCAGGGCCTCGACATCGTCGCTCGATACAGCGACCGCGCCCGGTCCGGCGCAACTGTCCACGGACGCGACGGGCTATGGAGTCTTCTGGACGACGCCCGCGCCGGGCGCTTCGACACGGTCGTCGTCGAGGCGCTCGACCGACTGAGCCGCGACCAAGAGGACTTGGCGGGCATCCACAAGCGCCTGACCTTCGCCGGCATCGACATCGTGGCCGTGCATGACGGACGCGCGGATGCGATCCAGGTGGGGATCCGGGGCCTGGTTTCGACCCTGTTCCTGACCGACCTGAAGCACAAGATCCGGCGCGGCATGACGGGCGTGGTAGCGGACGGGCGCATTGCGGGCGGCAAGGCCTATGGCTATCGCCCGGTGCCGGGCCAGCCGGGCGAGCCGGAGATCAACCTCGACGAGGCGCAGGTCGTCCAGAGGATTTTCCGGGCGTATGCGGACGGCACGTCCCCACGCGACATCGCCCGCGCGCTGAATGACGACAGCGTCCCTGCCCCGCGGGGCGTTAGGTGGAACGCCAGCACTCTGAACGGCAACGAAGGCCGCGGCCATGGCATCCTGACAAATCCGATCTATGCCGGCGAGATCGTCTGGAACCGGGTGCGCATGGTCCGGGATCCCGACACCGGCAAGCGCGTCAGCCGCCCGAACCCGCCCTCGGAATGGCGCCGCTCCGAGGCCCCGGAATTGCGAATTGTCGATCCTGAGCTTTGGGAGGCTGTGCAAGCCCGCAAGCAAGGACGAATTATCGTGCGCAAGGCCAAGCATTCAGACCCGCGATCGCGCCGGCTGCTGACCGGGCTGGTGAAGTGCAGCCGGTGTGGCGGCGGCCTGACCATGCACGATCGTCGCGGCGGGGCGATCCGGGTCACGTGTTCCACGGCGAAGGAAAGCGGCTCGTGCGACAACCGGCGGCGCTACCGGTTGGACAAGATTGAGCGAGCCGTTGTCGATGCCGTTGTCGCACGGCTTCGAGAACCGGACGCCGTCAGGTCATGGCTGGAAACGGTGCAGGCCGAGGCACGCGATGCCTCGAAGGCCCGGACCAAGGCTGAACGGGCGCTGGCTGCGGCGCAAGGCAAGCTGGACCGGCTGCAGATGAACCTGGTCGATGGACGCATCGATGCCTCTTTTTTTGACCGCCAGGTAGGTCCGATCCGGGCCGACGTTCAGGCTGCCAGGGAACTTCTGGACCGGGCGCCATCCGCCCAGGTCGTCACCCTGCACCCGTCCGCCATGGCAGAGATGACGGAGCTGCTGTCAGTGCTGGCCGAACACCTGCCCGACCTCAACCCCCGGGAAGACCGCGCGATGTTCGATGCCTTCCGCTCGCTTATAAAGCGCATCGTAATCCACGACCGCGAAGACAACCATATCGATTGCGAGATCATCGGGACCGTCACGCCATTGTTGGGGGGGAAACCGAGGGTTTCGGTGGTAGCGGAGGAGGGATTTGAACCCCCGACACAAGGATTATGATTCCTCTGCTCTAACCAGCTGAGCTACTCCGCCACGGGTGGGGGCGATTTACGGGCTGGCGTGGGGGGCGTCAAGCGGTTTTCGTTCAACGACATGAAAACGCCGCCCGGGACAGGGCGGCGCTTGTTTTTCGGGCCGAAGACAGGATCATCCGCGCGCCTTGACCACCTGCAACAAGGGCATGACCTGCGCCATGTCGGGGCCGTGGGCCTGGCCGGTGACGGCCTTGCGCAGCGGCATGAACAACCCCTTGCCCTTGCGGCCGGTGGCGTCCTTCACGGCGGCCGTCCATTCGCCCCAGGTCGCGTCCGTATAGGGCGGCGGCGGCAGCAGGGGCATGGCTTGGGCGATGAAGTCGGCATCCTCGGGGTCGATCTGCGGCTCGGCGCCCTGGGAAAAGATCGTCCACCAGTCGGCCAGGTCGTCCAGCCTGGTGATGTTCTGCGAGGCCACGTGCCAAAAGCGTTCCGCCAGATGGTCCGGCACGCCAAGCGCCGCGATCCGGTCGCGCACGGCCTCGAAGGGCAGCGCCTGATTGCGTTCGCGGGTCAGCGGCCACAGATCGGCGGCGTCGAATTTGGTGGGCGAGGCGCCGAACTGCGACAGGTCGAACCCTTCGGCCAGATCGTCAAGGGTCATCCTCAATTCGACCGGCTGGCTGGATCCCAGGCGGGCCATCATCGACAGCAGCGCCTCGGGCGCGACGCCCGCCTCGCGCAGGTCGCGGATGGACAGGGCGCCGATGCGCTTGGACAGTTCCTCGCCCCCCGCGCCGGTCAGCAGGCTGTGATGGGCGAAGGCCGGGGGGGTGCCGCCAAGCGCGCGGATGATCTGGATCTGGGTGGCGGTGTTCGTCACGTGGTCGGCGCCGCGCACGATATGGGTCACCGCCATGTCGGTGTCATCGACGCTGCTGGCAAAGGTGTACAGCACCTGGCCGTCGGCGCGGATCAGCACCGGGTCGCTGACCGAGGCCGCGTCGACGGAAATGTCGCCCAGGATGCCGTCGGTCCATTCGATCCGTTCCTGGTCCAGACGGAAGCGCCAGTAGCCCTCGCGCCCCTCGGCCCGCAGGCGTTCGCGGTCGGCGTCCGACAGGGCCAGCCCCGCGCGGTCATAGACCGGCGGCTTGCCCATGTTCAGCTGCTTCTTGCGCTTCAGGTCCAGCTCGGTCGGGGTCTCGAACACCTCGTACAGGCGGCCGCCCGCGCGCAAGCGGTCCGCCGCCTCGGCATAGCGGTCCAGGCGCAGCGACTGGCGTTCCACCCGGTCCCAATGCAGGCCCAGCCATTCGAGGTCGCGCTTGATGCCGTCGGCGTATTCCTCCTTGGAGCGTTCCTGGTCCGTGTCGTCCAGCCGCAGGATGAACGTCCCCCCGGCCTTGCGCGCGATTAGATAGTTGAACAGCGCGGTCCGCAGGTTGCCGACATGGATGTGGCCCGTGGGCGAGGGGGCGAAGCGGGTGGTGGTCATGGCAGGTCTCCTGTTCGCCTTGCTCTTTCACAGACAACGATTCTTGTCCATATCAGGGCGGACATGCAGGAGAAGCCGATGACCGACTGGAAGAACCTGACCGCCCCCGACGCGGCCCGGATCGAGGCGATGGCGCGCGACGCCGTGGCGGCCCTGCCTCACGAATTCGCGGGTCATGCCCAAGGCATCGCCATCCGCGTCGCCGAGTTCGCCCCCGAGGAGGTGCTGGACGAATTGCAGATCGACGATCCCTTCGATCTGACCGGCATCTACGACGGCGTGCCCCTGACCGAGAAGTCGGTGTCCGACCAGCCCGGCCAGCCGGACATCATCTGGCTGTATCGCCGCCCCCTGCTGGACGAATGGGCCGCGCGCGGGAACGTCAGCCTGGGCGAACTGGTGGGTCACGTCGTCACGCACGAGATGGCGCATCACTTCGGCTGGTCCGACGACGACATCGCCAGCATCGACCGGTGGTGGGAATGACCCGGCAAGCGCCGATCCTGACGGTCACGCTGAACCCCGCGCTGGATCTCTCCACCGCCACGGACGAGGTGCGGCCCGAACTGAAGCTGCGCTGCGACAAGCCCGAGGTCGATCCCGGCGGCGGCGGCATCAATGTCAGCCGCGCGATCAAGCACATGGGCGGGCAATCGACCGCCATGGTCGCGCTTGGCGGGGCCACGGGGACGCGCATCGCGGACATGCTGAAATCCGACGGGCTGTCGGTGGTCCGCCTGACCGCCCCCGGGGAAACGCGGCAATCGCTGGCCGTCACGGATCGTTCGACCGGCGGGCAGTACCGCTTCGTCCTGCCCGGTCCCGAATGGCACAAGGCCCATGTGGCCGACATGACCCAGGCCATCGCCGAGGCCGCCCGCGCCGGTGGCTGGGTGGTCGTGTCGGGATCGAACCCGCCCGGCGTGCCTGCCGGGTTCGAGCAGATGCTGACCGTGCGGCTGAAGAACAGCGGCGCGAAACTGCTGGTTGACACCTCGGGCGAGGCGCTGCGCGTGCTGGCCGGATCCTCGACCCCCGTCGATGTCCTGCGCATGGACAGCCACGAGGCCGAGGAGCTGGCCGGCCGCCCCCTGCCCTTGCGCGAGGACAGCGCGGCTTTCGCGGCGGGGCTGGTCAAGGACGGGGCGGCGCGGTCGGTGATCGTGGCGCGCGGGGCCGACGGGTCGGTCATCGCCGGGCCGGACGGCGCCTGGCACGCGGCGGCGGCGCGGGTCAAGGTGGTCAGCGCGGTCGGCGCGGGCGACAGCTTCGTTGCGGGCTTCGTTCTGGCCATGGCGCGGAACCGGCCGGTCGAGGAGGCGCTGGCCATGGGCGCCGCGGCGGCCTCGGCGGCCGTGATGACGCCAGCGACCGATCTGTGCCGGGCCGAGGACGTGGAACGCTTCTACGCCGGACGGATCATCTCGAAGCTGTAGCCAAATGAAAAAGCCGCCCAAAAGGGCGGCTTTGCGATGCCGGGACCGCGCGGTCAGGCGGCTTCCGCTTCCTCGGCCTCGGCGGCCATGCGGCGCTCGCTTTCCTCGCGCGACAGCGCGACCGAGGTGCGCACGCCCTTGGACACGAATTCCATCAGGCCCTTCACCACGCGTTCGTTGGGGTCGATGCCGGCGCAGGACAGCACCTCGCGCCCGTCGCGCGAGCGCGCCCAGCGGGCGATCTGCTCGGGGCCGTTGCCGTATTTCTTGTCATCTGCAATCGCGTCATCCAGCGCGGCCAGAACAACCGCCGCAAAAAGCTTGCGGGCCCGCTGGCCTTGTTCGAAGTTGAAAGCCGATCCGTCGACAAAATCGCGCATACCATTCGTCCATCTTCTTGGGCCGCGAAGTAAAAGCGGCCTTGTGGGAAGGCGTCACGCCAACCCATCGTTATTGTTTCCGTTTCTCTGACGGTGCTGCTGCTTAGCCCAGAAGCACGCCGATTCGTTATTCCCCAGACTGCATATCACCCATGCAGTCCACGCATGACGCGTAAAAAACAGGTGAAATCTTTCATAACACCTTGCTTTTCACATGCCCGGGCGCCGGTCTGCGCCTTGACAACACCGCAAAACCCTTTTGGTTGCCTCGGTCACAAGGCCCCGATATAGGGGCGCCACAGCGCCGTTCAACGACGAACAGCAGTTATCCCCAGAACCCGAAGAACCCCAAAAGGTTTCCCATGCCCAAGATCAACGGCAACGAAATCCGCCCCGGCAACGTGCTGGAGCATGACGGAGGCCTGTGGGCCGCCGTGAAGGTCAGCCATGTCAAGCCCGGCAAGGGCGGCGCCTTCGCGCAGGTGGAACTCAAGAACCTCCGCGACGGCCGCAAGCTGAACGAGCGGTTCCGCAGCGAAGACAAGGTGGAACAGGTCCGCCTGGAACAGAAGGACCAGCAGTTCCTGTACGAATCCGACGGCAAGCTGGTCTTCATGGACAGCGAGACCTTTGAGCAGACCGAGCTTGACGCGGACCTTCTGGGCGACCGCCGCCCCTTCTTGCAGGACGGCATGACCGCCACCATCGAGTATTACGGCGAGGAGGCGCTGTCGGTCTCGATCCCGCAAAAGGTCACCTGCACCGTTTCGGAAACCGAGCCGGTGGTGAAGGGCCAGACCGCCGCCAACAGCTACAAGCCCGCGATCCTGGACAACGGCGTGCGCATCATGATCCCGCCCTTCGTGGGCGAGGGCGAGAAGATCGTCGTCAACACCGAGCTGTTCGAGTACAGTGAGCGGGCCTGACCGCCCGCCTCGTTCTCGGGCGCCCCGGCCTGCCCGGGGCGTTTCCATGCAAGACAGGGGTTTCGCCCATGACCAGCCCGACCCATGCCACGCCCGAGGATCTGGCCCGCGCCCTGCCCCATGTCCTGGCCGCGCCCAAGAACGGCGCCGCGGTGGATTGCCTGTGCTTCCGGCCCGGCTTCAACCGGCGGACCTTTCCCGACCGGCTGACGCTGACGCGCGATCAGGGCGTTCCCGGCGAACGCTGGATGGTCGCGCCCTGGCTGAAGCTGGCCGACGGGTCGCCCGATCCGCGCATCCAGGTCTCGATCCTGCCGCGCCGGGTGATGGACGCCGTCTGGCTGGACCGCGAGAACACGCCCCATCCCGGCGACACCATCGTCTGCGACCTGGACACCAGCCATGCGAACCTGCCGGTCGGCACGCTTTTGCAGGCGGGCACGGCGGTGCTGCGGGTGTCGGATGTCTTCAACGACGGCTGCGTCAAGTGGAAGGTCCGCTACGGCAAGCCCGCCAAGGACTGGATCGTGGCGCCCGGCCACCCGGAACTGCGCCTGCGCGGCATCCTGTGTTCGATCGAGGCGGATGGACAGGTCGCCCTGGGCGACCCGATCCGCAAGCTGGGCTAGCGCAAGACCGGCGGCGGCTCGGTCGGGACGGTCCGATCCGCCTATTCCGCCGAAAGCCGCGCCGCGCCTGCCTGCATGTCCGGCCCGATCCGGTCGAACCGCACATGCGCCAGGGCATGGCCGCCCGACTGCGTGAACAGGGTGCCGACCTCCTTGCCATCGGCGGTGATCGGGGTGCCCACCGGCGCCTCGCCCTCGATCCGCAGCCGGGTCAGGCCCTTGCGCAGGTCGGTCTTGTGCTTCATGCGGGCCGTCACCTCCTGACCCACATAACAGCCCTTGCGGAAATCGACGCCGTGGAGGCGCTCGAACCCGGCCTCCAGGATGAAGGTCTCGTTCGGGATCAGTTCGACCAGCGTTTCGGGGATCACGTTCTGGACCCGGATCGCGTCGAAATCGGTGCCGTCCTCGCCCGTTCCGCCGTAAAGCCGCCAGCCGAGCGCCGGATGCCGGGGATCGGCGATCGCCCCGTCGGGCGCGGGTCCGGTGCCGCGCGCCACGGTCATGCCGGTGGGCTCGATGGCGACCCTGGAGCGCAGCTTGTACATCGTCAGCCGCCGCACCAGGTCGTCTGCCAGCCGCGCGTCCACGTCGATCAGCAGCGCCCCGTCATCGCCGACGATCAGGAAATCGGCCAGATACTTTCCTTGCGGCGTCAGCAGGGCGGCCCAGCAGGGGGCGCGCTTCACGTCGTTGCTGACCAGCCCTTGCAGAAACTCCACGCGGTCGTCGCCGGTGATGCGGATGATCTGGCGGGTCATTGGCTTTCTCCGAATTGCAGGGCGACAAGGCGGGCATAGGCGCCGCCCTGGGCCATCAACTGGGCATGGCTGCCTTCCTCGACAACCCGGCCCCCCTCGATGACGACGATCTTGTCGGCGTTGCGGATGGTGGACAGCCGGTGCGCGATCACCAGCGTGGTGCGCCCTTGCGACAGGCGTTCCAGCGCCGCCTGCACCAGCCGTTCGCTGGCGGTGTCCAGGGCGCTTGTCGCCTCGTCCAGCAGCAGGACGGGGGCGTCGCGCAGCACGGCGCGGGCGATGCCGATGCGCTGGCGCTGGCCGCCCGACAGCGCCGATCCGCGCGGGCCCGCCGCGCTGTCCAGCCCCTTGGGCATCGACGACACGAAATCGCTGACATGGGCCGCCTCCATCGCGCGCCGCAAGGCGGCGTCATCGGCGTCGGGCCGCCCCATCAGGATGTTGTCGCGCAGGGTTTCGTCAAACAGCGCCGAATCCTGCGCCACGGTCGAGAACTGGTCGCGCAGCACCCCTAGGTCGAAGTCCTGCACCGGGATGCCCCCCAGCGTGACGCGCCCCCGGTCGGGATCGACCATGCGCGTCAGCAGGCCGAAAACCGTGGACTTGCCCGCCCCCGACGGTCCCACCAGGGCGGTGGTCCGGCCCGCCTCGGCGGAAAAGCTCAGGCCTTGCAGCACCGGCTTGCCGTCATAGGACAGCCAGACATCCTCGAGCCGGATCGAGGTTTCGGCGGGCGGCCGGGTCCGCGTGCCCGAGGTGATGCGCGGCTTGGTGTCGATCACCTGATAGATCCGCTCGAGGCTGGCCGCCGCCGTCTGCCAGGTGCCCGCCAGCCCGCCAAGCCGCCGCATCGGCTGGAAGGCCAGCGCAAGCGCGGTGAAAAAGGACATGAAGTCGCCCACGCTGCGCGTGCCCTCCATCACCTCTCGCCCGCCAAGGGCCAGAACGGCCACGAAGCCGAGGCCGGTCACGACATCGGTAAGCGCAGGAACCAGGCTGCCCATGGCGGCGACCTTGACCTCGGCCTGGCGGATGCGGGCCACGATGGCGGCGAAGCGGCGGATCTGGACGGCCTCGGCCCGGTTCAGCTTGATCGAGGCGATGCCGTGCATCACCTCGTCCAGGCGGGTGGCGCGGGCGCTGGCATTGGCGCGGTTCTGGCGCACCTTGCGCCGGATGTAGCGCTGCACAAGGGCCGCGGGCAGGATCAGGATCGGCGCGCCGATCAGCGCGGCCAGCGTCCATTGCGGGTCGATGCTGACCGCCACCGCGAACAGCATCACCAGGCTGATCGCGTCCCGCGTGGCGCTGGTGATCAGATTGGCCCAGACCCCCTGCACGGCGATGGTGTCGCCCTGGATCCGCTCGATCATCGCGCCGGGGGGGTTCTGCTGAAAGAACCGCCCGTCCAGCGTCATGATATGGGCCAGAAGGTCGCGCTGCATCGCGGTCGAGATGCCCAGCGAGATGCGCGACAAAAGCGAGCGGCTGGCCACCAGCGTGGCGGCGCGCAGCAGAAAGATCGCCATGATCGCGCCGCCGACCCACCAGATCGCGCCCGCCTCCTTTCCCACGAAAACGCGGTCGAACAGCGGCTTCAGCATCCACGAGATCAGCGCCAGCGTCGATCCCTCGGCCGTCATCAGCAAAAAGGCCCCCGCCATCGCCCCCCGATGGACGCGCAGGTAATCCGTCCAGAACCGGCGCAGCAGGGTCGAGGCGGCGGGATGATGGCTGTCTGTCACGGGCGGCTGCGTCTTTCCTTTGGTCGCGCTTGCGACAGCCTTAGCCCGAGGGGGCGGGCCGCGGCAAGGCGGCGGGGCGTTGACCTCGGCCGCCGCGGGCACTAGCGATCCTTGCAGGATGTGAAGGATAAAGACACGCCATGAGCCTTGCCGCAGGTCGCCCCGTCATCGCCATTCCCGGACCCTCGCCCGTGCCGGACCGGGTGCTTGTTGCGGCGCATCGCGCCTCGCCCGACATCTATGGCGAGGAACTGGCGGATCTGAACGGGGCCGTGATGGCGCAATTGAAGCGGCTGGCGGGCACGCAGGCGCATCTGGCGCCCTATATCGGCAACGGCCATGCCGCGTGGGAGGCCGCGGGCGCCAACATCTTCAATTCCGGCGACCGGGCGCTGGCGCTGACCTCGGGCCATTTCGGGCGGTCCTGGGCGCAGCAGATGGAACAGATGGGCGTGGCGGTGGAGCGGCTGGATTTCGGCAGCCTGCCCGCCGATCCCGAGATGCTGGCCCGCCGCCTGGCCGAAGACAAGGCGGGGGCGATCAAGGCGGTGATGGTCTGCCAGATCGACACGGCCACGGGCGTGATGTCCGACATTCCGGCGCTGCGCGACGCCATGGGCGATCACCCGGCGCTGCTGGTGGTGGACGCCATCGCCTCGTTGGGCTGCGCGCCGATGATGATGGACGACTGGGGCGTCGATGTGCTGATCTCGGCCAGCCAGAAGGGGATGATGTGCCTGCCCGGCACCTGCTTCGTGTGGTATTCCGAACGCGCCGCGGCGCGCGGGCGGACGCAGCTGACCACCCCCTATTGGGACTGGCACGCCCGCGCGGGCGCCGAGGCGCTGTGGCGCTTTTGGGGCGGCACGCCGCCGGTCCAGCAGATCTTCGCCCTGGACGAGGCGCTGCGGATGATTCTGGACGAGGAAGGCCTGTTCGCCGTCTGGGCGCGCCATGCGGCGCTGGCGCGTGCCGTCTGGGCGGCGGCGGAAGCCTGGGGCGAGGGCGGCACGGGCATCCGCCTGCTGGTCGAGGATCCGACGGCGCGGGCGGCCTCGGTGACGGCCATGGCGCTGCCGGGGGCGGACGCGCTGCGGGCCTGGACGGCCGGGCATTGCGGCGTGACGCTGGGCGTGGGCCTGGGGGCCGAACAGCCCGAAAACGCGCTGCGGGTCGCCCATATGGGCCATGCCAACGCCGCCATGATCCTGGCGGCGCTTGGCGCGATGCAGGCGGGCATGGCGGCGCTTGGCATCCCGCACGGGCCGGGGGGCCTGGACGCGGCGGCGCGGGTGCTGGCGGAACCGGCTTAAGGGCGGCCTGTCCGCGCGGCAGCGTGATCGGTCGCGGGACGGCATCAGGGAAATCCCTGCGAGTCCCCCGAGCGAGCGGGCGACGCCCGCGGCCGCGCAAGGCCTGCGCCCATTGGTTGGAGCGGACGAGAAGCGCCCGGAAAGCGGTCCGGCAGCCTTTCCCCGGGGGCGAAGCCCCAGGGATGAGCGGGCGCTTGCCGGGCCTTGAAGGCCCGGCGGCATCGGTGGCAAAGGCGCCCTGCGGCGAAGGCGGCGGCTTCGCCGGTCACGGGCCGAGGTGTTCAACCTTGCCCAGGCAGGGCCTTACTCCGCCTGGCCCTGTTTCTTCAGCCAGTCGCGCATGGTCTGGATCTCGGCCTCCTGCGCCGCGATGACCTCCTCGGCCAGCTTGCGGATCTCGGGATCGTCGCCGTGTTCCAGGGCAACCCGGGCCATGTCGATGGCCCCCTGGTGATGCGGGATCATGCCGCGGGCGAAATCCACATCCGCATCGCCGCTGGATTCCATCGGCATGTCGGCGTGCATCTTTTCCACCACGGACTGATAGGCCGCAGCGGCATCGCCCCCTGCCCCATGGCCCGCGTGATCGTCCTGGGCATAGGCGCCGAAGGCCACGGCGAACAGGATCGGGGAAAGGCCAAGGCCCCGGCGGATGGATGCGGTCATCGAAACCTCCTTTGCAGTTTGCAAGCGGCAGGCTTGCGCAATTCCCCGGGCGAGGGAAGCCGATGGAGATCACATCCGCGACACTGCGGCGTTATGCCTGGGACAAGCGCGCCAGCGTCACCAGCGTGTCGCCATAGCGGCGCCGGTCAAGGAGAACAAAGGGCGCGGGCACCAGCGGCTGGCGGCTTTCCTCCCAGACCAGCACCGCGCCGGGGGCAAGCCAGCCGCCTTGCAGCGCCGAGGCGACGGCCCGTTCGCCCAGGCCGAGCGCATAGGGCGGGTCAACAAACACCAGACCGAACGGAGCGTCGCGGTTGGCGGCCAGCCGCGTCGCGTCCTGGCGCAGCAGGGCGGTCGCGCCCTCGGCCCGGGCCTTGGCGACGTTGCCGCGGATCAGCGCCTGCGCCTTGGCGCCGTTGTCGACAAAGGTCGCATGGCCCGCGCCGCGCGACAGCGCCTCGAGCCCCAGAGCGCCGGTGCCCGCGAACAGGTCCAGCACCCGCGCACCGGGAAGGGGGTTGCCGTGGGTGCCGTTGACCAGCAGGTTGAAGACCGCCTCGCGCACGCGGTCGGTCGTGGGGCGCAGATGGGCCGTGGCGTCGCCCGCACCGACATCGGCCAGCTTCAGCCCGCGCAGGGTGCCGCCGACGATCCTCATGCTTGCGTCCCGCGATGGCGGGGGGCCCTGCCCCCCGAACCCCCCGGGGTATTTGGACAAAGAAGAAGGGTCATGCGAGCAGCGCCTTGAGGTCGGTCGTGGTGGAAATGGCGGCGGGATCGGGGCTGCGGCCCGCCTCGATCAGGCGCTTGCCGATCATAAAGGCGCGGGCGTCGTTCAGCGCATCGACGGCGATCAGGCGGCCGTCGCGGAAATACCAGACCGATCCGCCGTGCTGTCCGTCGCCCGGCCGCGTCGCGATCCGGTCATGGCCGATGCCCAGGCCCGCGATTTGCAGCTTGGCATCGAACTGGTCCGACCAGAACCAGGGTTTCGGGCGATAGGGCTTGTCCGCGCCCAGGATGTTGTCGGCCACCGCCTCGGCCATGTCGATGGCGTTGCCCACGCTTTCCAGCCGCAGCCGTCCGTCGGCGCAGGGGTCGGCCCCGGGGCCGGCCCAGGGGAAGCTGGCGCAGTCCCCCGCCGCCCAGATCGCCGGGTCAGAGGTCCGGCCCAGGGCGTCCGTGGCGATGCCGTTGTCCAGCGCCAGGCCTGCGGTCTGCGCCAAGGCCGTTTCCGGCAGAACGCCGATGCCGGTGACGATCAGGTCGGCGGGCAGTTCGCGCCCGTCGTTCAGCGCCACGCCGGTCGCGCGGTCCGTGCCGGCGATGTGCGAAATGCCGGTGCCTTCCAGGATTTCCACCCCATGCGCGCGGTGCAGGGCGCGGATCATGTCCGCGGTCTGGGCCGCGGCCACCCGGCCCAGGATGCGCGGCGCGGCCTCGATCAGCGTCACCGCCATGTCCAGCTTGCGGGCGACGGCCGCGGCCTCGAGCCCGATATAGCCGCCGCCGATCACGATCAGGGGACGGCCCGGCTGCATCGCGGGGGCAAGCGCGTCCACATCGGCCAGGGTGCGGATCACGTGCACGCCCGGCAGATCCCCGCCCATGGCGGCGGGCAAGCGGCGGGCCTGGGCGCCGGCGGTCAGGGCCAGGGCGTCATAGGCGACCTCGCCCTTGTCTGTCACGACCACCCGCCGCACCGGATCGACGATGAGCGCGGTTTCGCCCAGACGCAGGGCAATGCGCTGGTCGTCCCACCAGTCGGCCCCCCGCAGAACCAGGCGGTCCAGCCCCATCTGCCCCAGCAGATAGGCCTTGGACAGCGGCGGGCGCTGATAAGGGGGCACCGGCTCGGCGCCGATCAGGACGATCTCGCCCCCGTGGCCCTTGGCGCGCAAACGCGCCGCCAGGGATGCCGCCGCCTGTCCCGCCCCCACGATCACGATCTTCATGGCCGTTCCTGCCCCCTGCGGCCCGCTGGCCTGTCACCGGGCCGCACCCTATAGTCGCCGCGAATCCGTTGCAATTCCAAGGAGGACAGGATGACCATCACCGTCGGAGACAAGCTGCCCGCGGCCAAGCTGCTGCGCGTGGGGGCAAGCGGCCCCGAGGCCGTGGACAGCGCCGACCTGGCCCGGGGCCGCGTCGCCCTGTTCGGCGTACCCGGCGCATTCACCGGCACCTGCACCAATGCCCACATGCCCAGCTTCGTGCGCAACGCCGACGCCTTCCGCGGCAAGGGCGTGGACCGGATCGTCTGCATCACCGTGAACGATCCCTTCGTGGCCGATGCCTGGGCCAAGTCCACCGGCGCCGACGCGGCGGGGATCGAGGTTCTGGCCGATGCCGACGGCAGCCTGACCCGCGCGCTCGGCCTGGACTTCGACGCCCCCGCCGCCGGACTGCAAGGGCGCTGCAAGCGTTTCGCCGCGCTGCTGAAGGACGGCGTCTTCGAATCGTTCGAGGTCGAGGACAGCCCCGGCCAGTGCAGCGTCAGCGCGGGCGAGGCGCTGCTGGAAAAGGTCTGATCCCGGCGGCCGGCGGACGACCGCCGGTCAGCCTTCCTTGCGGAAAGGGGTGAAATCCGCCAAGGCCTCGATCTCCTCGCCCATGGCCTCGCGTTCGCGGTCCAGGTAATCGGCCAGGGCGCGCCGGAAGCCCGTGTCGCCGACCCAGTGCAGCGAATGGGTGGCGACGGGTTCGTATCCGCGCGCCAGCTTGTGTTCGCCCTGCGCGCCCGCCTCGACGCGGGACAGGCCGCGCGCGATCGCCACGTCGATGGCCTGGTGGTAGCACAGTTCGAAATGCAGAAAGGGGTGGTCCTCGACACAGCCCCAATAGCGGCCATAGATCGCGTCGGGGCCGATGAAGTTCAGGGCGCCCGCGACCGGCCGCCCGTCGCGTTCGGCCAGGATCAGCAGGATGTCGTCGCGCATGGTCTGGTGCAGGTGGTCGAAAAAGGCCCGCGTCAGATAGGGCCGTCCCCATTTTCGGCTGCCGGTGTCCTGGTAGAAGGCCCAGAAGGCGTCCCAGTGACAGGGCCGCAGATCGTCGCCCGTCAGGTGCCGGATCGCGCCGCCGAACGCCTGCGCCCTGCCACGTTCCTTGCGCAGATCCTTGCGCTTGCGCGAGGACAGCGCGCCCAGGAAATCGTCATAGCCGGCATAGCCCCGGTTCAGCCAGTGGAACTGCTGCGTGACGCGGGGCAGAAAGCCGACGGCGGCCCCGGCTTCGGCTTCGGCCTCCGTGCAGAAGGTGACGTGCACGCCCGAGGCCCCGCCCCGTTCCGCGACCCGCGTCAGTCCCGCCAGCAGCGGCTGGCGCATGGCCGGATCGCGGGTCAGCAGCCGCGCGCCGGTCACGGGGGTGAAGGGCACCGCCGCCTGCAATTTCGGGTAATAGCGCCCGCCCGCCCGCCCATAGGCCTCGGCCCAGGCATGATCGAAGATGTATTCGCCCTGGCTGTGCGACTTGGCGTAAAGAGGCGCTGCGGCAACCACGGCGCCGCCCTCCTCCAGCGTGACATGCAGGGGCTGCCAGCCGGTTCCCCGCCCGACCGAGCCGGATTCCTCGAGCGCCAGCAGGAAGCGGTGGGTGGTGAAGGGATTGCCGTCGCCAAGCGCGTCCCAGGTGTCGGCGGAGATTGCGGCGATGCCGGGATGGGTGGACAGGGTCAGCGCGTTCATGTCGCCGAAGCTAGGGCCTTGAAAGGGATTTGTCAGCGGTCCCCCGCTCACATTCGCGAAGAACCATCAGCTTGCCCGCACATCCCGCAGGGGTGGGCCGCGCCGGCCGGAAAGTCCAGCGGACCTGCTGCGGCGGCGAACGCCCCGTCTGGGCGGATGGGGGACGTGAAGTCCCCCGGCTAGGCCGCTGGCCGATAGCCTTCAAAGGTGATGTTGTCGGCCACGCGGCGGGCCAGGGCTTCCTCCTCGGCGCTGCGGATGGTCCAGCACAGGATCGGCACGCCTTGCGCCTTGAGCGCGTCAAGGCGCGGATTGTCCAGATCGCGCTTGTCATGGGACACGAAGCAGGCGCCGGATTCGTCGAAATCGTTGATCCCGGCCAGATGGCTGCGGGTTTTCTCGGGGATGCCGGGCCAGTCCCGTTCGTCGTAGCCGCAAGTCGTCAGCCCCACCGGCACATCGGGGGCCAGGGCATGAAAGCCCGCGACCACGTGCGGGTTGAAGGACATCACCGCAACCGGTCCGCCATAGCCTTGCAGCGCATCGGCCACCGCCTTGTGCAGAAGGCCGATGTCGGGGCCAAGCGACATGTCCTGATCCTTGATCTCGATCAGCAGGGGCACGCGGCCCGCGACCAGATCCAGGAACTGCCGCAGGGTCGGAACCGTCTGGTCCGTGCCCAGCAGCCGCTGGACCGCCAAAGCGTCGGGGTCCAAATCCGTGACGACGCCCTGCACGCCCGTCAGCCGCGCCAGGTCGTAGTCGTGGAACACCATCGGCCTGCCGTCGCGGGCGGGCTGGATGTCCAGTTCGATCCCGTAGCCCGCGTCGATGGCGGCCCGCGCGGCGGCCAGGCTGTTTTCCGGCACGCCGGGGCCGTGCAGGCCGCGATGGGCGATGGGCGCGGTCAGAAAGGCCTGCGGCAGGGCCATCACGCGACCTCGAAGATGGCTTCGATCTCGACCGCGACGCCCAGGGGCAGCGCGGGGGCCGACACGGCGGCGCGGGCGTGGCGGCCGGCATCGCCGAAAACCTCGACCATCAGGTCGGAACAGCCGTTGACGACCTTGGGCTGGTCGGTGAAATCGGGTGTCGAGTTCACGAAGCCGGTCAGCTTGACCACGCGGCGCACCCGGTCCAGGTCGCCCACGGCGGCCTTGAGCTGCGCGATCAGCGACAGCCCGCAGCGGCGGGCGGCGGCGGCGCCTTCGTCCACCGACATGCCGTCGCCCAGGCGGCCCTTGATCAGGCCCTTGTCGTCCTGGCTGATCTGGCCCGACACGAAGACCAGGTTGCCGGTTTGCACAAAGGGCACATAGTTCGCCGCGGGCGCGGGCGCCGCGGGAAGGGTGATGCCCTTGTCGGCCAGGGTGGCTTCGATGCTCATGATGTCCCTCGTGTGGCTTGGATAAGACGGTCTGGATTCGGGCGGCAGCCTAGCAAGGCGGGCGTCAGGCGACCAGAGCCTCGGCGCGCTTCAGGTCCACGCTGACAAGCTGGCTGACGCCCTGCTCGACCATGGTGACGCCGAACAGCCGGTCCATGCGCGACATGGTGACGGCGTGATGGGTGATGATCAGGAAACGCGTGTCGGTGCGCCGCGTCATGGCGTCCAGCAGGTCGCAGAAGCGGCTGACATTGGCGTCGTCCAAGGGCGCGTCCACCTCGTCCAGGACGCAGATCGGCGCGGGATTGGCCAGAAACACCGCAAAGATCAGCGCCATCGCGGTCAGGGTTTGTTCCCCGCCGGACAGCAGCGACAGCGTGGACAGCTTCTTGCCCGGCGGCTGGCACATGATTTCCAGCCCCGCGTCCAGCGGATCGTCGGATTCGACCAGCACCAGCCGCGCCTCGCCGCCGCCGAAGAGCGTGGTGAACAGCGCGGTGAAATTGGCGTTCACCGTGTCAAAGGCCGCCAGCAGCCGTTCGCGCCCTTCGCGGTTCAGGCCGGCGATCCCGGCGCGCAGCTTGCGGATTGCTTCCTCGAGGTCGGCCTTTTCGGCGGCAAGGCGGTCGCGCTCGGCCTCGAGCGCGCGCTTGTCCTCGTCGGCGCGCAGGTTGACGGCGCCAAGCCCGTCGCGCTGCGCGCGCAACCGGGCGATCCGGTCCTCCAGCGCGGCGGCGGGCGTGTCGGGCGGCGTTCCCCCCAGCGAGGCCAGAAGGGCCTGCGGAGCCGCGTCGGTTTCCTCGAGGATGCGCGCCCGGGCGGCGGCCTCGGCGTCCCGCGCGGCCTCGGCGCGGGCCTCGCGGGTGGCGCGGGTTTCGCGGGCTTCGGATGCGGCGCGCTCGGCCTCGCGCTCGGCATGGGCGGCGCTGCGGGCGGCGTCCTCGGCCACCGCCAGCGCGTCGCGGGCGGCGGCCAGGCGCGCGTCGGCCTGCGCTTCGCGCATCCGCAGGCTGGCGCGGCGGTCGGCCAGAACGGCCGGCTGCGCCTCGGCATCGGACAGTTCGGCCAGGGCGGCGTCGCGCCGCGCCTCCAGTTCGGACGCGCGCGTGCCAGCCTGTTGCAGGCGCAGCCTCCAGCCCGATTCCTCCTTGGCGATCTCTTGCAGGCGCCTTGTGCGGGCGTTGGCCTCGCGCTTCAGCTCGTCCAGGGCGGCGCGGCGGGTCATGGTGGCGATGCGCGCGGCCTCGACCCCGGTGCGGGCATGGTCCAGCGCCGTGGCGGCGTCGGCCCGGTCCGGCAGCCCGGCCAGCGCGGCTTCCGCCTGCGCCAGGCGCCCGCGCGCGTCCCCGGCGTCGGCGCGGTGCCGCGCCAGTTCCGCCCCTGCGGCCTCGGCGCGGCTGCGTGCCATCGACAGGTCGGATTCGGCCCGCGTCAGGGTGCGCGCGGCCTCGGACAGCTGCCGTTCCGCATCGCGCCGGGCATCGCGGGCGGATTTCTCGGTCGCGGTGGCGTCCGCCAGGGCGGCGCGCGCTTCCTCGTGGGTTTCGGCCGCATACGCCGCCCGGGCTTCCGCTCCGGCGGTCTGGTCCGCCAGTTCGGCCAGCCGGTTGACCTTTTGCAGGTGCAAGGCGGCGGCCGAGGAAGCCTCTCCCGCCATCGTCCGCATCCCGTCCCAGCGGAACAGATCGCCCGCAGGCGTGACCAGCCGCTGGCCCGGCCTCAGGGCGGCCTGCATCGCGGCCCCGGCCGCCGCATCGGCGGCCAGCCCGACCTGCGACAGCCTGCGCGCCAGGGCTGCCGGGCCCGCGACATGCGGCGCCAGGGGTGCCGCGCCATCCGGCAAGGGCTGCGGATCGTCCCAAGGGGCCATCAGGTGCCAGCCGCTTTCGCCGTCCGCCGCCAGCCCCGCCCGCAGATCGTCGCCGAAAGCAGCGCCAAAGGCCGCCTCATGGCCCTTGGCGACCGTCACCTGATCAAGGATCGCCCGCCCCCCGGAGCCGCCGCGTTCCACCAGCCTGCGCAAGGCGGCCATCTCGGCGGCCAGGGCGCCGGATTCGCCCTCGGCCTCGGCCCGGGCGATGCGGGCGCCGGTCTCGACGGCCTCGGCCTCGGCCCGGGCGGCTTCGGCCGTGCCAAGCGCGTCCTCGGCGGCCTCGGCGCGCTCGGCGGCGGCTTGCCGAGCCTGCTCGGCGGCGGCAAGCGCGGCGGCGGCGGCGGCCCCCGCTTCGGCTGCGCGGTCAACCGCGGCCTGGGCCTGGGCGCTCGCGCGTTCCGACCGGTCCAGCATCGCGCGCAGATCCGCCGCCAGCCGTTCCGCGGACTGGTGCCGTGCCGCCAGGCGCGCGGCCTCGTCGGTCAGTTCCGCCAACCGCGCCTCGACCTCGCGCAGCGCCTCGGCGGCCTCGTCGGCGGCACGGGCGGCGGTGTCCAGCCGCGCGTCATGGCCCTTGCCCGCCTTGTCCAGTTCGGCCTTTTCCCAGGCCAGCCGAGCGACCACCTCGCCCGCGTCGCGGTTCAGGGCCTCCTCGCGGTCAAGGTCGCGGGCAAGCTGACCGACGCGCGCTTGCAGGCTGGCGATGGCCTGGCTGGCACGGGCATCGGCCTCGTCCAGGGCGTCGCGTTCGATCACGATCCGCGACAGGACGGCGGCGGCGATCTGTTCTTCCTCGCGCAAGGCGGGCAGCGCGGCATCAGCCGCCTCGCGCCGGGCGGCTGCCTCGTGCGAGGCGGCTGCGGTTGCGCCGGCGTCGCGGATCGCCCCCGCCAGCGCCTCGACGGCGGCCAGCCGCGCGGCTTCGGCCTCGGACCAGCGGCGATACAGCAGCGCGCCCTCGGCCAGGCGCAGCGCCGCGCCGATCTCGCGATAGCGCGCGGCGGTGCGGGCCTGGCGGGTCAGCGACACCACCTGCGTGGACAGCTGGTCCAGCGTGTCCTCGACCCGCGTCAGGTTCGCCTCGGCCGCGTTCAGCTTCAGCTCTGCCTCGTGGCGGCGCTGGTAAAGCCCGCTGATCCCCGCCGCCTCCTCCAGGATCCGGCGGCGCGAACGGGGCTTGGCGCTGATCAGCTCGCTAATCTGGCCCTGGCGAACCAACGCCGGGCTGTGCGCCCCGGTCGAGGCGTCCGCGAACAGCATCTGCACGTCGCGCGCCCGCACGTCCTTGCCGCCGATCTTGTAGACGGACCCCGCGTCCCGCGCGATCCGGCGCACGATGTCGAAGCCGTCATCGTCGTTGAAGCCCGCGGGCGCCAGCCGGTCGCGGTTGTCCACGGTCAGCACCACCTCGGCATGGGCGCGGGCCGCGCGGCGGGCGGTGCCCGCGAAGATCACGTCCTCCATCCCCTCGCCGCGCATGGCGGTGGGGCGGTTCTCGCCCATGACCCAGCGGAGCGCCTCGAGCAGGTTCGACTTGCCGCAGCCGTTCGGGCCGACGATGCCGGTCAGTCCCTCGCGGATGACCAGGTCGGTCGGGTCCACGAAGCTCTTGAAGCCGTTCAGTCGCAGCCGGTCGAAGCGCAAGCGGGGTTCCCTTTCTTTCCACCGGGGATTGTCGCATTGCGGGGGTCCAAGTCAACCGTTCCGCGCTATATCTGGCAAGCGGAGTAACAGTTTCCACAAGATGCGCATGGTCGGCGGGCCGATTTCAGCTACCATCGGCGCCATGATCATCGCCCTGTCCCTGATTCTGGCTTTTCAGCTTGTCGGAGAGATCCTGTCCCGCGCGCTGGATCTGCCCCTGCCCGGCCCGGTCGTGGGCCTGTGCCTGCTGGTCGCCGCTTGCGTGCTGCGGCCCGCGCTGGCGGACCGGCTGCGGTCCACGGCGCAGGGCCTGCTGGCGCATCTGTCGCTGTTCTTCGTTCCGGCGGGCGTGGGCGTCGTGGCCCATTGGCCCACCCTGCGAGACCAGGGCATCGGGCTGGCGGTGGCCATCACGGGATCGACCGTGCTGGCCATCGCGGCAGGGGCTATGACCTTCCAGGCGGTGGCGCGCTGGACCCGATCCGTCGATCCGTCCGCCTTGAAGGAGGACAAGAATGACTGACCCCGCGCTGATCTGGTCCTATCTGGCGCAAGGCCCGTTGCTGTGGCTGACGGCGACGCTGGTGGCCTATGTGATCGGCGACGCCCTGTTCCGCGCCGCGGGGCGGCAAAGCTGGGCCAACCCGGTGCTGATCGCGGTGATCGGGCTGGCCCTGCTGCTGGGCGCCACGGGCACCGATTACGCCACCTATTTCGAGGGCGCGCAGTTCGTCCACTTCATGCTCGGCCCCGCGACGGTCTGCCTGGCGCTGCCCCTTTACGACAACTTGCCCCGCGTCCGCCGCGCCGCGGCGCCGATGCTGGCGGGTCTGGTCGTGGGGTCGGGCGTGGCGGTGGTCTCGGCCCTGGGGATCGCGCGGGCCTTCGGGATCTCCGGCCCGGTGCTGGCCTCGCTGGCGCCCAAGTCCACCACCGCCCCCGTCGCCATCGGCATCGCCGAGCGGATCGGAGGCCAGCCCACCCTGACCGCCGCCCTTGTGCTGCTGACCGGCATCTTCGGGGCCATCGTTGTGACGCCCCTGCTGAATGCGCTGCGGGTCCGGGACTGGCGCGCGAGGGGCTTTGCCGTGGGGGTGGCGGCGCATGGGATCGGCACGGCGCGGGCGTTCCAGGTGAACGAGACGGCGGGCGCGTTCTCGGGCATCGGCATGGGATTGAACGCGGTGCTGACGGCGGTGATCGCGCCGGTGGTGGTGGGGTGGTTCGGCGGGTGAGGCGCGCGCGCAACGGCTGCGGGCGCTGCTTTGTGCAACGGGTGTGGGGTGAGAGGCGGAAGCGCCGGTAAACACTGGGTTTTTGGCTGTGCAGGGGGTGCAGCGCGGGTGCACAGGGCGTACACAGGAGGTGCACCGATTGTGTGCGGTGGCCGTTTCCGAAGCCGTACAGTTCAATAGTATTTCCGATTTGCCCCATAGTGTTCTTGCCGATGGCAGTTGGGACAAAGGGCGATGACGTTTTCAAGTGCGTCTGCCCCACCTTCCCTCAACCACTTCTTATGATGAACTTCCAAAAACCATTCATCATAACGCGTTTTGAAAGCAGTTTTCCCGCAACTTTGACAAATTCCCTTTGCAGACTTCAAGCATTGGCGCCGGATTTCTGGATCCCTAATGAAATAGGATATCCCTGCTAAACGCTGAGGCGCCCCCTCATCAATGTCTTCGAAAGATCGCAATACATTATCTTCTCGACGCATGTCAGGAGGAAACAGCACACAGTGATCGTCGTCGAGTTCGTCGGCCGAAAAACCGCTTATTCCAAGTTTGCGATGACGTTTCTCCCTAAATACCACAACCGGAAAGCCAATCCGAACCAAATCATCTCGATACTTTGTAGTATTCCAATCACTATCTTCCGCCATATCGCTATTAGCTAATTCAAACGCTTTTGCAACGACTGGCTTTAAATCCCACAGCTCGCCCTCCCACATTATGTATGTTGTTGTTGATGCTCGATTATAACTTTTTGGCAGGAAGCCTGCACGAATATGCATGAGCGCACCTTCGACAATCGCAAATGTTACTCCATGTTCTTCGATAGGCATTTTCTTCTACGCTCCCTCTTAAGGTTACAGTCTTGATATACCTTACTATCGAACTACTAGCTGCCCGGCCTAAACGCCTTCACCTTCCCTGCGTCCGTCTCCACCCGCGCCGCCCCGATCAGGTCCAGGCAATAGGGAACCGCCGCGAACACCGCATTCAGGCACGTCGCGATCGCCGCAGGCTTGCCCGGCAGGGTGATGATCAGCGTCGCATCCCTTATCACCGCCGTCTGGCGCGACAGGATCGCGGTCGGCACCTCCAGCAGCGACGCGCGGCGCATCTCCTCGCCGAAGCCGGGCAGTTCCTTTTCCGCGACATCGAAAACTGCCTCGGGCGTCTGGTCGCGCGGGGCGGGGCCGGTGCCGCCGGTCACCAGGATCAGGTCCGCTCCGCCCTCGACCAGTTCGCGCAGGGTCGCGGCCACGCCTTCACGCCCGTCCGGGATGATGGTGCGGGTGATCTCCATGGGGGAAACCACCACGTCGCGCAGCCAGGCCTCGGCGCCGGGGCCGCCCTTGTCCTCGTATTCGCCCCGCGCGGCGCGGTCGCTGACGGTGAGGATGCTGATGCGGGCGGGGCGGTCGGTCATGAGGCGGGCCTTTTGCTGGTCAAAGCCACTGTGGGTCAGAGAAGCGCAAAAGAAAAGGCCGCGGGGATGCCGCGGCCTTTCGGCAAGTAAGTGCTTCCTTATTCACTTCGCCCGGGCGTTCCGGTTCGCCACCAGCTTCAACCGCAGCGCATTCAGCTTGATAAAGCCTGCCGCGTCCTTCTGGTCATAGGCGCCCGCGTCGTCCTCGAAGGTCACATGCGCCTCGCTGTACAGCGACCGGTCCGACCAGCGGCCGACGCAGGTGGCAAGGCCTTTATACAGCTTCAGCCGCACGGTGCCTGACACGTGTTCCTGCGACTTGTCGATCAGGGCCTGCAGCATCTCGCGTTCGGGGCTGAACCAGAAGCCGTTGTAGATCAGTTCCGCATAGCGCGGCATCAGGCTGTCCTTGAGGTGCCCGGACCCGCTGTCCAGCGTGATCTGCTCGATCCCGCGATGGGCTTCCAGCAGGATCGTGCCGCCGGGGGTTTCATAGATGCCGCGCGACTTCATGCCGACGAAGCGGTTTTCCACAAAGTCCAGACGCCCGATACCGTGCTTGCCGCCCAACTCGTTCAGCCGCGTCAGGATCGTGGCGGGCGACAGCGCCTGCCCGTCGATGGCCACCGCGTCGCCGCGTTCGAAGGTGACCTCGATGAACTCGGGCGTGTCCGGCGCATCCTCGGGGTTCACGGTGCGCTGATAGACGTATTCCGGCGCGGCCTCGGCCGGGTTCTCCAGCGCCTTGCCTTCCGACGACGTGTGCAGCAGGTTCGCGTCCACGCTGAAGGGCGCCTCGCCGCGCTTGTCCTTGGCGATGGGGATCTGGTTCTGCTCGGCAAACTCGATCAGCTTCGTGCGGCTGGTCAGGTCCCACAGCCGCCAGGGCGCGATGACCTTGATCGACGGGTCCAGCGCATAGGCCGACAGTTCGAACCGCACCTGGTCGTTGCCCTTGCCCGTCGCGCCATGCGCCACCGCATCCGCGCCGTGCTGGTGCGCCAGTTCCACCAGCCGCTTCGAGATCAGCGGGCGCGCGATGGAGGTGCCCAGCAGATACAGCCCTTCATACAGCGCGTTGGCCCGGAACATCGGGAACACGAAGTCGCGCACGAACTCCTCGCGCAGATCCTCGATGTGGATGTTTTCCGGCGCGATGCCCAGCAGTTCCGCCTTCTTGCGCGCGGGTTCCAGCTCCTCGCCCTGACCCAGGTCGGCGGTGAAGGTGACGACCTCGCAGCCGTATTCGGTTTGCAGCCATTTCAGGATGATCGAGGTGTCGAGCCCGCCCGAATAGGCAAGGACCACTTTTTTCGGCGCGTCGGACATGCGGTTAACCCTTCGGCAAAGTTTCCGGGGCAATAAGGCAGAAGCGGCGTTGTCACAAGAGTCTGGGGCGGGATAAAGGAACGGCTTTGATCAGGGGCATTTCGATGAAGGCAGTCCGCATTCTGCTGCACGCGCTGCGACAGGTTCTCGGAAACTTGAAGCAGGCGATCGCGCTGTCGGCGGTGCCGTTGGCGGTCGGTCTGTGCATGGGCGCCGGACTGATCGCGGTTGCGCGATACTGGGCCAAGCCGCCGGGCATAGGCGGGGGCGGCCTGGTGACAGCCCTTTTGTCCTATGTTCTGCTCATGGCCTGGCTTGCCGTGCGCTGGCATCGCTTCATCCTGCTTGACGAACACAAGCATCTGCTTGCGCCGCCGTCGCGCACGCCTTTTTGGCGCTATATCGGGGCATTGCTGCGGAGCATCGTAATCATCGTCCCTGCGATCCTCGCGATGCTGGCGGCGCTTTTCGTCGTCTCTGAAGTCGGCAGCGGGATTCTTACAATCGTCGTTATGGTTGTCATGAACCTGTTGTTCTTCGGCTTGCTGCTGATCCTGGGAGCCGCGCTTGCGGGCGCGGCCGTCGGGGCACCCAGTCCGATCCGCACGGCTTGGGAAAAGATGAAGCCTGCAGGCGGGACGTTGCTTGTGCTGTCGCTGACAGCATTCATCGGCAACGAGGTTGTCGAGGCGATCATGGAAGCCACGGCAAGCAGTCGATGGCCGGATCTTGCCAAGGTGATCGCGATGGTCTGCTATTTCTGGCTTTCCGTGCTTTTCAGCCTGTCCGTCCTGACCACCCTCTGGGGCCATTATGTCGAAGGCCGACCCTTGCGCTGACCCTTGCCAAACGCCCCCTTTCGCGTCATGCGCAGGCGCATGGAAAACGCCGCACCCACCTTCGCCGCCCTGGTCCGCAACGCCGAAACCGCGATCCGCGACCTGTTCGAGCCGACGCCCCTCCAGCGCAACGACCACCTGTCGGCCAGGTTCGGGGCCGAGATCTGGCTCAAGCGCGAGGATCTGACGCCCGTGCGCTCCTACAAGCTGCGGGGCGCCTTCAACGCCATGCGCAAGCGGGTCGCGCCGGGACAGGCGACGAACGCGCATTTCGTCTGCGCCAGCGCGGGCAACCATGCGCAGGGGGTGGCCTATGCCTGCCGCCATTTCGGGGCCAGGGGCACGATCTTCATGCCGGTGACGACGCCCAGGCAGAAGATCGACAAGACCAAGGTCTTCGGCGGCGACGCGATCCAGATCATCCTGACCGGCGACTATTTCGACCAGACCCTGGCGGCGTCCCAAACCTTTGCCGCCGAACACGGCGCGCAGTTCCTGGCCCCCTTCGATTCGGCCGACGTGATCGAGGGCCAGGCGACCGTGGCGCTGGAAATGCTGGAGCAACTGGGCGAGGCGCCCGACCTGGTGGTGCTGCCGGTGGGCGGCGGCGGCCTGTCGGCGGGGGTGACGCGCTATTTCGCGGAAACGGCGCCCGGCACCCGGTTCGCCTTTGCCGAACCCCTGGGCGGGGCCAGCCTCCAGGCCGCCCTGCAACAGGGCGCCCCCGTCGCCCTGCCCGCCGTGGACAACTTCGTGGACGGCGCCGCCGTGGCCCGCATCGGCGCCCTGCCCTTCGAGGCGCTGCGCGGCTTTTCCCCCGGCGACGTGCATCTGGCGCCCGAGGACCGCATCTGCACCACCATGCTGGAGATGCTGAACCACGAAGGCGTGGTGCTGGAGCCGGCGGGCGCGCTGGCCATCGACGTGCTGGGGGATCTGGGCGACCTGACGGGCAAGCGCGTGGTCTGCGTCTGCTCGGGCGGCAACTTCGACTTCGAGCGCCTGCCCGAGGTCAAGGAACGCGCGCAACGATTCGCGGGCGTGAAGAAATACTTCGTCCTGCGCCTGCCGCAGCGTCCCGGCGCGCTGCGCGACTTCCTGGACCTGCTGGGGCCCGACGACGACGTGGCGCGGTTCGAATACCTCAAGAAATCGGCGCGCAACTTCGGCTCGATCCTGATCGGGATCGAGACCTCGGCGCCGCAGAACCTGACCCTGCTCAAGACCCGGCTGGACGGCGCAGGCTTCGTTTACCGCGACATCACCAACGACGAGATCCTGTCCGAACTGCTGGTCTGATCTTTCCGCGTTTACCGCGCCTTTACCGGCGGGAGGGTATCACCCCTGCATGAGACGCGCGAATCGCCAAACCCCTGCCCCTGAAAAGCCCGCCGCCACACGCCTGGTTCGGCGCGTGCTGCTGGTCAGCCCCGACAACGCGCAACGGCGCCTTCTGGCGGCCCATCTGCACCGGGCCCGTTACGAGGTGCTGGAGGCTGCCTCGGTCGCGGACGCCCTGCAACTGTGCCAGCGCAACGAGCCCGACATCGTGCTGTCCGACTGGGCCATTCCCGGCCAGGCGGGCACGGAATCCGGGCTGGATCTGTGCCGCGCCTTCCGCATCGGGGAACGGCGCAACTACGGCTATTTCGTGCTGCTCACCTCGGCCCAGGACGAGGACGACATCGCCCGGGCGCTGGAGGCGGGGGCGGACGATTTCCTGACAACGCCCGTCAGCCGTCAGGACTTGCTGGTGCGCCTTGCCGCGGGCGAACGCATCCTGCGGGTCGAGGATGACCTGCGCGCCAGCAACGCCCAGCTTCGGTCGGCGCTGGACCGGCTGCGCGACACCCAGGCCGCCATCGACCGCGACCTGGCCGAGGCCCGCAAGCTGCAACAGGGCCTCGTCAAGCAGCGCTCGGGCCGGTTCGGCCCGATCCAGTTGTCGCTGCTGCTGCGCCCCGCGGGCCATATCGGCGGCGATCTGGTGGGCTTCTTTCCCATCGGCGACGACCGGATCGGCATCTATGCGCTGGACGTGTCGGGCCACGGGGTCACGGCGGCGCTGCTGACGGCGCAGCTGTCGGTGCATCTGTCGGGATCGGCCGACCAGAACGTGGCGCTGCGCGCGGCCCAGACCGGCACGGACGCGGTCAGCCCGGCGGATTTGGCGCATTTCTTCAACAACATGATGCTGGAGGAGATGGCGACCGACACGTATTACACGATGATCTATGCCGAACTGAACCACACGACCGGTCGGTTGCGCATGGTGCAGGCGGGCCATCCCCATCCGGTCCTGCAACGGGCCGACGGCTCGGTCAGGCCGCTGGGCAACGGCGGCATGCCGATCGGCGTCTTCGAAAGACCGGTCTTCGACGAGATCGAACTGGTGATGGAACCTGGCGACCGGCTGCTGATCTGCTCGGACGGCATCACCGAGGCGGCGAACCCCGCGGGCCGCCTTCTGGGCGACGACGGGGTCGAGGCGATCCTGCGCACCAACGCCTTTCTGGGCGGGCATATCTTTCTGGAAAGCATGGCTTGGTCGGTGTCGGAATACTGCCGGGGCGAACGGCAGGACGACATGTCGGCCGTGCTGATCGAACACCTCGCCCCGGCCGAGATGGTGTCCCTGCCCGGCCGCTAGGCCGACACGGTGTTTCGTTCCTGCCCCAGGCCGGATCGGCCGTCATCAGATCCGAGGCGCGGCGCAGGTGGAAACCCGCCCGGGCCGGAACGATCTCCTGCCCGCCTGCTAGACCAGGTCCCGAAAGCGCGCCAGAAAGGCCCGCGCGCCCGGATCGGCCAGCAGGTCCAAGGCCGCCAGCGGGCTTGCCCAATGGGCGCTGTGATGCGGCTCGGTCGGGCCGGACAGGCGCAGAACCGGGCGCGCGATCCAGACGTGGCACAGCTTTTCCGCGAACCGGCCATGGTCCGGCATAATGGCAAAGCGGCGATAGCTGCCCAGCCAGCGGGCCTTGCCGATGGTCCAGCCGGTTTCCTCGAACACCTCGCGGTGCAGCGCGCGCAAGCCGCTCTCGCCCTTGTCGATGCCGCCGCCGGGCAACTGGAACTCCGGCTCGGGTTCGGACTGTCGGGTCAGCAGCAGGCGCCCGTCGCGGGCCAGCAGGGCATAGGCGCCCGGCCGCAGCCCGTGACGCTGCCCCGGCCGCGGGGGATTGCCGTATCGGCGGATCATGGTGCCTCCGGTGCTTGTTGCCGCGCAGCCTTAGCGCGCGGCCCGCCGCTGCGGAAGCGGCCCCTTGGGATTGCTCGCGAAAGCCCTATATTGGACCCGACCTGGCCCCCTGCGCGGGCCTGCCCCGGATTTCAGGAATATCGCATGAGCAAGATCAACCAGATTGCGTGGGACGACACGGTATTGCCGTTCCAGCTGGACCGTTCGGACATCCGCGGACGCGTCGTCCGGCTGGACGGGGTGCTGGATCACATCCTGTCGCGCCACGACTATCCGGCGCCCGTCAGCGCCATGGTGGCGGAACTGGCGCTGCTGGTCGCGCTGATCGGCCCCACCGTCAAGCTGCGCTGGAAGCTCAGCCTCCAGGTCCGCGGCAATGGCGCGATCCGCACGCTGGCCGCCGATTACTACGCCCCCGAACGCGACGGCGCGCCGGCCCGCGTCCGGGCCTGGGCCAGCTTCGATCCCGACCGCCTGGACGGCCGCCCGCCCTTTTCCCAGATCGGCGAAGGGTATTTCGCCCTGCTGATCGACCAGGGCGAGGGCACGCTGCCTTATCAGGGGATCACGCCCTTGGCGGGGGGGTCGCTGTCCGCCTGCGCGCAGACCTATTTCGCGCAGTCCGAGCAGTTGCCGACGCGGTTCCAGCTGGCCAGCGGCCATTCGCGCCTGTCTGGCGAGAGCGGCCATTGGCGCGCGGGCGGCGTGATGCTGCAAACCCTGCCCGCCACGCCCATGCAAGGCGAAGGCGGCAGCGGCGAGGGCGGGCTGATCGAAGCCGCCGACATCCTGCAAGGGATCGAATCCGAGGATTGGAACCGCGCCAACCTGCTGCTGGACACCGTCGAGACGCTGGAGCTGATCGGTCCCTCGGTCGGCCCGACCGACCTGCTTCTGCGGCTGTTCCACGAGGAAACCCCCCGTGTCTTCGATACGCAGCGGGTGGAATTCGGCTGTTCCTGCACCGAGGACCGGGTGCGCGACACGCTTTCGATCTATTCGGCCAAGGACATCGCGCACATGACCACGGATGCGGGCATCGTCACCGCCGACTGCCAGTTCTGCGGCGCGCATTACGAATTCGACCCGCAAAGCTTGGGTTTCGAGGCAACCGTTGGCGCCGACGGCCAGCCGCTGAACGGCAGGGCGGCCGAGTGATCCTCGACTGGTCCGAAGACCGTCTGCGCCAGGCCCTGTCCGTCGCGGCGGGGCCGACATCGGATTACGACCTGAACCCGGATGTCGCCCCGCCTGGGGGCAGTCTCCGGGCGGCGGGCGTGCTGGCGGCCTTTCACGCGGATGACGGGCGGCTGGTCCTGACCAAGCGCGCCTCGGGGCTGCGCCACCATCCGGGCCAGATCGCCCTGCCCGGCGGCAAGGTCGATGCCGCCGACGCGGATGCCGTCGCCGCCGCCCTGCGCGAGGCGCGCGAGGAAGTCGGCCTGGACCCCGCCCAGGTCGATCTGCTGGGCACCCTGCCCCCGCATCGCACCGTCACGGGCTTTGCGGTGACCCCGGTGATCGGCGTCATCCGCGGCCCCTTCCAGCCCCGCGCCGAACCCGGCGAGGTCGAGGAGGCCTTTGCCCTGCCCTTCGCCCATGTCGCCGACCCGTCCCGCTATCGCGTGGAGCGCCGCCGCTGGCGCGAAGGCTGGCGCAGCTATCACGCGGCCCCCTTCGGCCCCTATTACCTGTGGGGCGCGACGGCGCGGATCCTGCTGGGTCTGGCCAGAAGGATGCAGGCGTGACGCAGCTTCCGCCTTGGCTGTTGCAGGATCCGGCCCTGCGATCGGTCCTTGACGCGATCGAGGCCGGGGGTCACCGCGCTTGGCTGGTCGGCGGCGCGGTCAGGAACGCGCTTCTGGAAATGCCGGTCGAGGATGTGGATCTGGCGACCGATGCCCTGCCGGACGGGGTCGTCCGGCTGGCCCGGGCGGCGGGGCTGAAGCCCGTGCCCACGGGCATCGACCACGGCACGGTCACGGTCGTGGTCGGCGGACGGGGGTTCGAGGTGACGACCCTGCGCCGCGACGTCGAAACCGACGGACGCCGCGCGGTTGTGGCCTTTTCGGACGACCTGGCCCAGGACGCGCGCCGCCGGGACTTCACGATGAACGCGCTTTATGCCGACCGCGGCGGCGCCGTGATCGACCTGGTCGGCGGGCTGGACGACCTGCGCGCCCGCCGCATCCGCTTCGTGGGCGATCCCGGGCAGCGCATCGCCGAGGATTACCTGCGCATCCTGCGCTTCTTCCGCTTTCTGGCCTGGTATGGCCGCGACGCCGATCCCGATGCGGTGTCGGCCTGCGCCGCGCTGCGCGACGGGTTGGACGGAATTTCCCGTGAACGCATCGGCCAGGAAATGCGCAAGCTGCTGATGGCGCCCGATCCGGTGCCCGCCGTCCGGCTGATGCAGGATGCGGGCGTGCTGGACAAGGTGCTGCCCGGGGCCACGCCCGACCGCCTTTCTGCGCTGCGGTCCCCCGCCCCCTGGCTGGCCCGTCTGGCCGCGCTGTCGCAGGCCGACCTGACCGGTGCCCTGCGCTTGTCGCGGTCCGAAGCGCGTGATCACCGCACGCTGGTCACCGCCCTGGCCGAGAACTGGTCCTTCAACCGCATCGCCTATCGCCTGCGCGGCGATCTGGCCGATGCCGCCGCGGCTCTGGTTCAGACCTCGGGTCCGCGCGACGGCTGGATCCGTGCGCGAGCCGTCGCCCGTCCCTTGCCGATTTCCGCCGCCGACCTGCAACCGCCCCTGCACGGCCCGGCGTTGGGCCGGGGATTGAAGGCGGCCGAGGATGCCTGGATCGACTCCGGCTTTGCCATGCCCGCGCCCGCCTTGATCGACATCGCCATTCTGGCTGCGGAGGCCCCATGACATTCCACCATCGCCTCGGCCGTCTGATCGACGCCTTCCGCCCGGCGGACGGGCCGCCGCCCGCCACGCTTCTGGCCTTTTTCCGCTGGTGCCTGTCGGGGGCCTGGGGCGGGCTGACGCTGGCAGCCGTCGCCTCGGCCCTGGGCGGGGTCGCGGACGTGGTGGCGGCTGTGCTGCTGGGTTGGGTCGTTGATGCCATCGCCACCGGCGATCCGGGCGCCTTCTGGGGCCAGAACGGGTTGCTGATCGCCGCCTTCGCGGGATTTTTCCTGCTCTTGCGGCCGCTGATCTTCGGCCTTTCCACCGCAACCAGCAGCGTGATCATCGGGCCAAACGTGCTGCCCTTGGTGCTGTCGCGGATCCACCGCTGGACCATGGGCCATTCGGTGGCCTTTTTCGACAACGATTTCGCCGGGCGGCTGGCGCAAAAGCAGATGCAGACCGCCCGCGCCGTCACCGATGTCGCGTCCGAGATGGTGAACGTGGTGGCCTTCGCCTTGGCCTCGGTTCTGGGGTCGGCGGCGTTCCTGGTGTCGGTCGATACCTGGGGCGCGGTGGCGCTGATCTTGTGGATGCTGTCCTATCTGGCGCTGATCCGGTTCTTTCTGCCGCGCATCCGGGCGAAATCCGGCGCCCGGGCATCGGCCCGCGCGATGATCACCGGCCAGGTCGTCGACACCATCACCAACATCAAGACCGTGAAGCTGTTCGCCCATGCCGAACACGAGGACCGCGCGGCCTTGGGCGCCATGGCGGGATTCCGCGACCGCGCCCTGGATTTCGGCGTGGTCAGCAGCACCTTCCGCATGTCGCTGATGGTGATCGCGGGCGTTCTGCCGGTGATCCTGGTCGGCGGATCCATCATGCTGTGGCGCCAGGGCGCCGCGACCCCCGGCGACGTGGCGGCCGCAGGCGCCATCGCCATGCGGCTGAGCCAGATGACCGGCTGGGTCAGCATGGCGCTGATGGGCATCTGGGGCAGCGTGGGCGAGGTCGAGGACGGCATGAAGACCCTTTCGCCCGCCCACGGGCTGACCGATGCGCCCGATGCGGTGGCGCTGGACCGGGTCGCGGGGCGCATCGACTTCGACCGCGTAGGCTTTGCCTATGGCCGGGACGAAGGCGGCCTTGCCGAGGTGGACCTGCATATCCGGCCGGGCGAAAAGGTCGGCATCGTCGGCGCGTCGGGTGCGGGCAAGTCCACGCTGGTGGCCCTGCTGTTGCGGCTTTACGACGTGGAAAAGGGCGCGATCCGCATCGACGGGCAGGATTTGCGCCATGTCACCCAGGAAAGCCTGCGCCGCCAGATCGGCATGGTCACGCAGGAAACCGCGATGTTCAACCGATCCGCCCGCGACAATATCCTGTATGGCCGCCCCGGCGCCTCGCAGGCGGACATCGAGGCTGCGGCAAGGGCCGCCGAGGCGCATGACTTTATCCTGACCTTGCAGGACCACCAGGGCCGCAAGGGCTATGACGCGCATCTGGGCGAACGGGGGGTCAAGCTTTCGGGCGGGCAGCGCCAGCGGATCGCCCTGGCCCGCGCCTTTCTGAAGGATGCGCCGATCCTGGTGCTGGACGAGGCGACAAGCGCGCTGGATAGCGAGGTCGAGGCGCAGATCCAGGACGCCCTGGCGCGCGCCATGAAAGGCAAGACGGTTCTGGCCATCGCGCACCGCCTGTCCACCATTGCCGAACTGGACCGGATCATCGTCATGGACGACGGGCGGATCGTGGAACAGGGCAGCCACGACCAGCTGCTGGCGCGCGGCGGGCTTTACGCGCGGTATTGGAACCGGCAGTCGGGCGGCTTTCTGGGAACCGAGGAGGCGGCGGAATGAGCCTGTGGCGCGTCGAACGCCTGGGCCGTCGCGGCGACGGCGTGGCCCTGGGTCCGGCCGGCCGCGCCCTTGCCCCTCTGACGCTCCCGGGCGAGGAGATCGAGGGCGAGGCCCTGGACGGACGCCTCGCCGCGCCGCGCATCGTGACGCCCTCGCCCGACCGGGTGCGGCCGCTTTGCGCGCATTACCGCGCCTGCGGGGGCTGTTCGCTGATGCATGCCTCGGACGGCTTCACGACCGCCTGGAAGCGGCAGGTGGTCGAGGCGGCGCTGGCGGCGCGCGGGTTGGCCGCGCCCATCGAGGGGGTGCATGTCTCGCCGCCCCGGTCGCGGCGGCGGGCGGTGCTGTCGGGCAGGCGGACGAAAAAGGGCGCGCTGGTGGGCTTTCACGCCCGCGCGTCCGGCGTGATCGCGGATCTGGCCGATTGCCACGTCATGCGTCCCGCCATCACCGCCGCCCTGCCCTTGCTGCGGCGGATCGCCGTGGCGGGCGCCTCGCGCGGGGGCGAGCTGTCGATGACCGTGATCCATGGTCCCGCCGGGCTGGATCTGACCGTCGCCGGCGGCAAGCCGATGGACCCCGCGCTGTTCCAGACCCTGGCCGGTCTTGCCGAAGAAGGCGACCTGGCGCGGCTGACCTGGCAGGACCACAACGGGGACGGGCAGCCGATCACCCGCCGGGCGCCCGCCCTGCCGATGGGCCGCGCCAGGGTCGTGCCCCCGCCCGGCGGCTTTCTGCAAGCGACAGCCGAGGGCGAGGCGGCCCTGGTCGCGGCGGTCCGCGACTTCACCGGGGGCGCCGCGCGGATCGTTGACCTGTTTTCCGGCTGCGGCACCTTTTCCCTGCCCTTGGCGGAAACCGCTGCCGTTCATGCGGTCGAAGGGCTGGCCGCGCCCCTTGCGGCCTTGGACGCGGGCTGGCGCGCGGCGCCCGGGCTGAACCGGGTCACGACCCAGAATCGCGATCTCGCCCGCCGTCCCCTTCTCGCGGATGAGTTGAACGGATTTGACGCAATCGTGATTGACCCGCCGCGCGCCGGGGCCGAGGCGCAGGCCCGCGAGATCGCGGCCTCGAAAGCCGAAAGGGTCGCCTTCGTGGCCTGCGACCCGGTGACTTTCTCAAGGGATGCGCGGCTTCTTGCTGACGGCGGCTTTGCGCTGAAGCGGCTGCGGGTGGTTGATCAGTTCCGGTGGTCGCCGCATGTCGAAATCGTCGCGGACTTCGCCAGAACCTAGCCAAATCAGGGCGCAATGTGGTATTCAGCGCCCATAAAAACCAAAAACGTCAGAGGCAGTGATGTTCAAGCCAACGCGCCGCGCCGTCGCATTCTCGATGCTCGCCTTTGTGGCGGCTTGCGGCAAACCGGAAAGCAAGTTCAAGGCCTACAACGGCCCCGCCGTGACCCAGGTGGTCGTGAACAAGGGCGCGCGGAAGTTGTATCTTCTGCACGGCACGACCGTGCTGAAATCCTATGACGTGGGCCTGGGCAACGTGCCGGTGGGCCATAAGCAGTTCGAAGGCGACGGCAAGACGCCCGAAGGGGTTTATTACATCGACCGCTTCAACCCGCGCAGCCGCTATCACCTGTCGGTGGGCGTGTCCTATCCGAACGAGCAAGACGCCGCGCTGGCCGCCGCTTTGGGCCGGCAGGCGGGCGGCGACATCTTCATCCATGGCCGCGGCCCGGAAGGCAACCGCTTCGCCCCCAAGAACCGGGACTGGACCGCAGGCTGCATCGCCATCAAGGACGAGGAGATCGAGGAGGTCTACGCGATGCTTCGGCCCGGCGTGCCGATCGTCATCAATCCCTGATTCCCGACCGGGCAAGGCCCCGGATCTCCGGGGCCCTTGCCGGCGGTGCCTAGCTGCCGGTCAGCAGCGTCCACCAGACCTTGCCCGAGGGTTCCTGATACCAGGCAAAGCCCAGGTTCGTCGCCGCCGGATCCATGATCACGTCCCGCGTGTCCCGCGTGCCCATCCAGGCGCTCAGCGTCTGCATGTCGTTCTCGTAGGATTCCGAGATGTTCTCGCCCACCACGGTGCCGAAATAGCCCGCCCGGCGCGCCCGGTCCAGCGGCGAGGATCCGTCCGACCCCCAGTGCCAGGCCCGGTTCTGCGCCGACATGTCGCGCGAATGGGCCAGGGCCGCCGCCGACAGCTGCGGGTTCAGCGTCAAGGGCGGGGCCGCGATGTTTCCGCGCAGGGTGTTGATCTGCTGCAACACCCGGATCGGAATCTGCTGCTGCTCGGCGGCGCTGATCTGGTGCGCGACCGGCATGTCCTGCCCGCCGGGCGCCACCGGCGGCAGGCTGCGCGGCTGGCAGGCGGCCAGCGCCACCAGCGACAACGCCGCAATCACCTTGTAATTCGGCATGTTTTCGCCATCCCTCGTTTTGTTGGGCCCAGATTTACCGAAGGACGCCTGGCCGATCAAACCCAAGAATCCGTGAGGCGCGGGGTCTGTGGCATGTTGGCCGCTGCCATCACTTCGAGTTGCCGGAATCGCCGGCCGGGCGTAGTGAACTTCACTGCCGCATGAGGCAGAGTGGTCAAGGCCGTCCCAAGAACGGCCATCCGTCAAAGGACATGTGACGATGAGCAGATCATCCGCAATCAACCGCCGGGCCTTTCTGGGTTCGGCCGCGGCATTGGGCGCCGCGGGCCTGGCCATGCCGTCGCTGGCCCAGCAATACGACCCCTACACGGGCCAGCCGATCCATGGCGGGGCGCCCGGCGCCGTTCCGGGCGCCGCCCCCGACGCGGGGCAGGTGCAATACGACCCGAACGCCGACAGCCGCCACAACATCTCGTCCTTCTCGGCGCAAAGCTGGCAGCCGCATTTCGAGACCCTGACCAATGGCGCGATCCTGTGCGACCTGACCTCGCGCGCCGTGCATTTCTGGTCCGAGGACGGCGGCACCTATCGGGTTTATCCGTCCTCGATCCCGGTCAGCGAGGATCTGACCCGCACCGGCCGCACCGAGATCATCAAGAAGGTCGAAGGCCCAAGCTGGTCACCCACGCCGGATATGAAGGCCCGCAACCCGGAATGGCCCGACTTCGTTGGCCCCGGCCCCGACAATCCCCTGGGCACCCATGCCCTGTGGCTGTCTTGGCAGTATTACCGCATCCACGGCACCCACGACACGCGCAAGATCGGGCGCAAGTCGTCGAACGGCTGCATCGGGCTTTACAACGAACACATCAAGGAACTGTTCGGCCTGACCAAGATCGGCACGCAGGTTCTGGTGATCTGATGCCGGCCTGCCCGGGGCAACGCGCATGAACGGCATCACGCGTCCCCATCGCGGTCGCTGGCGCGCCTTCCGCTGGGGCGCGATCCTGGCGCTGCTGCTGGCGCCATTGGCGGGGATGCGCTTCAGCGATCAGGTGAACTGGGGTCCGGGCGACTTCGTGCTAGCCGCGCTGCTGCTGGCCGGCGGCAACCTGCTTTACGAGGCGCTGTCGCGCAACCGCGGCAGGTCACGGCGGCTGCTGGTCGCCGTCCTGATCTGCCTGGCCATCCTGATCCTGTGGGCGCAGGGGGCCGTCGGCATCCTTTGAGCGAAACCGACGGACGCTCTGGGCGCACGGCCTCGGCCGGCGGTCACACCCACCCGCCGATGTTGTCGCGCACCACGTTCAGCATCACCTCGACATGCGCGGGGTCGTCGTTCAGGCAGGGGATATAGGTGAAGTCCTTGCCGCCCGCGTGTTCGAAGCTTTCGCGGATCTCGCCGTTGATCTCCTCCAGCGTCTCGATGCAGTCGGCGGCAAAGGCGGGCGAGATGACCGCGATGTCGGTGATGCCCTGTTTCGCCAGTTCGGCCACATGCTCGACGGTATAGGGGCGCAGCCATTCCTCGGTCCCGAAGACGGACTGGAAGGTGGTGTCGATCACGCCGTCGGGCCAGCCAAGGGCCTCTTTCAGCAGGCGGGATGTTTTTTGGCATTGGCAATGATAGGGATCGCCTTCCAGAAGGTAGCGTTTCGGCATCCCGTGATAGCTGGCGACCAGCTTGGCCGGAACCTTGTCGCCAAGGGCGCGGCGGACCGACGCGGCCAGGGCTGCGACATAGTCGGGCCGGTCGAAGTAAGGCTCGCAGGTGCGGACCGCCGGTTGCCATTTCTGCGCCATCAGCGCCCGGAACAGCTGGTCGTTCGCCGTGGCCGCCGTCGCGCCCGCGTATTGCGGATACAGCGGCAGGAACACGATCCGCTGGCAGCCCGCCCTGACCATCCGGTCCAGCACGTCGCGCGTGGACGGGTTGCCGTAGCGCATGCAGAAATCGACCATCACCTGATCGCCCCATTCGGCGGCGGCGCGGGCGCGCAGCGCCTCGGCCTGCGCGCGCGTGATGGTCATCAGCGGGCTTTCGTTCTTGTCCTCGTTCCAGATCAGCTTGTAGTTCTTGCCGGACGTGAAGGGCCGCTTGGTCAGGATGATGCCTTGCAGCAGCGGCTGCCATTTCCAGGCCGGATAGTCGATCACCCGCCTGTCGGACAGGAATTCGTTCAGATAGCGGCGCATCGACCAGTAATCGTAACCGTCCGGCGTGCCCAGGTTGGCGATCAGGATCCCGGTCTTCTTCGGCGGGATCGAAGGGTGGTTGGCGGGCGCATGGGCTGGCGTCATGTCTTCTTGGTCCTGAGTTCGTTCAGCGCGTCTTCAAGTCGGGTCTTGGCCGATCCCGGCCGCAGCGGTTTGGGCTGCGTGTCCGAGGGCGACCATCCGGTCAGAAAGACCAGATCAAAGGTGACGGCGACACGGGACGGATCGTCGCGGTCGGGGTGGTGGCCGGCCATGATGGCGGCGGCGCGCGCAAAGACCGCCGCCCGCGTCGGACGGCGCAGGCGGGCGGCCATGGCGTTCCCTTCGCCCATGGCGCGCAGGTCGCGGGCCAGGTGGAACAGGTCGCGGTAGCTGGCCTTCTGCGTCACCACATCCGCCACCGGCAGGGCCAGGCCCGCGCGGCCCAGAAGCTGGCCCATGTCGCGGATCTCTCCCATGGGCAGGATGCGGGGGGACAGGCCGCCCGTCGCCTCGGCTTCGGCCTGGGCCAGGGCGGCGCGAAGTTCGTGCAGGGTCTGGCCGCCGAAGCAGACGGCGATAAACAGCCCGTCCTCGCGCAGGGCGCGGGCGCATTGGACGATCTGGCCTACCGGATCGTCGGCCCAGTGCAGCGCCATGGCGTGGATCACCAGGTCATGCGCGCCCGGTTCCAGATCCAGCACGGGATGGTCGGGAACGATGCGGGCGTCGCGAAAGGCTTCGGCCCAAAGGTGGGGGAAACCCGTCACCACGGCAGGGGCGGTAAACCTTCTGTTAATCTCGGACAGCCTATCCTGGACCTCGTCGGCGGCAAGGCGGTGCAGCACATCGGCGAAGCCCTGGCGGATCGCGCGGCTCCGCTGGCGCAGCAGCGCGGAACGGTCGGTCAAGGCGGGGCGGTCTGGCGGGGGCATGGTCATGGGGGTGGAACATAGGGTGCTTCAAGGGGCGATGAAAGGCGCGTTGCGCCTGCTTTATCCACCGCAATGCGTGTCCTGCGGCGCGCCCGTGGCGGGCGAGGGACCGGGCCAGCTGTGTCCGGCCTGCTTTTCCGAAACGCGCTTCATCACCGGCGCGGCCTGCACCCGCTGCGGGGTGCCGCTGCCCGACGACGGAACGGGCGCCGGCGATCCGGCGCTGACCTGCGACGACTGCTTGTCCATCGCGCGGCCCTGGCAGCACGGGCGGGCGGCGGTCGTTTATTCCGGGGCGGGACGGCGGCTGGTTCTGGCGCTGAAGCATGGCGACCGGCCGGACCTGGCCCCTGCCCTGGCGGCCTGGCTGGCGCGGGCGGCGGGCCCGCTGATCCGGCCCGACACCATCGTGGCGCCGGTGCCGCTGCATCTGCGACGGCTGCTCAAGCGGCGCTACAACCAGGCGGCGCTGATCTCGGGGCGGGTGGCGCGGGCGCATGGGGCGGCGCATCTGCCCGACCTGCTTGTCCGGCGCAGGCACACGCCGGGCCAGGACCATCGCGGCGTCGGCGACCGTTTCGCCAACATCGCAGGGGCGCTGGCGGTGAACCCCCGGCGCAAAAGCCAGGCCGCCGGGCGGCCGGTGCTGCTGGTCGACGACGTGATGGCCTCGGGCGCAACCCTGGCGGCGGCGGCAGACGCATTGCTGGCGGCGGGATCCGGGCCTGTTTCGGTCGCGGTTCTGGCAAGGGCGGTCAAGGATGACTAGGTATGGGTCACAGCAAAGGAACAGCCCCCATGACCCAGCCTTCGATCACCATCTACACCACCCGCACCTGCCCCTTCTGCATCCGCGCCAAGGGCCTGTTGCGGGAAAAGAACGCGCGCTACGACGAAATCGACGTGGGCGCCGACCCGTCGGTGCGCGCCCGGATGACGCAGCGCGCGGGCGGCCGCCGCACGGTCCCGCAGATCTTCATCGGCGACCGGCATGTGGGCGGCTGCGACGACCTGTTCGACCTGGACCGCCGGGGCAAGCTGGATGCGCTTCTGGCGGGCGATGCTGCCTGACCACGGCGTTGACGCAGGGTCCGGCCAAGGTCGGGCTTGACCGCGGCGAACCGGCGGGGCACGGTTCCGGCTTCGCCCTGCCTTGCGACCACCTATTCCGCCCCTTGGGGAAAAATGCCCGCATCCGTGACCACCGACCGTCCCCAGGCCAATGACCGGCTTGCCGCAAGCCTCTTTGCCGAGGTTCTGATCGCGGAGCAGCTGTCGCGCAACCTGATCAGCAAGGCCCTGCCCCGGGGAATGCAGATCTCGCATTTCTCGGTTCTGAACCTTCTAGCCCACGTGAACGAGGAACGGACCCCCGCGCAACTGGCCCAGGCCTTTCACGTCACGCGCGGGGCGATGACCAACACCTTGTCGCGGCTGGAATGGGCGGGGCATGTCCATATCCGCCCCGATTGGGACGACGCCCGGCGCAAGTTCGTGTCCATCAGCCCCGCCGGACGGGCGGCGCGCGACGCGGCGCTTGCGGCCTTCATGCCCCTGATCGCCGAGGTCGTGCGCGACATCGGCGCCGACCGCGTCCGCACCGCCCTGCCGGTGCTGCGCGAATTGCGCATCCGGCTGGAAGGGGACGAGGATTAGCAGGATCGACGCGCCTTGACCGGGCGAAGGGGGTAGCCCGCGCCGCGCGGCCTCACGGCCATCCATGCCGCCGGGCCTTGACGGTCCGGCCTCCGCCCCCCGGCGGGCGCCGTTCTCTGGCCAGGTCCGCTCGCGCGGGAGTAGAACGCGTTTTCCAATCCCGGCCGCGCGGGCGTCATCCGCGCCGGTCCGCCCTTATGCCTCGCGCCGGGCGGTCAGGATGTAGTTCACCGACAGATCCCGGTCGGACAGCGACCAGCCGAAGCCGAGGGGGTTGAAGACCATCCCCCGCCGGTCTGCCACCGCCAGCCCGGCGCCTTCGGCCATTCCCGCCAACTCGTCGGGGGTGATGAAGCGGCTCCAGTCATGCGTGCCGCGCGGCAGCCAGCGCAGGATCCATTCGGCCCCGACGATCGCCGCCCCGAAACTGCGGGCCGTGCGGTTCAGCGTGGACAGGATCACCAGCCCGCCCGGCCTGACCAGTTCGCGGCAGGTGGCGATGAAGACCGTGGGATCGGCCACATGCTCGACGATCTCCAGCGCCAGCACCACGTCGAAACGCTCGCCCCCGGCGGCCAGCGCCTCGGCCGTCGTGGCGCGATAGTCGATGGCCAGCCCCTGCCCTTCCGCATGAAGCCGCGCCACCGCGATGTTGCCTTCCGCCGCGTCCGCGCCCACGACATCCGCGCCAAGCCGGGCCACGGGTTCCGCCACCAGCCCGCCGCCGCAGCCGATGTCCAGCACCCGCAGCCCCCCGAAGGGCCGCAGGTCGCGCCGGTCGCGGCCGAACTCGCCGGCGATCTGGGTGGCGATGTAATCCAGCCGCACCGGATTCATCAGGTGCAGCGGCCGGAACTTGCCCCGGGGATCCCACCATTCTGCGGCCATCGCCTCGAACTTGGCGATCTCGGCGGGGTCGATGCTGGTGATGGGGCTGCTCATGGCGTGGTCCTTCTGGCGGGCGGCTTCGTCTGCGCTTATAATAAGGCGATGGATCGATTGGCAGGACAAAACGCCGCATCGGCTGGCCGCCTCCACATGGCCGCGGAACCCTTTGCCCGCCACCTGCTGGAGGTCGGCGACGGCCATTCCGTTTATGTCGAGGAAAGCGGCGACCCCCAAGGCCGCCCGGTTCTGGTGCTGCATGGGGGCCCGGGCGGCGGATGCAGCCCCTTCATGCGCCGCTTCTTCGACCCGGCCCATTACCGCGCGGTCCTGTTCGACCAGCGGGGCTGCGGCCGTTCGCGCCCGCAGGCCTCGGTTCATGCCAACACCACGCAGCACCTGATCGCGGACATCGAGGTGATCCGCCGGACGCTCGGCCTCGAATCGGTGCTGCTGTTCGGCGGCAGCTGGGGCGCGACCCTGGCGCTGGCCTACGCGCAGGCGCATCCCGGCCACGTGACCGGGCTGGTGCTGCGGGGCGTGTTTCTGGGCACGCAGGGGGAACTCGACTGGTTCTACGGCGGCGGCGCGGGGCGGTTCTTTCCCGACCTTTGGGCGCAGTTCTGCGAACCCATCCCCGAGGCCGAGCGGGGCGACCTGATCGCGGCCTATCACAAGCGCCTGTTCTCGACCGATGTCGGGCGGCAAGGCCGCTTTGCGCAGCCCTGGCTGATGTGGGAAAACGCCCTGGCGGGGCTGCAATCGGCCGCCGTCAGCCACGCGCCGCCCGATTACGCCCGGGCCTTCGCCCGGCTCGAGAATCACTACTTCATGAACCGCTGCTTCCTGGACGAAGGCCAGCTTCTGCGCGACCGCCACCGGATCGAGCATCTGCCCGCCGTGATCGTCCAGGGCCGGTACGACATGGTCTGCCCGCCGCTGGGCGCCTGGCGTCTGGCCGAAGGCTGGCCGGGATGCGACTTGCGGCTGATCCCCGCCTCGGGACATGCGCTGTCGGAGCCGCGGATCTCGGCGGAACTGGTCAAGGTGATGGATGCGATCCGCGACGAGGACCGGGCAAAAGCACTTTGAACTTGAATGTCGCGTTTTTCGTGCTAAATACCGCCTCAACAGCGGCGCAGGCTTCCACCCCCTGCCCACCGGAGATTTCCGCATGGGCCCGCTACGGGCCCTTTTTCACATCCGAAAGGATCTCATGTCGAACGATCTGATCGCCAAGACCGCCATCGACCGGCGTTTGGCCGAGATCATCGCCCCGGTGATCGAGGATCTGGGGTTCGAACTGGTGCGCGTGCGCCTGCAAGGCGGCAAGACCGCCACGCTTCAGATCATGGCCGACCGCCCCGAGGGCGGCATCAACGTGGACGACTGCGGCGACATCTCGGTCGCGGTCAGCGCCGCCCTGGATGTCGAGGATCCGCTGGAGGACGCCTATCACCTGGAGGTCTCCAGCCCCGGCATCGACCGGCCCCTGACCCGGATAAAGGATTTCGAGACCTTCGAGGGCTACGAGGCGCGGCTGGAAACCAACCAGCCCATCGACGGGCGCAAGCGCTTCAAGGGCGTGCTGGCGGGGGTCGAGGGCGGCGAGGTTCTGCTGAACATCGAGGAAGCGGGCGAGGTCCACACCATCGGGTTGCAGTTCGACTGGCTGTCGGATGCCAAGCTGGTCCTGACCGACGAGCTGATCCGCGAAATGCTGCGCCAGAAGAAGGAAGCCGGCGTCCAGATCGAGAACCTGGACCCAAGCGCCTTCGACGAGATCGAAACCGAAGACAACGCCGGCGAGAACGCCCATGCCAAGGAGTGAGTGATGGCAATCACCTCTGCCAACCAGCTTGAACTGCTGCAAACCGCCGAAGCCGTCGCGCGCGAGAAGATGATCGAGCCCGAGCTGGTCATCGAGGCGATGGAGGACAGCCTCGCCCGCGCCGCCAAGTCGCGCTACGGCGCGGAAATGGACATCCGCGTCAAGATCGACCGCAAGACCGGCAACGCGACCTTTACCCGCGTCCGCACCGTGGTCGAGGACGACGCGGTCGAAAACTATCAGGCGCAGCTGACCGTGGATCAGGCCCGCCCCTATCTGGACGACCCCAAGGTGGGCGACGTGATCGTGGACCAGGTGCCGCCCGTCGAACTGGGCCGCATCGCCGCGCAGTCGGCCAAGCAGGTGATCCTGCAACGCGTCCGCGAGGCCGAGCGCGACCGCCAATACGAGGAATTCAAGGATCGCGCCGGCACCATCATCAACGGCGTCGTCAAGCGCGAGGAATACGGCAACATCATCGTCGATGTCGGCCGGGGCGAGGCGATCCTGCGCCGCAACGAGAAGATCGGCCGCGAAAGCTATCGCCCGAACGACCGCATCCGCGCCTATGTCAAGGACGTGCGCCGCGAATCGCGGGGGCCGCAGATCTTCCTGTCGCGCACCGACCCGCAGTTCATGGCCGAGCTGTTCAAGATGGAGGTGCCCGAAATCTATGACGGCATCATCGAGATCAAGGCCGTGGCCCGCGATCCGGGCAGCCGCGCCAAGATCGCCGTGATCTCCTACGACAACTCGATCGACCCGGTGGGCGCCTGCGTCGGGATGCGCGGCAGCCGCGTGCAGGCCGTGGTGGGCGAGCTTCAGGGCGAAAAGATCGACATCATCCCCTGGAACGAGGATCAGGCCACCTTCCTGGTGAACGCCCTGCAACCGGCCGAGGTCAGCAAGGTCGTGTTCGACGAGGAAGCTAACAAGATCGAGGTGGTGGTTCCCGACGAGCAGCTGTCCCTGGCTATCGGCCGTCGCGGCCAGAACGTGCGGCTGGCCAGCCAGCTGACCGGCATGGACATCGACATCCTGACCGAGGAAGAGGAATCCAAGCGCCGCCAGGCCGAGTTCAACGCCCGCACCGGGCTGTTCATGGAGGCGCTGGACCTGGACGAGTTCTTCGCCCAGCTTCTGGTGGCCGAGGGCTTTACCGACCTGGAGGAAGTGGCATACGTCGATCTGGACGAGCTTCTGTCCATCGAAGGGGTGGACGAAGGCACGGCCCAGGAATTGCAGGCCCGCGCCCGCGACGTTCTGGAGGCCCGGACCAAGGCCGCGCTTGAAAACGCCCGCGCGCTCGGCGCCGAGGACAGCCTTATTGAATTCGAGGGGCTGACCCCCCAGATGGTGGAGGCATTGGCCAAGGACGGCGTGAAGACGCTGGAGGATTTCGCCACCTGCGCCGACTGGGAACTGGCGGGCGGCTGGACCACGGTGAACGGCCAGCGCGTCAAGGACGAGGGGCTTCTGGAGCCTTTCGACGTGTCCCTGGAAGAAGCACAAACCCTGGTGATGACCGCCCGCGTGCAGCTGGGTTGGGTCGATCCGACCGAACTGGAAGGCGATGCCGAGGAAACCGAGACTTCCGACGACAAGGAGGCCGGGGCGTGATGCCCCGGGTTTTCCGGCTTGAGCCGCGGTGGTCTCATCAAGGACCGGGACGAGCCTGAACGGCGCTGCATCGTCACCGGAGAAGTTCAGCCCAAGCGCGGGCTGATCCGTTTCGTCGCCGGGCCGGACGGCTCGGTCGTGCCCGACCTGGCGGAAAAGCTGCCGGGCCGCGGCATCTGGGTCGCGGCCGACCGCGCCGCCATCGACAAGGCGGCGGCGAAGGGGCTGTTTTCCCGCGCCGCCAAGGCCCCGGTCAAGGCGCCCGAAGGCCTGGGCGATCTGGTCGAGGCGGCGCTGGCGCGGCGGGTGATCGAACTTGTGTCGCTTGCGCGCAAGTCCGGCATCGCCGTTGCCGGATTCGAGAAGGTGAAGGGCTGGCTGGCCGAAGGGCGCGCAAAGGTGCTTTTGCAGGCCAGCGACGGGTCCGAGCGCGGCAAGGGCAAGCTGTGGACGCCCACCGGCGGGCGCTGGTTCGGCTGCCTTTCCGCATCAGAATTGGGTTTGTCCTTTGGGCGCGATCATGTCATACACGGCGCGCTTGCGGCGGGTGGCCTGACGGACAAGGTGATCTTGGAAGCCGGCAGACTGACGGGTCTGCGCGGGCATGACGGCAGCAATACGGCGGCCGGGAAGGAATGAAGACGCAGATGAGCGACAAAGACGGAAAATCGACCTTGGGACTCGGCGGCAGCGGCCGTTCGGGCCAGGTCAAGCAAAGCTTCAGCCACGGTCGCACCAAAAGCGTCGTCGTGGAAACCAAGCGCAAGCGCGTCGTGGTGCCGAAACCCGGTGCCGCAGCCATGAGCGTGGCCGACAAGGCCAAGAACCCGCTGACCGCCAAGGTCGCCAGCGATCCTTCCAAGCGCCCCGCCGGTATTTCGGACGCCGAAATGGAGCGCCGCCTCAAGGCCCTTGCCGCCGCCAAGGCGCGCGAGGTCGAGGAAGCTGCGCAGCGCATCGCCGATGAAAAGGCGCGCGAGGAGGAACGCGAGCGCCGCCGGGCCGAGATCGAGGCCAAGGAGCGCGAGGAACGCGAGCGCGAGGAAGCCCTGCGCCTGAAGGCCGAGGAAGACGCCCGCCGCGCCCGCGAGGCCGAAGAGCGCGCCAAGCGCAAGGAAGAGCCCAAATCGGCGGAACGTCCCGCGCGCGCCGCCGACGCCAAGTCCGCCGGCGCCCGGCCCGCCGGTTCGCGCCCTGCCACCCCCGACCGCGCCGCGATCGAGGCTGCGGCGTCCCGCGCCGAAAAGCCCGGCATTGCGGCAGGCGCGCGCCGCCCCGACCGCGACCGCCGCGATGCCGGCGGCGACAGCGACGCCAAGGCCAAGGCCAAGGCCGAGGACAGCCGCCGCACCGGCCGCCTGTCGCTGACCCAGGCCCTGGACGGCGAGGGCGGGCGGCAGCGTTCGCTGGCCGCGATGAAGCGCAAGCAGGACCGCGCCCGGCAGAAGGCCATGGGCAGCGTGCGCGCCGAAAAGCAGGTGCGCGAGGTGCAGCTGCCCGAAACCATCGTGGTGTCGGAACTGGCCAACCGCATGGCGGAACGCGCCGCCGACGTGGTCAAGTCGCTGATGAAGATGGGCATGATGGTGTCCATGAACCAGGCGATCGACGCCGACACCGCCGAGCTGGTGATCGAGGAATTCGGCCACCGCGCCGTCCGCGTGTCGGACGCCGACGTGGAACAGGTCATCGACACGGTCAAAGACCGGCCCGAGGACTTGCAGCCGCGCCCGCCGATCATCACGATCATGGGCCACGTGGACCACGGCAAGACCTCGCTTCTGGACGCGATCCGCAAGGCCAACGTCGTTTCGGGCGAGGCGGGCGGGATCACCCAGCACATCGGCGCCTATCAGGTGAAGACCGACTCGGGGGCGGTGCTGACCTTCCTGGACACGCCGGGCCACGCGGCCTTCACCTCGATGCGGGCGCGCGGCGCCCAGGTGACCGACATCGTTGTGCTGGTGGTGGCCGCCGATGACGCGGTGATGCCGCAGACGGTCGAGGCGATCAACCACGCCAAGGCCGCAGGCGTGCCGATGATCGTGGCGATCAACAAGATCGACAAGCCCTCGGCCGATCCGAACAGGGTCCGCACCGCGCTGTTGCAGCACGAGGTGGTGGTCGAGGAAATGTCGGGCGACGTGCAGGATGTCGAGGTGTCGGCCAAGACCGGCCAGGGCCTGGACAACCTGCTGGAAGCCATCGCCCTTCAGGCCGAGATCCTGGAGCTGGAGGCGAACCCCAACCGTGCCGCCCAGGGCGCCGTGATCGAGGCGCAGCTGGACGTGGGCCGCGGCCCCGTGGCCACCGTCCTGGTGCAGAACGGCACGCTGAAGCGCGGCGACATCTTTGTCGTGGGCGAGCAGTGGGGCAAGGTGCGCGCCCTGATCAACGACAAGGGCGAGCGCGTGGACGAAGCCGGACCCTCGGTCCCGGTCGAGGTGCTGGGCCTCAACGGCACGCCCGAGGCGGGCGACGTGCTGAACGTGGTCGAAACCGAGGCGCAGGCCCGCGAGATCGCGGATTACCGCAGCCAGGCCGCCAAGGACAAGCGCGCCGCCGCCGGTGCCGCGACCACGCTGGAGCAGCTGATGGCCAAGGCCAAGGCCGACGAGAACGTGGCCGAACTGCCGGTGGTGGTGAAGGCCGACGTGCAGGGCTCGGCCGAGGCGATCGTGCAGGCGCTGGAAAAGATCGGCAACGAGGAGGTGCGCGTCCGCGTGCTGCATTACGGCGTCGGCGCGATCACCGAATCCGACATCGGCCTGGCCGAGGCCAGCAAGGCCCCGGTGATCGGCTTCAACGTCCGCGCCAATGCCCCGGCCCGCAATTCGGCCAACCAGAAGGGTGTCGAGATCCGCTATTACTCGATCATCTACGACCTGGTGGACGACATCAAGGCGGCGGCTTCTGGCCTCTTGTCCAACGAGGTGCGCGAGAACTTCATCGGCTATGCCGAGATCCGCGAGGTCTTCAAGGTCACGGGCGTCGGCAAGGTCGCGGGCTGCCTGGTCACCGAAGGCGTGGCCCGCCGGTCTGCGGGCGTGCGCCTGCTGCGCGACAACGTGGTGATCCACGAGGGCACGCTGAAGACGCTGAAACGCTTCAAGGACGAGGTCAGGGAAGTCCAGTCCGGCCAGGAATGCGGCATGGCCTTCGAGAACTACGACGACATCCGCCCCGGCGACGTCATCGAGATTTTCGAGCGCGAGGAGGTCGAGCGCACGCTGTAAGGCGGCGCTTGTCCCGACACGCAAACCACGCAAAAGGGGCGGCCACGGTGGCCGCCCCTTTTGTCATTGCCGCGGTGCCTGCCGGGTCAGCGCGTGACCGGCTTTCCTTCAAAGGTCCGCGTGCCGATGCGAACCACCATGTTCCCGTTCGGGGCCAGACATTCGAAAAGCCCCTGGACGAGAATGTGACTGCCAATCGAAATCGTGCGAATCATGTCAAGCCCTCTTGTTCCCTCGGGAACCATATTGCCATGAAATCGTTACCCAGGGTTTAACGAAACGGCGATCTACGACATTTTGCGGGCAGTTCGCGAAAAACTGGGCTGATCTGCGACTTCAAAGCCACATTTGCAACATCGGGATCAGGGGCACATCCGCCGGCGGCATGGGGTAATCGCGCAAATCCGTCGCCCGCACCCAGGCCAGCCGTTGCCCTTCCCGGGGATGGGCGATTCCCTGCCAGCGGCGGCAGGCGAAGACCGGCATCAGCAGATGGAAATCGGGATAGCCGTGGCTTGCGAAGGTCAACGGCGCCAGGCACGAGGTCCAGGTGTCGATGCCCAGTTCCTCGTGCAGTTCGCGGATCAGGGCGGCCTCGGGCGTTTCGCCCGGCTCGACCTTGCCGCCGGGAAACTCCCACAGGCCCGCCATGGGCTTGCCTTCGGGACGCTGCGCCAGAAGCACGCGCCCGTCGGCGTCGATCAGGGCGACGGCGGCGACAAGAACGGTTTTCACGACCGGTAATCGGCGTTTATGTCGATATAGCCGTGGGTCAGGTCGCAGGTCCACACGGTCCGCGCCCCCTGCCCCAGGCCCAGATCGACGGCGATCACCAGATCCTGCCGCTTCATGTAGGCGCTGGCCTTGCTCTCGTCATAGGACGGCGAGCGCCAGCCGTTTTCCGCCAGGACCATGTCGCCGAAGCGGATCCGCAGCCGGTCGCGGTCGGCCTCGGCCCCCGACTTTCCGACGGCGGCGACGATGCGGCCCCAGTTCGCGTCCTCGCCCGCGATGGCGGTCTTGACCAGCGGGGAATTGGCGATGGCCATGGCGACCTTGTGCGCGTCAGCCTCGCTTGCCGCGCCCGTCACCCGCACCTCGACGAATTTCGTCGCGCCCTCTCCGTCGCGCACGACGAGTTGCGCCAGATCGCGCATGACGCCGTGCAGCGCGGTCACGAAGGCCGCGCCCGCGCCGCCGTCAAGCGACGTGATCGGCGCCGCAGGGCTGCGGCCCGTCGCCGCCAGGATCAGCGCGTCCGAGGTCGAGGTGTCGCTGTCCACGGTGATGGCGTTGAAGGTGGTGTCCAGACCGCTGCTCAGCGCCTGCTGCAACAGCGGCGCGGGGATGGCCGCATCGGTGAAGACATAGACCAGCATCGTCGCCATGTCGGGCGCGATCATGCCCGATCCCTTGGCGATGCCCGCGATGCGGATCTCTCCGCCCTCGCCCGCGACGACGGCGGAGGCCCCTTTGGGGAAGGTGTCGGTCGTCATGATCGCCCGCGCCGCCCCGGCGATGCCGCCCGCGTCCAGCGAGGCCGCCAGGTCATCCACGATGGCGACGATCCGGTCATGGGGCAGCGGCTCTCCGATCACGCCGGTCGAGGACGAGAACACCCGCCCGGCCGGCACGCCCGCGGCCCGCGCCACGGCCGTCGTGACCGCATCGACCGACTCCTGCCCCCGCGCGCCGGTGAAGGCGTTGGCATTGCCGGAATTGACGATGATCGCCGCGCCTTCGGGCGCGTCTCCGCCCGCCGCCAGCTTGGCCTGGTTGTCCAGGATGCAGGCCGCGCGCGTCGACGATCTGGTGAAGGCGCCGGCCAGGCTGGACCCCGGCGCGATGCGGATCAGCGTCACGTCCGTGCGGCCCTGATACTTCACGCCTGCGGCGCCGCTGGCGAATTCGACGCCCGCGACGACCGGCAGGTCGGGGAAACGGGCGGGCGCCAGGGGGGACACGGGAAGCCCGGCCTTGCCCATCACTCGGCCTCCAGAAGCTCGGTCTTGTTCAGCAGCGCGGGATCGATGCCCTCGACCTTTTCAACGGCGGCCGCGCCGGTCAGGCGCTCGATCTCCGCCTGGACCTTGTCGCGCAGCACCATCTGGCTGATCTGGTCGCGCACCTCGTCAAGCTTGGGGGCTTCGCGCATGCGGGTGTCGTTCAGCTTGATGAGGTGCCAGCCGAATTCGGTCTGCACCGGCTCCGAGATCTGGCCCTTTTCCATTCCGGCCACGGCATCGGCAAAGGGCTTGACCATCTGGTCGGCGCTGAACCAGCCCAGATCGCCCTTGTTCGGTCCGCTGGGCCCGGTCGAGTTCTGTTCGGCCAAGGTTCCGAAATCCGCCCCGCCGTCCAGTTCGGACTTGATCTCCTTGGCCTTTTCCTCGGTATCGACCAGAATGTGGGCGGCGGAGTATTCGGTCGCGGGTTCGGCCGACGCGAACAGCTTGTCATAGGCCGCCTGGATGTCCTGGTCCGTCGGCTGGGCCTTCGTCACCTCGGCGATGGCGGCGGCGGCCAGGGTGTTGCGGCGCTGGATTTCCAGCTGCGCGCGCACGCCCGCGTTTTCCTTGCCCGCGCCCGCCACGGCGGTCTGCTGGATCAGTTGGTCCAGCATGATCTCGTACAGCGCCTCCTCGCCCATGGAGGCCATTTGCGGATCCTGGGACGCGGCCTCTTTCATCACGATCATCTCGCCCAGGGTGATGGGCGTGCCGTTGACGGTGGCCACGACCGTGTCGGCGCCCTTGTCCTGGGCCAGGGCCGCAAGCGGCAGGGCCGTGGCCAGAAGGGCGGCCAGAATCGACGATTTCAGCATGGGGATTCCTTCGCTTGTTCAGCCCGCGCCTCGGGGCCAGCGTTGACAGTGGGGCGGGCGAGGCATAGATCCCGGTCCAACTCCGTGGAAGGCGCCGCCGCCGCTTTCGTTCAGGCCCCTGATACGGCAATGCGGTTGGTCCGGGCAAGTGGCCCGGCTGGGATCGCCTTTCCCAACAACGTGATTGCGAAGGTTTGCATGCTCGGCATCGGTAATCTGGCGAAAAAGGTCTTTGGAAGCCCCAACGACCGCAAGGTCAAGGGAACGCGCGGGCTGGTGGCCCGCATTAACGCGCTGGAGGATCAGTTCCGCCCGTTGTCGGATCAGGGCCTGATCGACAAGACCCGCGAGTTCCAGACCCGCGTGGCGGCGGGCGAAAGCCTGGACGACATCCTGCCCGAGGCCTTCGCCAACTGCCGCGAGGGCGCGCGCCGCGCCCTGGGCCTCAGGGCCTTCGACGTGCAGCTGATGGGCGGCATCTTCCTGCATCAGGGCAACATCGCCGAGATGAAGACGGGCGAGGGCAAGACCCTGGTCGCGACCTTTCCCGCCTATCTGAACGCCTTGACCGGCAAGGGCGTCCACATCGTCACCGTCAACGATTACCTGGCGAAACGCGATGCCGAGTGGATGGGCAAGGTGTTCCGCCAGCTTGGCCTGAGCACGGGCGTGGTTTATCCCTTCCAGCCGGAACCGGAAAAGCGCGCGGCCTATGCCGCCGACGTGACCTATGCCACCAACAACGAACTGGGCTTCGACTACCTGCGCGACAACATGAAGGGCAGCGTCGAGGAAATGGTCCAGCGCGGCCACAACTTCGCCATCGTGGACGAGGTGGACTCGATCCTGATCGACGAGGCGCGGACGCCGCTGATCATTTCCGGTCCCTCGCAGGACCGCAGCGAGCTGTATGTGACGCTGAACCAGTACATCCCGCTGCTGACCGAAGAACACTTCAAGTTGGACGAAAAGGCTCGCAACGCGACCTTTACCGAGGAAGGCAACGAATTCCTGGAACGGCGCTTGCAAGCCGACGGCATCCTGCCCGAAGGCCAGACCCTGTACGACCCGGAATCGACAACCATCGTCCACCACGCCAACCAGGCCCTGCGCGCCTGGAAGCTGTTCAACAAGGACCAGCACTACATGGTCCGCGACGGCGAGGTGATGCTGATCGACGAATTCACCGGCCGCATGATGAAGGGCCGCCGCCTGTCCGACGGCCTGCACCAGGCCATCGAGGCCAAGGAAGGCGTGACCATCCAGCCCGAAAACGTGACGCTGGCATCCGTGACCTTCCAGAACTACTTCCGGCTTTACGCCAAGCTGGCGGGCATGACCGGCACGGCGGCGACCGAGGCCGAGGAATTCGCCGAGATCTACAAGCTGGGCGTGGTCGAGGTTCCCACCAACCGCGGCATCGCGCGCGTGGACGAACACGACCGCGTGTACCGCACCGCGGCCGAGAAATACGCCGCCGTGATCGAGGCGATCAAGGAAGCCCATGCCAAGGGCCAGCCGACCCTGGTCGGCACCACCAGTATCGAGAAGTCCGAGATGCTGTCGGCGATGCTGCAAAAGGAAGGCATCCCCCACAACGTGCTGAACGCCCGCCAGCACGAGGCCGAGGCGCAGATCGTGGCCGATGCGGGCAAGCCCGGCGCCGTCACAATCGCCACCAACATGGCGGGACGCGGCACCGACATCCAGTTGGGCGGCAACGTGGAGATGAAGGTTCTCGAGGCCCTCAAGGCCGACCCCGAGGCCAATCCCGACGAGGTCCGCGCCCGGATCGAGTCCGAACACGCCGCCGACAGGCAACGGGTTCTGGACGCCGGAGGCCTGTTCGTTCTGGGCACCGAACGCCACGAAAGCCGCCGCATTGACAACCAGCTGCGCGGCCGTTCGGGCCGGCAGGGCGATCCGGGCCGGTCCTTGTTCTTCCTGTCGCTGAACGACGACCTGATGCGGATCTTCGGGTCCGAACGGCTGGACAAGGTGCTGTCCACCCTGGGCATGAAGGAAGGCGAGGCCATCGTTCATCCCTGGGTCAACAAGTCGCTGGAACGCGCCCAGGCCAAGGTCGAGGGCCGCAACTTCGACATCCGCAAGCAGTTGCTGAAATTCGACGACGTGATGAACGACCAGCGCAAGGCCATCTTCAGCCAGCGCCGCGAGATCATGGACAGCACCGAGGTCGGAGAAATCACCGCCGACATGCGTCATCAGGTGATCGACGATCTGATCGACGAACACATGCCGCCGAAATCCTATCCCGAACAATGGGATCTGGAGGGGCTCAAAACCGCCGTCCGCGAGCGGCTGAACATGAACCTGCCCATTGCCGACTGGGCGGCCGAGGAAGGCGTGGACCAGGACGCCATGCGCGAACGCATCGAGCAGGCGACCGACACCTATCAGGCGGACAAGGCCGCCGCCTTCGGCGCGGAAAACATGCGCCAGATCGAAAAGCAGGTGCTGTTGCAGATGATCGACCAGAAATGGCGCGACCACCTGCTGACGCTGGAACACCTGCGCTCGGTCGTGGGCTTCCGCGGCTATGCGCAGCGCGATCCCCTGTCCGAATACAAGACCGAGGCCTTCCAGCTGTTCGAAACCATGCTCGACGGCCTGCGCTTCGACGTGACGCAGCGTCTGGCCCAAATCCGCCCCCTGACCGAGGCGGAGCGCGAAGAAATGCTGCGCCAGATGGCCGAACAGCAGAAGGCCGCGCAGGAACACCTGACGATGGAACACGGAGCGGACCGGCAATCGGACGACGACGCGTCCAAGCCCCAGCCGCTGGTCGCGGGCTTCGACGAAGGAAACCCCGCCACCTGGGGCAGCCCGTCGCGCAACGACCCCTGCCCCTGCGGATCGGGCAAGAAGTTCAAGCATTGCCACGGCGCGATCTGACGCGCGGCGCCCTTTGCGAAAACCTGCGCAGGGTGGGGGTTCCACCCTGCCGAACCCCTATCCCAACCGCGGGGGAAGCGGCCACCCGCGCAGCAGTTCCTCGGCGGCCATCGGCTTCTTGCCTGACCGCTGCGCTTCCAGCACCTCGACCGCGCCGTCGCCGCAGGCGATGGTGAATCCCGACAAAACCTGCCCCGGCGTCCCCTGGCCCGCGGCAACGCGGCTGCGCAATAGCTTCACCCGCTCGCCCGCGATCTCGCACCAGGCGCCGGGAAAGGGCGACAGCCCGCGGATCAGCCGGTCCACCCCGGCGGCGGGACGCGTCCAATCCACCCGCGCCTCGGCCTTGTCGATCTTGGCGGCATAGGTCACGCCATCCTCCGCCTGCGGCACGGCAGGCAAGGGCAGCCGCGCCAGCACATCGACGATCAGATCCGCCCCCATCTCCGACAGCCGGTCATGCAGATCGGCGGTCGTCTCCTCGGCTCCGATCCCCGTCCGCGCCTCGGCCAGCACCGGCCCGGTATCCAGCCCCGCCTCCATCTGCATGATGGAGACGCCGGTTTCGGCGTCCCCCGCCATGATCGCGCGATGGATCGGCGCCGCCCCCCGCCAGCGCGGCAGCAGCGAGGCGTGGATGTTCAAGCACCCCAACCGCGGCGCATCCAGCACCGGCTGCGGCAGGATCAGGCCGTAAGCCACGACCACAGCCACATCGGCCCGCAACGTCGCGAACGCCGCCTGCTCATCCTCGCCGCGCAGCCGCAGGGGCGTGCGCACGGCGATCCCCAACTCATCCGCCGCCGCATGAACCGCCGAAGGCCTGGGCTTCTGCCCCCGCCCCGCAGCCCGAGGCGGCTGCGAATAAACCGCAACCACATCGTGCCGGGAGGCGACGGCCCGCAGGGCGGGAACGGAAAAATCAGGCGTTCCCATGAAGATCACGCGCATTGGCGGCCCTTTCATCTTTGCCCCAAATATCCTCGGGGGTCCGGGGGCAGACAGCCCCCGGCGCTCTCACCGCCGCGCTGCCTTGGCCGATTTCGCGACCAGCATCTTGCGCCGCAGGGGCGACAGACGATCGACATACATGCGGCCGTCCAGATGGTCGATCTGATGCTGCACGCTGGTCGCCCACAGGCCCACGAAATCGCGCTCCTCCACCTCGCCGGCCTCGTTCAGGAACCGCACCGTCACCGCCCTGGGGCGGCTGACGGGGGCGGACACGCCGGGCAGGTTGGGGCTGGCTTCCTCGTGGCTGCGGAACTGGACGCTGGCGTGCAGCACTTGCGGATTCGCCATCCTGACCGCCTGCCCGCGCCTGTCCGAGGCATCAACCACCGCCAGCCGCAGCATGATGCCGATCTGCGGCGCGGCCAGGCCCACGCCGGGCATGGCCTCCATCGTGTCGACCATGTCGTCCCAGATCATGCGAACGGTTTCGGTCACCGCTTCCACGGGCTCGGCCGGGATGTGCAGGCGGCGGTCGGAATAGGGCAGAAAGGCGCGGACTGTCACGCGCGGCCCTTTTCCCGCTTCAGCTTGACCATGCGGCGGGTGATCATCTGCCGCTTGATCGCCGACAGATGGTCGATGAACAGAACGCCGTTCAGGTGGTCCAGCTCGTGCTGCGCGCAGGTGGCCCACAGCTCGTCGAAATCTTGCTCGTGCGTCTTGCCGTCCAGCCCCAGCCAGCGCAGACGCACCTGCTTGGGCCGGGTCACGTCGGCATATTGGTCGGGGATCGACAGGCAGCCTTCCTCATAGGTGTTCAACTCCTCGGAGGTCCAGGTCACCTCCGGGTTCACCAGCACCATGGGACGGCGCTCGGCCTCGGGGTCGCGGGTCGCGTCCATCACGAAGACGCGGGACAGGACGCCCACCTGCGGCGCGGCCAGACCCACCCCCGGCGCGTCGTACATGGTGGCCAGCATATCGGCCGCCAGCGTTTCCACCTCGGGCGTGATGCGGGCCACGGGGTCGCAGACCTTCTTCAGGCGCGGATCGGGATGGATCAGGATGGGGCGCGGGCTGCTCATGTCCGCGATGTAGGGCAAGGCTTCACCATAAGCAACAAGCCGCGTATGCAGGACCAAACAACGACAGGCCGCAACATGACCCCTGACTTCGACGAGATCATCGACCGCGTGGGCACCCGGTGTTCCAAATGGGACGACATGCAGGCGACCTATGGCGTGTCGCCCCAAGACGGCGGTTTGGCGATGTGGGTCGCGGACATGGACTTCCGCCCTCCCGCCGCCGTCCGGCGCGCGGTCGAGGCCTTGGCCGCCCATGGCGTCTACGGCTATCCCGGCGCGAACCGGCCCTACCTGGACGCGATCCGCTGGTGGATGGAACACCGCCACGGCTGGTCCATCCAGCCCGGCTGGATCCTGACCTGCGCGGGGCTGGTCAACGGCGTGGCCATGGCGCTTGACGCCTATACCGAAGCCGGCGACGGGGTGATCGTGATGTCGCCCGTTTATCACGCCTTTGCCCGCGTCATCCGCGCATCGGGACGCGCGCTTGTGGAACTGCCCTTGGCGCAGCAGGACGGGCTTTACCGGATGGACTGGCCGGCCTGGGAAAGCCGCCTGACCGGGCGCGAGAAACTGCTGATCCTTTGTTCACCGCACAATCCCGGCGGCCGCGTCTGGTCGCCCGAGGAACTGCGCCAGGTCGCCGATGTCTGCATCCGCCGCGACCTGATCCTGGTGTCGGACGAGATCCACTGCGACCTGGTGATGCCCGGCCACCGCCACAGCGTCACCGCCGCCGCCTGCCCCGACATCGCCGACCGGTTGGTCACGCTGACGGCGGCCACCAAGACCTTCAACATCGCGGGCGCCCATATCGGCAACGCGATCATCGCCGACGAAGGCTTGCGGAGCCGCTTCAAGGGCGCGCTGACGGCGCGCGGCATCTCTCCGGGCCTGTTCGGGATGGACATGGTGACGGCTGCCTATTCGCCCGAAGGCGCGGCTTGGGTGGATGCCCTGACGGACTATCTCGACGGCAACCGGCGGCTGTTCGACAAAGGCATCAGCGCCATTCCCGGGCTGCGGTCCATGCCCTTGCAGGCCACCTATCTTTCCTGGGTCGATTTCTCGGCCACCGGCATGGCGCCCGCCGAATTCACCGCCCGCGTGGAACAGACCGCCCGCATCGCCGCAAACCACGGCGCGACCTTCGGCACCGGGGGCGAAAGCTTCCTGCGCTTCAACATCGCCACCCCCCGCGCCCGCGTGGCCGAGGCGGTCCGCCGCCTGCAAGACGCCTTCGCCGACCTGCAATGAAGGGCCTGGCCCGCATTTTCTCCGCCGTGACGGCGCTGTGCCTGCTGGCGGCGGCCTGGATCATGCTCGCGCCCCCGCGCCCCACGCCGGTCCCGCCGCCGACCGTGCGGCTGACCGGCCCGGTGGATCATGTCGTGATCCGCAAATCCGCCCGCAGCATGACCGCCTTCCGCGATGGCCGGCCGCTGAAGACCTATCCCATCGCGCTCGGCTTCGCCCCCGCCGGCGACAAGCGCCGGCAGGGCGACGGCAAGACGCCCGAGGGCCGCTTCACCATCGACCGGGTCAACCCGGACAGCGCCTATCACCTGTCCCTTGGGCTGGACTATCCGCGCCCGCAGGACCGCGCCCGCGCGGCCGCCCTGGGGGTCGATCCCGGAGGCGACATCTTCATCCACGGCCAGCCGAACCTGCGCCCCGATGGCGAAACCCTGCCGGGCGACTGGACCGCGGGCTGCATCGCCGTTTCAAACGGCGACATCCGCGAACTCTACGCCGCCGCCCGCATCGGCACGACAGTCGAGATCCTGCCCTAGCGCATTCACCTTTGCTCAAATACCCTCGGGGGGTCCGGGGGGCGAAGCGCCCCCGGCCTCCGTTGCAATCCCGTGCCCCTGCGATCATATAGGGGCGCAAACCCGAACACACCCGAAGGCACACCCCGCATGGTCTATCTGGATTTCGAAAAGCCGCTTGCCGACATCGAGGGCAAGGCCGAGGAGCTTCGCGCCCTGGGCCGCAAATCCGAAAACACCGTGGATGTGGAGAAAGAGGCGGCGGCGCTGGACCGCAAATCCGCCGACCTGCTGCGGGACCTTTACAAGTCGCTGGATCCCTGGCGCAAGACGCAGGTGGCGCGCCATCCCGACCGCCCGCATTGCCGCGACTACATCGAGACGCTGTTCACCGAATACACCTCCCTGGCGGGCGACCGGGCTTTTGGCGACGACCATGCGGTGATGGGCGGCCTTGCCCGTTTCAACGACGCGCCCTGCGTGGTGATCGGGCATGAAAAGGGCAACGACACCAAGACCCGCATCCACCACAATTTCGGCATGGCGCGGCCCGAAGGATACCGCAAGGCGATTCGGCTGATGGATCTGGCGCACCGCTTCGGGCTGCCGGTGATCACCCTGGTGGACACCCCCGGCGCCTATCCCGGCAAGGGGGCCGAGGAACGCGGCCAATCCGAGGCCATCGCCCGCTGCACCCAGAAATGCCTGGAGATCGGCGTGCCCCTGGTCAGCGTCATCATCGGCGAGGGCGGCTCGGGCGGCGCGGTGGCCTTCGCCACGGCCAACCGCATCGCCATGCTGGAACATTCGATCTATTCGGTGATCTCGCCCGAAGGCTGCGCCTCGATCCTGTGGAAGGACGCCGAACGGATGCGCGAGGCCGCCGAGGCGCTGCGCCTGACCGCGCAGGATCTGAAGAAGCTGGGCGTGATCGACCGCATCATCGCCGAACCCGTGGGCGGCGCGCAGCGCGACCCCGCCGCCGCGATCAAGGCCGTGGGCGAGGAAATCGCCGCCATGCTGGCCGACCTGAGCGGCAGGAAACCCGACGACCTGATCAGGGACCGCCGCCAGAAGTTCCTGGACATGGGATCGAAAAGCCTGGTCGCCTGAGGGGCGGTCAGGCGGCCAAGATCGGCTGGCGGAACCCCGCCTCGGCCATCAGCCGGTCGGAATGGGTCTCGACCTCGGCTTCCAGCCGGGGGATGAACCCTTCCTGCGGAACCTCGGCGGGAACGACCGGCAGGAACTCGACCACGGCGCGGCCCGGGCGGATGCCCCATCCCTTGCGCGGCCAGAACAGGCCGGTGTTCACCGCGACCGGCACCACCGGCAGGCCGGTGCCCGCGCGGATGGTGCTGACACCGTGCTTGTAGGGGCGCCGCTCGCCCGGCTTCGTGCGGGTGCCCTCGGGATAGATGATCAACTGGCCCAGGCCCTCGCCCGCCAGGCGGCGGTTGATCTCGCCCGAGATGGCGCGCATGGCGTCTCGGCCCTTGGCGCGGTCGATGGGGATGCAGCCGACCTTCCAGGCATACCAGCCCATGATCGGCACGCGCATCACCTCGCGCTTCATGATGAAGGCGCGGCGGGGGAGCGCATGGGCGATGACCAGGATGTCCAGGAAACACTGATGCTTGGCGGCGACGATGCAGTCTTCGGTGGGGGGGGTGCCGCGGATCTCGCAGGTGACGCCCAGATGCAGGCGCGCGGCCCAGAGCATGTAGCCGATCCAGCGCGTCGCGACCCGGTTGGCGCCTTCGCGCCCGTGCCGCAGCAGGGCGGGGATGCCCAGCAGCCCCAGAACCACCGTCGCCAGCGCGACATGCAGGTAATACAGCGCGTTCTGGACATATTGCCACGGCGTCAGCGGGCCGGGCACGGGCGATGCCGCCCGTCCGGTTTCCGCCCGGTCGCTCATCGCACGGCCCCCAGCATCTTCAGCGCCGCCCAGCGGGTGGCGAAGAACCCGACCGCCGCCGCGACAACCGGGATCAGCAGCGGCAGCAGCCAGCCCCAACCCTGAAAGCCAAGCCCCGTCAGGAACCCGCCCGCCGCATCCATGCCCGGCAGCATGGCGATGCCCGCCATGCCGAACAGCGTGCCGACCGCCGCGCCCACGGCCGCGCGCTTGGTGAAGCGGCGCACAAAGGCCGTGGCGATGGTGATGTCGCGCGCCCCGATCAGCCGCAGCACGCGGATCACCTGCCCGTTCGCCGCCAGGGCCGCCTTGGCCGCCAGCGTGATCATGGATGCCGAGGCCGCCGCGATCAGCAGCAGCGACACGATGCCAAGCACCCGCAACCGGTTCGCGGCCGTTACCAGCGGACGGCGCCATTGGGTGTGATCGTCCAGCACCGCGCCCGGCGCCTCGGCCTCCAGGCGCAGGCGCAACCCTTCGGCGTCGAAGTCGTCGCCCGCGATCGGAAGCTCGATCAGGGCGGGCACGGGCAGCGCATCGACCGGCATGTCGGGGCCGAACCAGGGGGTCAGCAGCCCGGCCACCTCCTCGGGCGGCAGCAGGCGCGGCTGGCCTGCCCCGGGCGTCGTGGACAGCACCTGCATGGTGGCCTGGGTTTGCGCGGCCTGCTGGTCCGCCGGCGCGCTGACGCGGACCGTCACCGACCCCGCCAGCTCGCCGGACCAGCGTTCGGCCAGCCGCCCGGTCGCCAGCGCCAGCGCCAGGGCGAAAACGGCCAGGAACGCCATGGCGCCGGCCGAGAACAGCGTGAGCTGCGCGGTAAAGCCCGTGGGCGGCACGATCCGGTCGCCCGGCCCGCCGTCGCGGATCAGGCCCTGCCACAGCGCCCGCAGGTTCAGTCCCCGAAAATCAGCCGCCATCACAGATCAGCCCCCGCCAGTTGCAACGTCCCGTTCGCGATGCGCAGCACGCGCGCCGCGACCTGCGCCTTGGTGGCACGGATCAGGTTCAGGTCATGCGTCGCCACCAGCACGGTCTTGCCCGACTTGTTCAGCTCGACCAGCAGCTGCATCAGGCGCATGGACATGTCCCAGTCCAGGTTGCCCGTGGGCTCGTCCGCCAGGATCAGGTCGGGCGACAGGATCACCGCGCGCGCCAGGGCCGCGCGCTGCCGCTCGCCCCCGGACAGGGACGGCGGCAGGGCGCGGGCGTGCTGCGACAGGCCGACCCATCCCAGCAGGTCGCGCAGCGCCTCCATGTCCACCTCCTGCCCCGAGATCGTCAGCGGCAGGGCCAGGTTCTCGGCCACCGGCAGATGGTCCAGGAACTTCGTGTCCTGATGCACGACCCCCACACGGCGCCGCAGGTCGGCGATGCCGTCGCGCGACAGCTGCCGCACATCCTCGCCAAAGGCGGTCATCTGCCCCGAGGTGGGCAGCAGATCGGCATAGCACAGCCGCAGAAGCGTGGTCTTGCCCGATCCCGACGGCCCGGTCAGGAAGTGGAACATGCCGGACTGCAACGTCAGCGTCATATCCGACAACAGCTCGGTCCCCCCATAGCCGAAGCCGACATCCCGCATCTCGATCAAGCGCCACCCCCTCGTTCACCGGGCCTGCCTGCTTTCCGGCCCTGCCGGCTTGGAAGCCGGTCCCGCGCTTGATAGAACAGCCACAAGGCGAATGCGAGGGGTCGGGATGGCGGAAATACGGTTGATCTGTCCGGGTTGCGCCGCGGAATACCGCCTGCCCGAAACGGCCATCCCGCCCGAGGGGCGCGAGGTCGAATGCAGCGCCTGCGGCAATGTCTGGTATGCCACGGCCCGGCCCGCCGGCCAGCCGCCGGCCTCCGCCGCCCCCGGCGACGAGCCGCCGCGGCTGAGCCGGCGCCTGCCCGACACCGTGCTGGACATCCTGCGCGACGAGGTCGAGCACGAGCGCCGCGCCCGCGCGGCCGAGGGCGGGGCACCCCTGCCCCCCGCGCCACCCCCCGCGCCGCCGCGCGCCGCGGATCCCGAATGGCCCGCCACAACCGTCACCACGGCCATCACACCCCATGTCGATGCAGATGCAGGCCTGATCAGGCACCCCGCCCCCTTGCCACGGCCGCAGGGGGCGCCGGTCCGTTCCCAGGCCGCACCGGCGCAGCCCGTGCAGCCCATTCAGCCTGTCGGGGCGCAACCGGCAAAGCCCCTGCCGCGGGCCGAAAGCCCGCTGCCGGAGAAGCCCGCGGCGGCATCCGAACAGCCCGCGCCGCCGGCGCCCGCCCCGGCGCCCGTATCCCGGCCTGCCCGCGGGGGCTATGCGGCGGGCTTCGGGCTGGCGGCGCTGCTGGCGGCGGCCTGCGTGGCGCTTTATCTGCTGGCGCCCGCCTTGTCCGGCCAAGGCGCCTTGGGCGAGGGGCTGATGCAGTTGCGCGGACAGGCGGACGAGGCGCGGCTGTGGTTGCAGAACCGCGTGGCCGGGCCGATCCGCTGATCAGAAGCGGTCCAGCAACCGGCCCAGATAATCCCGTTCCGCATCGGGGCGTTCGGGCTGGCCGCTGCGGCGGCGGATTTCGTCCAGCAGGTCGCGGGCCCGGCGGGCGGGATCGACGCCCTCGGCCAGCGGGTCGCCCCCGGCGATCACATTGCCGTTGCCGTCGCGCTGACGGCCCAGGGGATCCAGCGCGGGCCGCTGGTCATAGGCCTGTCCCTGGGCACCGGCGCGGTCGCCGCCGCCGGGCTGACGGCCTTCCTGTCCCTGCTGCTGGCCCTGCTGCCCCTGCTGGCCGCGGCTTTGCTGGTTCAGCATGTCGCCAAGCGCCCGCATCCCCTCGCGCATCGACTCGATGGCGTCCGCCTGACGCTGAAGGGCGCTGCCCGTGTCGCCCTCGCGCAGGGCCTGTTCGGCGTCCTCCATGGCCCGGCCCGCCTCGTCCAGCCGCCGCCGCGCCTCGTCGCCGCCGGGCGAGCCCTGGCCCGGCAGCAGGCCCTGCTGCTGGCCCAGTTCATTGCGCAACTGGCGCTGACGCCCGGCCAGGCCTTCGGCATTGGGCGAGGGCTGACCCATCTGGCCCTGGCCGAACTGGTCCTGCATGTCCTGGAACGCCTCGTCCGACAGGCGCTGCTGTTCGCGCAGCGTCTCGGCCAGCCGGTTCATCGGCTGGTTGCCGCTGCTGCCCTCCTGCCCCTCGCCGCCCTGGCCCTGCCTGACTTGCAGGTTCTCCATCATCCGGTTGAACTGCTCCAGCAGTTCCTGCGCCTCGGCCATGCGGCCCTCGTTCATCAGGCGCTGGATCTCGTCCATCATCTGCTGGATCTGGTCGCCGGTGATCTGCTGGCCCTGCTGGTTCTGGGCGAAGCGTTCCGCCGGATCCTGCTGCCCTTGCTCCGCCAGCATCCGGGTATAGGCGTCCGTCGCCTCCTTCAGCTCATCCATCAGGCGCTGGATCTCGTCGGGGCTGGCGCCGTTGCGGATCGCCTCGGACAGCTTCTGCTGGGCCTGGCGCATCCGCTCCAGCGCATCCGAAAGCCCGCCATCCTCAAGCTGGATCGCGGCCTGCCACAGCGCCTCGGCCAGATCGTCGCGGGCCTTGTCCGTCAGCCTGTCGCCTTCCAGCAGGGTCACGGCGCCGCGCAGTTGCAGATAAAGCGGCTGCTCGACAAAGCCCCGGGGCTGCCACGTCACGGCGCGCAGGATTTCCGCGCTGCGCCCGGCATTGTCGCGCGACCACAGCAGGTCGCGCCGCAGTTCGATCAGCGCGGCGGCCAGGGGATCGAAAAAGCGGCGGCCCGGCAGAACCGTGCGCATGGGCGCGGCCTCGCCCACCTGCTCGATTCCGTCCACGGCGCGCAGGGACACGCTGACCGGCAGGTTGGCCCAGGGGTGGCGGGACAGATCCTCGGTCAGCTGGCCCTTGACCAGGTGGCGGTCGCCCCGCGGCAGGGGCAAGGCAAGTTCCACGGGCTGGCGCGGCTCGGGGTCGATGGAAAGGCCGAAGCGTCGGTCCACGGCGGCCAGATCCAGCGCGATCACCGCCTGACCCGCCATGACGCCGTGGTCGTCCGAGGCCTCGAAATCCTGGACCATCCGGCCGTCCGCGCGGCGCACCGGCGCGGCCCCCGCGCGGATCGCCGGGGCGTTGTCGGGCAGCACCGTCACGTCGAAGCGCCGCCCGGCGACCTCGATCGCGCCCGACTGCTCGGCCCGGAAGCCGGGGGCCTGCGGATCCTCGCCCGTTTCCGGGCCGATGTCCTGCGTGACCGTGGCGCCGTTGCCGTACAGCCGGAACGTCACGGCGCTGCCCTCGGGCAACTCGAGGCCCTGCCCTTCGGCAAGCGCGTTGAGATAGATCGTCGGGCGGCGGGTATAGGCCGGGGGTTCGGCCCAGCCTTCCCAGCTTGGCCCGACCGGCACCGCATCGCCGGTCATCGGGCGGGACACCGTCGCCGCCAGGGCCTCGATCCCCTGCCCCATCTGGGCCGCGCCGCCAAACACCAACGCCATGACAAGAGCCACCAGCCCCGCCAGGCGCAAGGCAAAGGGATCGCGCCGCGTCAGCCCCGCATCCGGCCTGACCGCCCGCGCAAAGGCCGCGCGCGCCTGCATCTGCATCCGATGCGCCCGCCACAAGGCCCCTTCGCCGCCGATGGCCGCGCGGTCCGACAGCGCCGCCAAAGGACGCCCCGGCAGGGTGCGGTCCAGCCGATCCATCGCATCCGCCATGCGCACCCGGCGAAAGCGCATGCCGCCCCGGATCGCCACGCCGACCAGCAGCACAAGCACGGCCCCCGCCAGCCAGGGCAGCACCGGCCCGGGCACCGACGCCACGGCCCCAAGCGCAAGGGCCGCAAAGACCAGGGCCAGCACGGTAGCCAGCGGCCAAAAGGCGCGCGCCGCTTGTTCCCACACCATTCCCCAGCGGGTCAGGCGCAGGGCGCGGGCGACGCGGCCATTCATCTTCGCGGAAATATCCTCGGGGGTCCGGGGGTCCGAGACCCCCGGCTGCAACGTCACGTCGGGGCGCCGCGTCAAAGCCATTCCGGGATGCTATCCCGGGCCAGCATTTCCTCAAACGTCGGTCGCGCCCTGATGACGGCGAAGTGATCGCCGCTGACCAGAACCTCGGGCACCAGGGGCCGGGAATTGTATTCCGAGGCCATCACCGCCCCGTAAGCCCCTGCCGAACGGAAGGCGATCAGGTCGCCTGCCGCCATGCCGGGCAGATGGGCGCCCTTCTGGAAGGTGTCGCCCGATTCGCAGACCGGCCCCACCACGTCGAAGGGCCGCACCGGAGCGCCCACCTCGGGCTCGGCCACGGGAACGATGTCGTGATGCGCGCCATACATGGCGGGGCGCAGCAGGTCGTTCATCGCCGCGTCGACGATCAGAAAATCGCGGCCCTCGCCCTTCTTCACGTAGATCACCTGCGCCAGCAGCACCCCGGCATTGCCGACGATGTTGCGGCCCGGCTCGATCTCGATCTCGCAGCCCAGATCGCCCACCGTTTCGCGGATCACCTGGCCGTACTCGATGGGCAGGGGCGGCGCGTTGTTGTCGCGGCGGTAAGGGATGCCCAGACCGCCGCCCAGATCCAGGCGGGTGATCGCGTGGCCGTCCGCGCGCAGCGCGCGGGTCAGGTCGGCCACCTTGGCATAGGCCGCGCGATAGGGATCCAGATCGGTCAGCTGGCTGCCGATATGCACGTCCACGCCGACGACCTGCAATCCGGGCAGGCTTGCCGCCTCGGCATAAACCTCGCGCGCCCGCGCGATGGGGATGCCGAACTTGTTTTCCGACTTGCCGGTCGCGATCTTCTCGTGGGTTTTCGCATCCACGTCGGGGTTCACCCGGACCGCCACCGGCACCACGGCGCCCATGCCGGCCGCCAGCGCCGACAAGGCGCGCATTTCAGGCTCGCTTTCCAGGTTGACTTGGCGGACGCCGCCCTCGATGGCCTGGCGCATCTCGGCCGCCGTCTTGCCCACGCCGGAAAAGACGATCCGGTCGCCGGGAACGCCCGCCGCCCTGGCGCGGGCGTATTCGCCGCCGGACACCACGTCCATTCCCGCGCCCAGATCGCCCAGCAGCTTCAGCACCGCCAGGTTGCTGTTGGCCTTGACGGCGAAGCAGACCAGGTGGTCCGTCCAATCCAGCGCCTGCCGGAACAGGCCGAAATGGCGCGTCAGGGTCGCGGCGGAATAGACATAGACCGGCGTGCCGACCTGGGCCGCGATGCGCGACAAGGGCACGTCCTCGGCGCACAACTCTCCGTCGTGATAGTTGAAATGGTCCATCAAAGCTCCGTGATCACGCCCATTGTGGCGTGGCCGGAAATCGAGACGTTGGATTTCGGCGCCGTCTTGGGCGCCACGGGCCGCTCGGGCGGGCCATCGACGCCGCAGGCCGCCACGGCCAAAACCGCCAGGATCGCGATCCGTTTCATGCCAGTTTCCCTTTCCAGCGGGTGATCTGCGCACGCACCTGGTCGGGTGCCGTGCCGCCATAGCTTTGCCTCGAGGCGACCGAGTTGTGAACGCCCAAGACGCCGAAGACTTCATCGGTGATTCCCGCATGGACCGCCTGCATGTCCGCAAGCGTCAGGTCGGGCAGGTCGCAGCCCTTCCGCTCGGCCAGGGCCACCAGCGATCCGGTGACGTGATGGGCATCGCGGAACGGCAGGCCAAGCTCTCGCACCAGCCAGTCGGCCAGATCCGTCGCCGTGGAAAAGCCTGCCGAGGCCGCAGCCTCCATCCTGTCGCGGTTGGCGGTCAGGTCGGACAGCATCCCGGTCATCGCCGCCAGGGCCAGCATCAGGCTGTCGGCGGCGTCGAAGACCTGTTCCTTGTCCTCCTGCATGTCCTTGGAATAGGCCAAGGGCAGGCCCTTCATCACCGTGAACAGCGCCACCGTGGCCCCCAGGATGCGGCCGATCTTGGCGCGGATCAGTTCGGCGGCGTCGGGGTTGCGCTTCTGCGGCATGATCGAGGAGCCGGTGGACCACTTGTCCGACATCGACACAAAGCGGAACTGCGCGGACGACCAGATCACCAGTTCCTCCGCCAGCCGCGACAGGTGGACGGCGCAGATCGAGGACGCCGACAGGAATTCCAGCGCGAAGTCGCGGTCTGATACCGCGTCCAGGCTGTTGGCCATGGGCGCGTCGAAGCCAAGAGCCTCGGCTGTGGCGTGGCGGTCGATGGGATAGCCCGTCCCCGCCAGCGCCGCCGCGCCCAGGGGCGATTCGTTCATCCGCTTGCGCGCGTCCCGAAAGCGCGACAGGTCGCGCCCGAACATTTCCACATAGGCCATCATGTGATGACCCCAGGTCACCGGCTGGGCGGTTTGCAGATGGGTAAAGCCCGGCATCACCCAATCCGCCCCCGCTTCGGCCTGGCCCAAGGCGGCGCGGATCAGCGCCTGCAAGGCGTCGATCGCCGCGTCGCACTGGTCGCGCACCCACAGGCGGAAGTCCGTCGCCACCTGGTCGTTCCTGGACCGGCCCGTGTGCAGGCGGCCCGCCGGTTCCCCGATGATCTCCTTTAGCCGCGCCTCGACGTTCATGTGGATGTCCTCCAGCTCGGTGCGGAAGGGGAACTGGCCCGCCTCGATCTCTGACAAGACGGTGAGCAGGCCTTCCCTGATCGCCTGCGCATCGCTATCGCTGATGATGCCCGCTGCTGCCAGCATCGCCGCGTGGGCCCGGCTGCCACGGATGTCCTGGGCGTAAAGCCGCCGGTCGAAGCCGATGGAGGCGTTGATCGCCTCCATGATGGCGTCCGGCCCGGCGGCGAAGCGCCCGCCCCACATGCTGTTGGCGGAATCCTGGTGCGGCCGGTCGGTCATTCGCGCGTCCTTCGGAGGTCTTCATGCTGCGTTCCGCCCTGCTTTATACGGCACTGCTTTTCGGTGCAAACGCCGCCTTCGCAGGCCCCGTGGACTGGCAGGCCGCCAGGGACGCGGGGCTGGCCAAGCTGGTTCCCGCCGGGGAACCAGCGCCCGTCCCGGCCATCGAATTCACCGACCCCGAAGGCGGCACCCATGCTCTTGCCGACTACAAGGGCAAGGTCGTGCTGCTGAACTTCTGGGCCACCTGGTGCGCCCCCTGCCGCGAGGAAATGCCTTCGCTGGACGCCCTCCAATCCGAATTGGGCGGCGAGGATTTCACGGTCGTTCCCATCGCCACGGGCCGCAACGCGCCCGAGAAGATCGACAAGTTCTACACGGAAACCAAGTTGCGCAACCTGCCCGTCCTGCTGGACCCGCGCCAGCAGCTGGCCCGGGCCATGGGCGTGGTCGGCCTGCCCGTCACGGTGCTGATCGACCGCGACGGCAACGAGGTCGCGCGCCTGCTGGGCGAGGCCGACTGGACCAGCGAACCCGCGAAGGCCGTCATCCGGCAGCTTGTGGCCGACTGAGCGCGGCGTGGCGGTGGCAGCCGACGATGTGATCGTTCACCATGCCCGTCGCCTGCATGAAGGCATAGGTGATCACCGGCCCGCAGAAATTGAAGCCGCGCTGTTTCAGCGCCCTGGACATGGCCGCCGATTCGGGGGTCGCGGTCGGCACCTGCGCCATCGCGGCGAAGCGGTTCTGGATCGGCTGACCGCCCACGAAGGACCACAGAAAGGGCGCGAAACCGTTCCGCGATTCGATCTCAAGGAACAGCCGCGCGCCGCGCACGGCCGATTCGATCTTGCCGCGGTGGCGGACGATGCCGGGGTTTCGCAGGGCGCGGTCGATCCGCGCCATGTCCCATCCGGCCACCCGTTCGGGGTCGAAGCCGTCGAATTCCGCGCGGAACGCCTCGCGCTTGCGCAGGATGGTGATCCAGGACAGGCCGGCCTGGAACCCGTCCAGCACCAACTTTTCCCACAACGCCCGCCCGTCGCGCTCCGGCACGCCCCATTCGGCGTCGTGATAGGCGACATACAGGGGATCGGTCCCGCACCAGGGGCAACGGTCGGTCATGAAGCGTTAAACCTTTATCCAGAAATCCCTGCACGTTTACCGCGAATTAGGCGATGATCGCCATAACGGCCTGTGATTGACCTGCGTAATGAGGGCAGACGTGACCGACGCGAACCCGCCCGCCAAGGGCTCTCCGCTGGATTATGCGATGGACCAGCAAAGCCGGCTGACCCTGCCAGCGGTCCGGCTTGCGGTGGAAAAAGGCAATGGCGTGCTGGCCTTCCAGCCCGTCGTGCAGGCGCAGCGGACCAACCGGCCGGCCTTTTACGAAGGGCTGATCCGCATCATCGACGATTCGGGCCGCATGGTGCCCTTGCGCGACTTCATGCCGGCGGCCGAAACCACCGAACTCGGGCGGCAGATCGACTGCCTGTCGCTGTCGCTGGGGCTCAGGGCCCTGTCCGAGGAGCCGTCGCTTCGGCTGTCGGTCAACATGTCGGCGCGGTCCATCGGCTATCCCGCCTGGATGCATGTCCTGCGCGAAGGCGTGGCCAGCGATCCCCAGGCCGCGGAACGGCTGATCCTGGAAATCACCGAAAGCTCGGCCATGGGCCTGCCGGACGAGGTCAAGGCCTTCATGCGCGAGGTGCAGCGATACGGCATCAGCCTGGCGCTGGACGATTTCGGGGCGGGCTACACCTCGTTCCGCTATCTGCGCGACTTCTGCTTCGACATGATCAAGATCGACGGGCAGTTCATCCGCGAAATCTCGACCCATCCCGACAATCAGGTGCTGACGCAGGCGCTGATGTCGATCGCCCAGCACTTCGACATGTTCACCGTGGCCGAGATGGTGGAAACCGCCGACGACGCCAGCTTCCTGATCGGCAGCGGCATCGACTGCCTGCAAGGCTACTACTTCGGGGCGCCGACCATCGCGCCGCCGTGGAAGTCCCCGCCCTCGGTCGCGCTGCGGTGACGGTCTGCCCGACTTTCGGCCGATCTGCTTGACGCGACGGCACGAACCCGCATCCTGTCCTCGATTCGCCAGCAATCTGGCTTCAGGGAAGGAACTATCATGACCAAAGCCGTTATCGTTTCCGCCGCCCGAACCCCCGTCGGCAGCTTCATGGGATCGTTCGCCAACATTCCGGCGCATGACCTGGGCGCTGCCGTCCTGTCCGAGGTCGTGGCCCGCGCCGGGATCGATCCCGCCGAGGTCGACGAGACCATCCTTGGTCAGGTGCTGACCGCGGGCCAGGGCCAGAACCCGGCCCGCCAGGCGCATGTCAAGGCAGGGCTGCCGCAGGAATCGGCGGCCTGGGGGATCAACCAGGTCTGCGGGTCGGGCCTGCGCGCGGTGGCCCTGGCGGCCCAGCACGTGATCCTGGGCGACTCCAGGGTCGTGCTGGCGGGCGGCCAAGAAAGCATGTCGATGTCCATGCACGCGACCTATCTGCGCGCGGGGCAGAAGATGGGCGACATGCAAATGGTCGATACCATGATCCGCGACGGGTTGTGGGACGCGTTCAACAACTATCACATGGGCACCACGGCGGAAAACGTGGCGCAGAAGTGGCAGATCAGCCGCGACCAGCAGGACGAATTCGCGCTGGCCTCGCAGAACAAGGCCGAGGCCGCGCAGAAGGCGGGCCGCTTCGACGACGAGATCGTGGCCTTCACGGTCAAGACCCGCAAGGGCGACACGGTGGTGGACAAGGACGAATACATCCGCCACGGCGCGACCATCGACGCGATGCAGAAGCTGCGGCCCGCGTTTTCCAAGGACGGCTCGGTCACGGCGGGCAACGCGTCCGGCCTGAACGACGGCGCGGCCGCGGTGATGGTGATGACCGAGGAGGAGGCGAACCGGCGCGGCTTGACGCCCCTGGCGCGCATCGCCTCCTGGGCCACAGCGGGGCTTGATCCGGCGATCATGGGCACCGGCCCGATCCCGGCCAGCCGCAAGGCGCTGGAAAAGGCGGGCTGGTCCGTCGGGGATCTGGATCTGGTCGAGGCCAACGAGGCTTTTGCCGCCCAGGCCTGTGCCGTGAACAAGGACATGGGCTGGAACCCGGACATCGTGAACGTGAACGGCGGCGCCATCGCCATCGGCCATCCCATCGGCGCCTCGGGCTGCCGGGTGCTAAACACGCTGCTGTTCGAGATGAAGCGCCGCGACGCGAAAAAGGGCTTGGCCACGCTGTGCATCGGCGGCGGCATGGGCGTCGCCCTTTGCGTCGAGCGGTAGGCGAAATGGCGCGCAATGATGTTGCGCGCCACCCTCTTGCCTTGTAGCAATATTTCAGGACCAATCATTAAAACGGAGGGGGACCAATGTCCAAGGTTGCACTTGTCACCGGCGGGTCGCGCGGCATCGGCGCGGCGATCTCCAGGGCGCTTCAAAAGGCCGGCTATACCGTCGCCGCCACCTACGCGGGCAACGACGATGCCGCGAAGGCCTTTACCGAGGAAACCGGGATCAAGACCTACAAGTGGTCGGTGGCCGATTACGACGCCTGCGCGGCAGGCATCGGGCGGATCGAGGAGGATCTGGGCCCCATCGCCGTTCTGGTCAACAACGCGGGCATCACGCGGGACGCGATGTTCCACAAGATGACGCCCCAGCAGTGGAAAGAGGTGATCGACACCAACCTGACCGGCGTCTTCAACATGACCCATCCGGTCTGGTCGGGGATGCGCGACCGCAAGTTCGGGCGGATCATCAACATCAGTTCGATCAACGGGCAAAAGGGCCAGGCGGGCCAGGCGAATTACAGCGCGGCCAAGGCGGGCGACCTGGGCTTCACCAAGGCGCTGGCCCAAGAAGGCGCGCGGGCGGGCATCACCGTGAACGCGATCTGCCCCGGCTATATCGCGACCGAGATGGTCAAGGCCATCGACGAAAAGGTGCTGAACGAACGCATCATCCCGCAGATCCCCGTCGGCCGCCTGGGCGAGCCCGAGGAGATCGCGCGCACCGTGGTGTTCCTGGCCTCCGACGAGGCGGGCTTCATCACCGGGTCCACCATCACCGCCAATGGCGGGCAGTATTTCGCCTGACGGGGCTGCGGCAAAAGACCACGGCCCGCGCTGATCGCGCGGGCCGCTTCAAATGGGTCACCGTTCAACGGGTCAGTGGGACAGTCGGGAAATCTCTTCCTTGAGACGAAGTTTCTCGCGCTTCATGGCTTTGATCTGCATGTCGCTGGACCCAGGGCTTCTTTGTTCTTTTTCAACGGCATCGGAAAGCACCTGGTGTTTCTTGCGCAGTTCCTCGACGTGGGAAGCAACCGACATCGCGTCCTCCTGTATAGGTTGAGTCGAACAGAGGGATTGCAGCACAGGCTTTCGATTCTGTCACTAGAGTTTTGTAAAAAGCGGGACCAGCGGCGAACCCTCGCGCAGAACCGCCGAGGCCGCGTCGGTCAGGTCTTCCCGATCCCCAGCATGGGCCGGTTCGCGGTGCATGACGAAAGGCGCCAGCAGCCGCAGCGAGCCCCGTGCGCCCTTTTGCGCCTGGACGATCACCCGCCCCGCCGCGCGGCCCGCGCGGCCCGCCACGGGCAGGATCGCGACCGATCCGGCCCGCCCCGCCAACGCGGCCAGGACCGCATCCAGCCGGTCGGCCCGCTGGATCAGCGTCACCATGCCGCGGGGCCGCAACCGGCGCAGGCCCGCGTCGATCCAGGCGGCCAGGGGCGCGTCCTCGCGCCGGGCCAGGGCGCGTCCGCCGTCGGGCGCCGCCGTGCCGCCCAGGAAATAAGGGGGATTGGCGATGACATGATCAAAGACCATCGTCCGCAATCGGTCCGGCGCGCGCGCCACATCGCCGGTCAGCACCTGCATCGTCATGCCGTTCGCCAGGGCGTTCCGCTGCGCCAAGCCGGCATAATCGGCCTGGGCTTCCAGCCCCACCAGGTGCAGGCCGGGCACACGCCAGCCCAGGCAAAGGCTGGCGACCCCTGCCCCGCAGCCCAGTTCCAGCACCGCCTGGCCCGCGACGGCCGGGCAGGCCGCCGCCAGCATCACCGCATCGGCGCCCGACCGGAAGCCGCGCCGGGGCTGCGCGACCCGCAGGCGCCCGTCCAGGAAGCCGTCATCCGACAGGTCACTCATCCAGGCCGGCGTCGCGCAGGATGGCGCGGGCCATGAACTCGTCGCGGTCCGCCACCATCAGCCGCTGCGGCAGGATGCCCAGCGATCCTTCCAGCACGCTCATGTGCTGGTCCATGGGAAAGGCGGGAATGCCTTCGTCCTCCAGCAGGGTCAAGGCGCGGGACATGCGGACGGGATCGTTGCTGCGGAACAGTTCTTTCATGGCCGAAACGCTAGGCGGCGGTTGCGCAATTGTCGAGGGCATGGCAAGGGACGGGCGCGGCAACGGGGGTTAAGGTCATGGGTGTGCAGGAAAGCGTCCAGAAACCGCTGGATCGGCTGTCCGAGGCGCTGAACGCCGAGATGGAGGCGGTCAACGCCCTGATCCGCGACCGGATGTCCAGCGAACACGCCCCCCGCATCCCCGAGGTGACGGCCCATCTGATCGAGGCCGGCGGCAAGCGGCTGCGGCCCATGCTGACGCTGGCCGCCGCGCGGATCATGGGCTACGCGGGGCCTTTTCACATCCATCTGGCGGCAACGGTGGAATTCATCCACACCGCGACGCTGCTGCACGACGACGTGGTCGATGAAAGCCGCCAGCGGCGCGGGCGGCCCACCGCGAACCTGCTTTGGGACAACAAGTCCAGCGTTCTGGTGGGCGACTACCTGTTCGCGCGCAGTTTCCAGCTGATGGTGGAACCCGCCAACCTGCGCACGCTGGAGATCCTGTCCAATGCCGCCGCCACCATCGCCGAAGGCGAGGTTCTGCAACTGACCGCCGCCCAGGATCTGCGCACGGACGAGGGGGTCTACCTGAAGGTCGTGCGCGGCAAGACCGCCGCGCTGTTTTCCGCCGCGACCGAGGTGGGCGGCGTCATCGCGGGCGCCGGCCCGGATCAGGTGCGGGCGCTGTTCGATTACGGGGACGCGCTTGGCATCGCCTTTCAGATCGTCGACGACCTGCTGGACTACGGCGGCGCGACCGAGACGACCGGCAAGAACGTGGGCGACGATTTCCGCGAACGCAAGCTGACCCTGCCGGTCATCAAGGCCGTCGCCCGCGCCACGCCCGAGGAACGCGCCTTCTGGTCGCGCACCATCGAAACGGGCGACCAGCAGAACGGCGATCTGGACCACGCCCTGTTCCTGCTGGCCCGCCACGGCGCGATGGAGGCCGCGCGCGCCGACGCCCTGCGCTGGTCCGCCACGGCCAAGGCGGCGCTGGCCAGGCTGCCCGCGCATCCGATCCGGGACATGCTGTCGGACATGGCCGATTTCGTGGTCAGCCGGGTCGCGTGATCCCCTGTCCCGCAGGGGAAGGCCGCCACGCGGACCTGCCCCCTACCGGGACAAGGCCGTGGAACGCCCAGGGCCTTTCTGCGCCATTCCAAGGGTTTCGGGGCAAGTCATGCACGGCCCCATGCACGGCCCACGCATGGCCCACGCATGGCGGGCGGGCGCGTTCAGACAGGGCTTGCCTGTATTTCGCGCGGCGGCCGCTTGCGAAGCCCAGAAACCGGGCAATCCTTGTCTGGCCCTTTCCCCAGCTTGTCAGATGCCTGTGCAAGCGCCGCAAAGCCCCCCATCAGAAGGCATCGGCGGCGCGTCCGGTGCCGCGTTGAAGGGGATTCGATGATGAAAAGGGCTGCTCCCTTTGTTGCCGCTGCCGCGATGCTGCTCGCGGCGCCCGTATTCGCGCAGGATGCCGCCGTCGCGGTTCAGGCTGCCGCTCCGGTCCCGGACAAGGGCGACACGACCTGGATGCTGATCTCGGCCATCCTGGTGATGATGATGACGCTGCCGGGCCTGGCGCTGTTCTATGGCGGGCTGGTGCGGGCCAAGAACATGCTGTCGGTGCTGATGCAGGTGCTGACGGTGTTCAGCCTGACGGCGATCCTGTGGGTGGCCTTCGGATATTCGCTGGCCTTCACCGGCGCGGGCACGGCCGCCGACGCGACGGTCTTCACCCCCTTTGTCGGCGGGTTGTCCAAGATGTTCCTGGGAGGCGTGACCACCGCGTCCAACGTGGAAGGCTTCTCGGCGGGGGTGGTCATCCCCGAACTGTCCTTTGTGATCTTCCAGATGGCCTTTGCCTGCATCGCCTCGGCCCTGATCGTGGGCGCCACGGCGGAGCGGCTGAAGTTCAGCGCGATCCTGCTGTTCATCGTGATCTGGTTCTTCTTTTCCTATATCCCGATGGCCCACATGGTCTGGTGGTGGGGCGGGCCTTCCGCCTATGACGCGCCTTCGGGGCTGCTGTTCAGCCATGGCGCGCTGGATTTCGCGGGCGGCACGGTGATCCACATCAACGCGGGCGTGGCGGGCTTGGTTGCCGCCATGGTCGCCGGTCCCCGCATCGGCTATCGCAAGGAACTGCTGGCTCCCCACAACCTGTCCTTTACCCTGGTCGGCGGCTGCCTGCTGTGGATCGGCTGGTTCGGCTTCAACGCCGGCTCGAACCTGGAAGCGAACGGCCTGACCGCGCTGGCGATGGTCAACACCGCCGTCGCCACCGCCGCGGGCGTGCTGGCCTGGTCCTTCGGCGAATGGGCGTTCCGCGGCCATCCCAGCCTGCTGGGCGGGATCTCGGGCGCCATCGCGGGACTGGTGGGCATCACCCCGGCGGCGGGCTTCGTCGGCCCCATGGGCGCCATCGCCATCGGCCTGATCGCGGGTCTTCTGTGCATGTGGTTCGTGATCAGCGTGAAGCCGCGCATGGGCATCGACGACAGCCTGGACGTGTTCGGCATCCACGGCATCGGCGGCATTGTCGGCGCGATCCTGACGGGGGTCTTCGCGGCACCCTCGCTGGGCGGCACGGGCGTTTTCGACTACGGCGCCAATGCCGTGGCCGAATTCTCGATGGGCGGTCAGGTTTACAACCAGACCCTTGGCGTGGCGATCGCGATCCTGTGGTCCGGCGCGGTGTCCTTTGTCGCCATCCACATCGTCAAGGCGCTGATCGGGCTGCGCGTGGCCGATACCGACGAGCGGCAGGGCCTGGACATCACCACCCACGGCGAAAACGCCTATAACTGAAGCAACCGCCGATCGCCGAAGGCCCGGCGCCAGCCGGGCCTTTTTCCTGCGCAAATCACGGATCGGTCAGGGCAATTCCCCCCAGGCGATTCTTGGTGTAGGGTGCGGCATAATTTGGCCGCTGAACGGCCGGGCAGATACGCAGGCATCCGACGCATGAAACGACCGACCGGCACCCCGAAGCGCACGGGCCGCAGCCCTGTTGCCGACAAGCGCACTCTCCCGGCCGACCCCAAGCCGCAGGTCCGCCGCCACAAGCAGCCCCGGCGGGGCAACGTGGTCATGCGCACCGTCGCGGGCACCGTCGGCCTGATCTGGCGCATCCTGTGGGGATCGGCCTGGCGCCTGGCCATGGTCCTGTTCCTGATCGTCGGCGGCGCCACCGCCTATTTCTACGCCTCTCTGCCCGAACCCGAGGCGCTGTTCGACGCGCGCGCGCGCGGATCGGTCACGATGCTGGACACAAACGGCAAGGTCTTCGCCTGGCGGGGCGAAACCTATGGCGCCGTGACCAGCGACAAGATCGCCCCGGTTCTCAAGCAGGCCGTGATGGCGACCGAGGATCGGCGCTTCAACTGGCACCTGGGCGTCGATCCGGTCGGCATCGCCAGCGCCATCAAGATCAACCTGGCCGAAGGGCGCGGCCCGCTGGAAGGGCATGGCGGATCGACCATCACCCAGCAGGTCGCGAAACTGCTGTGCCTGGGCGATACCTTCGACCCGATCCGCTGGAAGAACGAGGCCGAGTTCGAACAGGACTGCCGCGTCACGTCGCTGTGGCGCAAGATCAAGGAAGTTCCCTATTCCTTCGCCCTGGAGGCCAAGTATTCCAAGGACGACATCCTCAACATCTACATGAACCGCTCCTACATGGGCGGCGGCGCGCGGGGCTTCGAGGCCGCGAGCCAGCGGTATTTCAACAAGCCCGCCTCCGACGTGAACGCCTCCGAGGCCGCGATGCTGGCGGGCCTGTTGCAGGCGCCCAGCTATTTCGCGCCGACCGCGAACCTCAAGCGCGCCCAGGAACGCGCCAACGTCGTTCTGGGCCTGATGGCCGAGGAAGGATATCTGACGGATGAGCAGGTCGCCCGGGCCCGCGCCGCCCCCGCGCGCCTGTCCCAGGCCGCCGAAGCGCGCGCGGGCGGCTACTTCGCCGACTGGGTGATGGAATCCGGCCCCGGCTTCCTGACCAGCGAAACGACCGAGGACGTGACGATCCGCACCACCTTCGACCCCCGCATCCAGACGGCGGCGGAACGGGCGCTGAAGCGGATCTTCGACGAAAAGGTCAGCGACAACAGCAAGGCCGAGGCCGCGGTGGTCGTGATGTCCGCCGACGGCGCCGTGCGCGCCATCATCGGCGGGCGCGACACCACCGTGAACGGCGCCTTCAACCGCGCCGTCCAGGCCAAGCGCCAGACCGGCTCCTCCTTCAAGCCCTTTGTCTATGCCGCCGCCCTGGAAGCGGGCTTTGGTCCCGGCGACCGGGTCGAGGACGGGCCGCTGACCATCCGCATTCCCGGCGGCAAGCCCTGGTCGCCGCAGAACTACACCCGCCGCTATTACGGCAACGTGACGCTGACCACGGCGCTGAAACAGTCGCTGAACACCGCCACGATCCGCTTGCAGGAAACCGTGGGTCGCGACGCCGTGCGCCGCATCGCCCATGATTTCGGCATCGTCAGCAACCTGACCACCAGCCCGTCCCTGGGCCTTGGCGCGTCCGAGGCCACCCTGATGGAGCTGACCGGCGCCTATGCGGGCATCCGCAACGGCGGCACCTCGGTCGCGCCCTATGGTCTGGTGGAACTGCGCATCGCGGGCGACGACGAGCCGCTGATGGGCCAGTCGGGCGGCATGGGCGCGCGGGTGATCAGCCAGCGCGCGGCGGGCCAGCTGATCTACATGATGCAACAGGTGATCGACAGCGGCACCGGCGGGCGCGCCAAGATGGGCTCGCGCCCCGTGGCGGGCAAGACCGGAACCACCAGCAGCTATCGCGACGCCTGGTTCGTGGGCTTTTCCGAACAGTATGTCGTCGGCGTCTGGATGGGCTATGACGACAACACGCCGCTGAAGGGCGTCACCGGCGGCGGCCTGCCCGCCGAGATCTGGCAGGCGGTGATGTCCGACATCCACGACGGGCTGCCGGAGCTGCGGCTGTCCACCGTCTCGCCGGACGGCAGCGGGATCCTGTTGTCGAACGAGGGCGCGCCGAAGGTCGTGACCTCGGGCTCGGCGGACGATCCGCTGGCGGCGGCTTTGGCCGGTGCCGTCAATTCGGCCAATCCGGCACCGGGGGTGCCGACCCAGGCGACGGCCCCGCAAACGCCGGGCAGCAGCAGCACGGCCAGTTCGGACGATGCCTTGAGCCGGGCCCTGAACGGGATCCTGGGAGGGAATTGAGATTGCGTCAGCTAAGCAAGTGTCGGTTTGAGCCCATTGCGGTCATTGGCTCTGGGACTCTTGTATGCTCTCAAGCTCAATCTCGCGATATGGGAAGTAATACGAAATGCAGTGGATTCTTCAGCAGTTCGAGGACACGCAGAAGCTTGCGGATGCGCTTGACCGACTGGGCATCCATTACTCGTGGCACAAGGTTGTTCCGTTCATCGGCGAGCTTGTGCCCGAGCCTGACGTGCGCGACCCGCTGGCTGTGGTGATGTTCGGTTCCTACACGCTGTGGCGATACGCGGAAGCCAAGCGCTTCCATCCAGGTGTTTTCCGGATAGCGCCGTTCGTCCATGAGAAGCCGTGGCAATCCTTCATGCTCAACGGTCCGGATGCGGCATTTCTTCATGTCAGCGAGATCGAGGCAAAACTACCTGACGATGGTCGCCACTGGTTCATTCGGCCGGTCGCCGACAGCAAGGAGCAGGCCGGAAACGTCAAGACCGCTGCGGATATTCGCGAGACAGCCCGCAAGGTCATGGCGCTGGACCCGGACGAAATCCCCAATGGCTCATTGCGCCCTGACACGCTGATGATGCTGACCCGGCCTGCCCGGATCCTCAAGGAGTGGCGCATCTGGATCGTAAACGGGAATGTCGTCACCTATTCACTCTACAAAGAAGGAGCGCGGGTAACATACCGCCATGAGATCGACGAGGATGCCCTGGAGTTCGCCCAGACCCTGGCTGGACTGAACAAAGGCTATTCGCCTGCCTATGTCATGGACATCTGCCGCACCGAAGAAGGGCTGCGGTTGGTGGAGACGAACTGCATCAATGCCGCAGGATTTTATGCGGCTGACCTTGCGAAGCTTGCGGCAACGATAGACGGGATGGCCTGACACTGCGAGCGGCAGCTTCGTCCCGCAAAAGCGACATAAAGGTTTACGAACAGCACTTTTACCAAGGCGTAAGGTGACGCTCCTACCCCGCCGCCTGCAAATCCGCCGTCAGCGCCGCCAGATCGCCGCGCCGCGCTGTCAGCATGGCGGCGATCTCGGCGCGTTCGCTGGCCAGCATGTTCACGCCCTCGATGATGATGTTGAAGAACTTGTCCCGGCCAGACTTGTCCGACACGTGCCATTCGACCTCCATCGGGGCGCGGCCATTCAGGTAGGCGACCGAGGTCACGGCGTAGAAGCTTTTCAGCGGGCGCGCGCCCGTCACCTCGATCTTCGAACCGATGAACTCGCGGAACCGCTTGCCGTATTTGCGGCCGATATAGCCCTGGAAAGCCCGGGTATAGCCCGCCAGCGCCGCCGGGTCCGCCAGCCGCGCGGCGGGGCCGAGCGCGGACCGGGCGATCACGTCCACATCGGCATAGCGCACAAAGATCGATTCGAAATCGCGATACATCCGCTCCGGCGGCTGGCCCGAGTTGATGACCTGATACACCTCGTCCAGGGCGGTGCTGATCAGCACGCCGGCCTGCCGGGCGTCCAGCGCCCAGGCCCCGCGCAGGGGCGCCAGCGTCAGCGCCGCGGCCCCCCCCAGCAGCGCCAGGACGCTGCGCCGGTCATTCGGCATAAGGGTCGATGGCGTCAACCGCGGCGGCCTCGGCATATGGGTCAATTTCGGTTCCCCCCTCGTTCAGTTCGTATCGGCGGTGCATCAGATAGATCAGCCGCAGCTGCGCATAGCTATCCGCACTGTCCTGCATGACGCTATCCACCGTGTCGCCGAATCGCGCCCGATCACCGGCTTTTGAGGCCGCGCGCAAGCCAAGGGCCGCCCAGGCCGCGTCGCGGTGCAGCAGGTGATGGAGCGGGTCGATCACCAGATCGACGACCTTGCCCACCGCGTCCCGCTGCGTCGAGGGGCCAAGAACCGGCAATTCCAGATAGGCGCCCTCGGGGACGCCCCAGACGGCCAGGGTCTCGCCGAAGTCGGTGTCCTGCTCGGGCAGGCCGAAGTCGCGGCCGGCCGGGTCGAACAGGCCGCCGATGCCCAGCGTGGTGTTGACGGCAAAGCGGAAAAAATTCTTGATCGCGGGTTCGGGACGGCCTTGCAGCAGGCTGTTCGCCACCTTGCCGGGCAGCGACAGGTTCGCGCCTGCATTGATCACCGGATCCATCGCCCCCGGCCCGTCCGGCCCCCTGTCCTCCCTGCCCGAGGCCAGCCTGGCGGCCGGGCCGATCACCCGGGCGTCCAGGGCCTTGTTGAAGGCATGGACGCGGCGGTTCTGCGTCTCGAAGGGGTCGTTGACGGGGATGCCGTTCTGCATCGCAGGCTTGGACGCGCAGCCCGCCAGAACCAGAAAAAAAGCCAGGGGGGCGGCAAGGGACAAGAGGCGCAAAGGATCTTCTAACCTTTTTGGCATAGAGCGGGTATAGGAACCGATCAGGATTCGACCGCGGCATCCGGGTTCCGCATACTGGCGCTCAGGCCCGGCAGCAAGGCCACCGGGCAGAGAACGAGGAATGTGATAGATGAGCAAACCGCCTGTATTCCAGGATGGGGCAAAGGAATTGCGCAAGGCACGCGCCACGGGGCTGCCGCTGTTCGCGGCGGTTGCGCTGTTTTCCGCCGTGGTGAACCTGCTGATGCTGACCGGGCCGCTGTTCATGTTGCAGGTTTACGACCGCGTGCTGGCCTCGCGCTCGGTCGAGACGCTGACGGCGCTGTTCGTGCTGGTGGTGTTCCTGTTCCTGCTGATGGGCTTCGTCGACCTGATCCGCAGCCGCGTGATGGCGCGCATCGCCGCCCGCTTCCAGGACCGGATGGAGGGGCGGGTCTTCACCGCCGCCCTGCGCGAAGGCGCCATTTCGGGCGACGAATCGGCTGCCGCGGCCAGCGGAATGCGCGATCTGGACGCGGTGCAGCGGCTGATCGCCTCGCCCGTGCTGCTGGCGGTGTTCGATCTGCCCTGGGCGCCGCTGTTCCTGGCGGGTGTTTATATCTTCCATCCGCTGCTGGGGGTTGTGGCGACGGTCGGCGGGGCGATCCTTGTCCTGACAACGATGGCCAACCGCTGGCTGACCAAGACGCCGCTGCAACAGTCGAATGTCGCCTCGGCGCAGGCGCAGCGCATGGCCGATCTGTATCGCGACGAGGGCGAGGTGATCGGCGCCCTGGGAATGCGCAGCGCGACCTATGCCCGCTGGCGCAAGGCCAGGGCCGAGGCGCAGGAACAGGCGGTGCGCGGCGCCGACCTGTCGTCGGGCTTCACCGTCTTTTCCAAGAGCTTCCGGCTGTTCCTGCAAAGCGCGATGCTGGCCGCCGGCGCCTGGCTGGTGCTGCAACAGGAGGTGACGCCGGGCGCGATGATCGCCAGTTCGATCATGATGGGGCGGGCCCTGGCGCCGGTCGAACAGCTGGTGAGCGGCTGGCCGGCGGTGCAGGCCGCCCAGGATGCCTGGGACCGGCTGGCCCGGCTCTTGTCGCGCCAGCCCGCGCAGGTGAGCCACACCCCCCTGCCCCGCCCCGAGGCCGCGCTCGAGGTGCGCCAGCTGTCCGTCGCCCCTCCGGGACAGAACGTGGCGACGGTGCGCGGCGTGTCCTTTGCGGTGGCGCCGGGGCAGGCGCTTGGCGTGATCGGCCCTTCGGGGGCGGGCAAGTCCACGCTGGCCCGCGCGCTGATCGGGGCCTGGCCGGTCGGCGCGGGCTCGATCCGCCTGGGGGGCGCGACGCTGGACCAGTATGACCCGGATGTGCTGGGCAACCTGATCGGCTATCTGCCCCAGCAGGTGACGCTGTTCGACGGCACCATCGCCGAGAACATCGCCCGGCTCGCGCCCGAACCCGACCCGGCCCGCGTGGTGCGCGCGGCGCAGGCGGCGGCGGCGCATCAGATGATCCTGGACCTGCCGCAGGGTTACGACACCCGCATCAGCCAGGCGGCCGGACGGCTGTCGGGCGGGCAGATCCAGCGGATCGGGCTGGCCCGCGCGCTTTATCCCGACCCGGTGCTGCTGGTTCTGGACGAGCCGAACTCGAACCTCGACAACGAGGGTTCGATGGCGCTGAACGCGGCGATCCGGCGGGTCAAGGCGCAGAACGGCTGCGTGATCATCATGGCGCACAGGCCCGCGGCCATCAACGAATGCGAGCTGCTGCTGGTGATGGAACAGGGCATCCGCCGCGCCTTCGGGCCGCGTGACAAGGTGCTGCAAGAGATGGTTCAGAATTCCCAACAGATCCTGAAATCGCAGGAAGCCGGCCGCGCGGGGGGCGTGTCATGAGCGACGAAATGAAAAAGCCCGAGGACGGGCAGAACCCTGCGCCGGGTCCGTCCGGCATCCAGGCGGGGATCCTGTCCAGCCGCATCGGCGCCCCGGTCGAGGGGCCGATCCCCGGTCCGGCCCCGCGTCCCGCGGTGGCCGCGGCTCCGGCCCAGCCGTTGCCTCCGGTCCAGCCGCCCGCGCCGCCCCGGCCGATCGCGCCGCCCGATCCGCGCCGCTGGTCGGTGCGCGGCACCCTGGCGACGGGGCTGGTCGCCATTGCCGTGCTGCTGGGGGGCTCCACCCTCTGGGCCATGCAAAGCCGGATCGCGGGCGCGGTGGTCGCCTCGGGCCAGGTCGAGGTCGAGCAGCAGCGCCAGGTCGTCCAGCACCCCGACGGCGGCGTGGTCGAGGAGATCCTGGTCAAGGACGGCCAGACGGTCGAGGCGGGCCAGCCCCTGATCCGGCTGGACGGCAACCTTTTGCGCACCGAACATGCCATCGTCGAAGGGCAGTATTTCGAGATCCTCGCCCGCCGCGGCAGGCTGGAAGCCGAGCGCGGCGATGCCGAGACGATGCGGTTCCCGGACGAGCTGCTGGCGGCGGCGGAAGGCAATGCCGACCTGCAAGCCCTGATCGAAGGCCAGCGCAGCCTGTTCGAAACCCGCCGCGACACGCTGCGCCAGTCGATCGAGCAGCTGGAAAAGCAGTCCGAACAGGTCCGCCAGCAGGTCGAGGGCATCGACGCGCAGATCGTCGCCCTCGACCGCCAGCGCGAGCTGATCGGCGAGGAACTGGAGGACCAGCAATCCCTGCTGGACCGGGGGCTTGCGCAGGCATCCCGCGTGCTGGCCTTGCGGCGGGAAGCCGCCAGCCTGGACGGGCAGTTGGGCGAGTTGAAGGCCAGCCGGGCGGCGGCCGAGACGCGCCAGACCGAACTGGACATCCAGCGCCTGCGCCTTGGCGCCGAACGGCGCGAAGAGGCCGAAACGGAACTGCGCGACCTGGGCTATCGCGAACTGGAACTGGCCGAACGCCGCCGGGGCCTGACGGAGCAGATCAACCGCCTGGACATCCGCGCGCCCGCGGCGGGGGTCATCTACAACATGCAGGTGACGACGCCCCGCTCGGTCATCCGGCCCGCCGACCCGGTACTGTACGTGATCCCCCAGGACCGCCCGCTGGTTGTCAGCGCGCGACTGGCGACGATCAATGTGGACGAGGTTCAGGTGGGCCAGCCTGTGGTGCTGCGCTTCTCGGCCTTTTCGTCGCGCACGACGCCGGAGATCGACGGGATGCTTGGCCGGGTGTCGGCGGACGCGCTGATGGACGAGGCGACGCAGATGCCTTATTACCGGGCCGAGGTGACGATCCCCGCCGACCAGCTTGCCAAGCTGGGCGACCTGGCCCTGATCCCCGGCATGCCGGTCGAGGTGTTCATCCAGACGGGCGAGCGCAGCCCGATGGCCTATCTGCTGAAGCCCATGGCGGATTACTTCAACCGGGCGTTCCGGGAAAGCTGAGTGTGGGCCGGCGGGGGCGCTTCGCCCCCCGCACCCCCAGAGGATATTTGGACAAAGGTGAAGGCAGCGGGGTCATTTCCTGCGGCGGCGCGTGGTCGCGCGCTTGATCTCGGCCAGGCGCGACTTGGTGGACATCGGCCGGGGGCTGCGGCCGCGCCGGCCTTTTTGCGGGCCGCGCGGCAGGGGCTGGCCGTCCAGTTCCAGCAGATCCAGCGTCAGCCCGCCGGTCATCGGGATCGCCTCGGCCAGCCTGACGGTGACGCGCTGGCCCAGGCCGATCTCGAGCCCGGTGTCGCTGCCGATCAGCATCTGCGCGTCGGGATCGAAGTGGAAGTATTCCTGCCCGATGGCGCGGATCGGCAGAAGCCCGTCGGCCCCGGTTTCGTCCAGTTTCACAAAGGCGCCGAATTTCTGGACGCCGCTGATGCGGCCTGTCATCTCGGTTCCCACGCGCTCGGAAAGGAAGGCCGCGAGGTAACGGTCGGTCGTGTCGCGTTCGGCGGCCATGCTGCGGCGTTCGGTTTCGCTGATATGGGCCGCGGTTTCGGACAGCCGCTCCATGTCCTGCGGCGACAGCCCGTCCTTGCCCCAACCATGCCCGGTGATCAGCGCGCGATGCACGATCAGGTCGGAATAGCGCCGGATGGGCGAGGTGAAATGCGCATAGCTTTTCAGCGCCAGCCCGAAATGGCCGAAATTCTCGGGATGGTAATAGGCCTGGGTCATGGACCGCAGGGTGCTGATGTTGATCAGCTCGTCGAAATCGGTGCCCTCGGACTGCGCGAGCAGGCGGTTCAGGTGGCTGGTGTGCAGCACCTGCCCCTTGGCCAACGTGAAGCCCGAGGCCTGGGCCACTTCGCGCAGCGCGTCGATTTTGGCGAGGCTCGGTTCCTCGTGGACGCGGAACAGCAGCGGGCGCTGGCGGCGGGTCAGTTCCTCGGCCGCGGCGACATTGGCCAGAACCATGAACTCCTCGATCAGGCGATGGGCGTCGAAACGTTCGCGGAAGTTGACCGACTTGACGCGGCCGTCCGGGGTCAGCTCGATCCGGCGTTCCGGCAGGTCCAGGTCCAGCGGCTGACGGCGGGCGCGGGCTTCCTTGAGCAGCCCGTAGGCGTGCCACAGGGGCCGGATCACGCTGTCCATCAGCGGTTCCGTCCGGGCGTCCGGCTTGCCGTCCGCCGCCGCCTGGGCCTGTTCATAGGCCAGGGACGCGCGGCTGTGCATGATGCCGCGATGGAAGTTGTGGCTGATCTTGTTGCCCTGCGCGTCCAGCCGCATCCGCACCGCGATCACCGGGCGGTCCACGCCTTCGTGCAGCGAACACAGGTCCGCCGACAGCGCCTCGGGCAGCATGGGAACCACGCGGTCGGGAAAATAGGTGGAGTTGCCGCGCAGCCAGGCCTCGCGATCCAGGGCCGAACCGGGGGTGACGTAATGCGCGACATCGGCGATGGCGACCCAGATGGTGGCGCCGCCGTCCTCCTCGACATGGGCGGCCACCGCGTCGTCGTGGTCGCGCGCGTCCGAAGGGTCGATGGTGACCAGCGGCAGGTCGCGCAGGTCCTCGCGGCCCTTGATGGTGGCGGGCTTGGCGGCTTCGGCCTCGGCGATCACGGCATCGGGAAAGTCGTCGGGAATGCCGTGCTGATGGATGGCGATCAGGCTGACCGCGCGCGGGGCCGAAGGATCGCCCAGCCGGTCGATGATCCGCGCCATGGGCAGGCCCATGCGGCCCTTGGGTCCGATCTGTTCGGCCTGCACCAGTTCGCCGTTCTGCGCGCCCTGGGTCGCATCCGGGCGGACGCGCCATTCCTTGTCCTGGCCCTTGTCGATGGGAACGATGCGCCCGCCCTCGGCCTCCTTGCGGAAGATGCCGGTGATGCGGTGGGCTGCTGCGGTGATGCGGCGGATCAGGCGGGCCTGATACTGGTGTTCCTCGCCATGAACCTCGACCAGGCGGCCCAGGAAGCGATCGCCCCGGCCAAGCGCGGGGTCGCTGTCGCGGGGCGCATAAAGGATGCGCGGCCGGGGGCCGTCGCCGTGCCATTCCAGCGGACGCGCCCACAGGTCGCCCGAGCCGTCCGGCGGCAGCAGTTCCAGCACCGTCACCGGCGGCAGGCGTTCGGCGTCCAGGTAATGGCGGCGGCGGCGTTCCAGATGCCCCTCGCCCTCAAGCTCCTTCAGCAGGCGCTTCAGCTCGATCCGTTCGGCGCCCTTGATGCCGAAAGCCTTGGCGATGTCGCGCTTGGAATTGGCGTCGGGATGCTCCGCGACCCATTCCATGATCTGTTCCTTGCTGGGAAGCCGGGCCATCGTGCGGATCCTTCAAAGGTCGCGGGTCATGTCACGATGGGGGATCCCCGCATCGTCGTAAACGGGGCCATATGCGGCAAAGCCCAGCTTTTCGTAAAAGCCCAAGGCATGGGTCTGCGCGCCCAACTTGGCCCGGACGATCCCCGGCTGGCCGCGCAGCACGTCAAGCGCCGCACGGATCAGCGCCGCGCCAAGACCCGTGCCGCGCGCCTGAGGCAGAACGCAGACGCGGCCGATCTTGCCGGTATCGCCCAAAAGCAGGATGCGCGCGCTGCCCACCGGCCTGTCGTTCTGCCAGGCCAGAAGATGGATCGCCTGATCGTCCTTGTCGTCCAGCTCCTCGAACTCGGACACGCCCTGTTCCTCGATGAACACGGCGCGGCGCAGGGCGTGGCAGGCGGCAAGGTCGGTGGTGCGTTCGATCTTCATTCGAAATATCTTTCCAGGATCCGCTGATAGATGGTCTTGAGCTGCCGGACCTGCGCGACCGGCACGCGTTCGTCCACCTGGTGCATATAGGCCCCGACCAGGCCGAATTCGACCACCGGGCAGTGGTTCTTGATGAAGCGCGCGTCCGAGGTGCCGCCGGTGGTGGACAGCGCCGGCTGACGGTTGGTTTCAAGCGCGACCACGCTGCGGACCAGATCGACAAAGGGGCCGGGTTGGGTCAGGAACGCCTCGCCCGTGACTTGGGTCTGGATGGTCAGCGCCACACCGGTCGCCTGGGTCACGCGGGCCGCGCGGGCGGTCAAGTCGGCTTGCAGGCTGGCCGCCGTGTGCAGGTCGTTGAAGCGGATGTTGACCACCGCCCGCGCCGCCTCCGGGATCACGTTGGAGGCCGGATTGCCGCAGTCGATGGAGGTGATCTGCAAGCCGGTCGGGTCGAAGTGGTCGGTCCCCTGGTCCAGCGGAACGGCGATCAGGTCGTTCAGATAGGTCGTCAGCGCGTGCAGCGGGTTTCTGGCCTTGTGCGGATAGGCGGCATGGCCTTGCACCCCCTTGGCGGTGACGGTAAAGGTCGCCGACCCGCGCCGGCCGATCTTCATCATCTCGCCCATGATCTCGGGGTTGGACGGCTCGCCCACGATGCAGGCGTCCATGCGTTCGCCGTTTGCCTCCATCCAGTCGAGGATCGCGGCGGTGCCGTCGCGGGACGGGCCTTCCTCGTCCCCGGTGATGGTCAGGATCACCGCGCCGTCCGGGGGCGTTTCGCGCACGAAGTCGATGGCGGCCGCGACAAAGGCCGCGACGCCCGATTTCATGTCGGTGGCGCCCCTGCCCCAGATGATGCCGTCTTCCACATGCCCGCTGAAGGGGGGATGGGTCCAGGATGCTCCGTCGCCGGGCGGCACGACATCGGTGTGGCCGTTGAAGCCCAGGGTTCGCGCGCCCTTGGCGCCCCAGCGGGCGAACAGGTTGGGGGTGCCGTTGCGGTCGACGCGGCGGACCTCGAAACCGGCATCCGTCAGCAGGTCGCCCAGCAGAACCAGGGCGCCCGCTTCCTGGGGCGTGACGGAAGGGCAGCGGATCAGGCGGGCGGTCAGGTCGGCGGCGTCGATCATGTCATATCCAATCGGAAAGGGCGCGGCGGGCAAGGTTCAGGCCGGTGATCACCAGCAGGATCAGGGTCCAGCGGCGGAATTGCGCGACATCCATGCGGTCCTGCAAGGCAAAGCCCGCCAGCATCCCGCCAAAGGCCGGAACGCACAACGCCGCCGACAGGGGGATCGTTTGCGCGTTCAGGATGCCCGAGGCCAGATGCGCCGCCGTCAGCCCCGCCGCCCCCAGCAGGAAGACGACGCCCTGCACCCGGACCTGTTCCTGCTTGGGCACCCCCAGCGACAGCAGCAGCACCACCAGCGGCGGCCCCCAGATGCCGGAAATGCCGCCGTAAAGCCCGCCGATGACGCCCGTGGCGATCTCGGCCCGGCGGCGATGGTGGATGGGCAGCGCCAGCGGGCGCCCCGCCAGTTGCCACAAGGCAAAGCCCAGGATCGGCAGGCCCAGCAGCGCATACATCAGCCCTTGCGGGATCTGGCGCGCCAATCCGGCCGACAGCGTCAGAAAGACCAGCACCATGGCGATGTGCCAGCGGAAGTTGCGGATCGACCGAACCGCCTCCGCCGGGCCTTGCCGCAGCGCCTGGTGGACGTTCGTGGTCAGCACCGGCAGGATCAGCGCCGCAAGGGCCGTCTGCGGCGGCAGGACGGATGCGAAGGCCGAGGCCATGATCAGCGGCATGGCGAATCCGATGGCGCCCTTCACGAAGCCCGCAAAGGCCGTCACGGCGAAGATCGTCCAGAATTGCCAGGGATCCAGTCCAAACATGCGGGCAAGCTAGCGGGGCGGACACGGAATGGGAATGCCGGATCGGACGGACATTTTCGTGCCGGAATGATCCTTGCCGCGCAAAATTGTTGCGCTGCGGTTGCGAAGGCGCTACCCATGCCGCAATGCCGCAACGGAGCCGATCATGAAAGACATGCCGCACCAGCTTGACACCGTTCTGTCCGAACTGGCCGAGTTGCAGGCCCGCGCCACCCAGTCCCTGCGCGCCGTGGTCTCGGCCGGAGGCAAGATCGACCCCGAGGCGCTGGAGCGCCACCAGCACGCGGCCCATGCGCTGTCCTGGCTGGCGACCTATGCCCAATCGCTGCGCCAGCTTGCCGCCTGGTCGGGCCGCGTGGGCGGAGAGATCGAGGGCCTGATCGCGCAGATCGGTTTCGGCGAATACCTGACCCAGATCGCCGGCGGCATTCCGATGAGCCAGACCGAATTCGCCCGCCTGTCCGACCTGGGCCTGGACTGGCGGCCTTCGGACGCCGCGCGCGCGCTGATGGCGGGCAACACGCCCGAGGCCCGCGCCCGGCTGGCCGCGCTGATGGCGGACGCCCAGGGCAGCGCGACCTTTGGCGCGACGGGCCTCGACGAGGATCTGGAGATGATCCGCGACCAGTTCCGCCGCTGGACCGACGACAAGGTGGTGCCCCATGCCCATGGCTGGCACCTGCGGGACGAGCTGATCCCCCTGGACATCATCGCGGAACTGGCCGGGCTTGGCGTCTTCGGACTGACCATCCCCGAGGAGTTCGGCGGCCTGGGCCTGTCCAAGGCCGCCATGGTGGTGGTCAGCGAGGAACTGTCGCGCGGCTATATCGGCGTCGGGTCGTTGGGCACGCGGTCGGAAATCGCCGCCGAACTGATCCTGACCGGGGGGACCGACGCGCAGAAGGCCCATTGGCTGCCGCGCCTGGCAAGCGGCGAGATCCTGCCCACGGCGGTGTTTACCGAACCCAACACCGGCAGCGACCTGGGCAGCCTGCGGACCCGCGCGGTCCGGAACGGCGACAGCTGGACCATCACCGGCAGCAAGACCTGGATCACCCATGCCGCGCGCACCCATGTGATGACGCTGCTGGCCCGCACCGATCCCGACACCGCCGACTATCGCGGCCTGTCGATGTTCCTGGCCGAGAAGACGCCCGGCACCGACGCCGACCCTTTCCCCACCCCCGGCATGACCGGCGGGGAAATCGAGGTGCTGGGCTATCGCGGCATGAAGGAATACGAGCTTGGCTTCGACGGCTTCCAGGTCAAGAACCAGAACCTGCTGGGCGGCGCCACCGGCCAGGGGTTCAAGCAGCTGATGCAGACCTTCGAATCCGCGCGCATCCAGACCGCCGCCCGGGCCATCGGGGTTGCGCAGAACGCGCTGGAACTGGGCCTGCGATACGCTCTGGACCGCAAGCAGTTCGGCAAGCCGCTGATCGCCTTTCCCCGTGTCGCCGACAAGCTGGCGATGATGGCGGTCGAGATCGCCATTGCGCGGCAACTGACCTATTTCAGCGCATGGGAAAAGGACCACGGCCGGCGCTGCGACCTCGAGGCCGGGATGGCCAAGCTCTTGGGCGCGCGCGTGGCCTGGGCCAGCGCCGACAATGCGCTGCAAATCCACGGCGGCAACGGCTTCGCGCTGGAATACCCGATCAGCCGGGTGTTGTGCGATGCACGCATCCTGAATATTTTTGAAGGGGCGGCCGAAATTCAGGCCCAAGTGATCGCCCGGCGGCTGTTAGGCTGATCGCAATTCGTCTAGGGTGCTGCAACCAAAGCGGTTTTGCCGCATTCCCCATTCGACGATCGCCCCAAGGAGCTTTCACCATGTCCCGCCTTGCCCGTTTCGGCACATTCGGCGCGCTGACCGCCGCCACCCTTGCCCTGGCCGCCTGCGAGCAGACACCGCCCCCCTCGCCCGACGACCGCGGCTTCATCCCGGGCGGCGATTACGCCCTTGTCGGCATGGACGGCGCGACCGTGCCGCTGCGCAACATGACGCTGACCATTGCCGAAACCACCGTATCAGGCCGCGGCCCCTGCAACGGCTATGGGGCCAAGAACAACGCGGAGCTGCCGCTGGTCCAGCTGTCGCCGCTGCAAACCACCAACGTCCCCTGCGGCAAGAACGCCACCATCGAGAACCGCTTCTTCCAGGTTCTGCAATCCGCCACCGAGATGGAATACTACGGCGGCGTGCTGAAGGTGAAATCGCCCCAAACCTGGCTGATCTTCGAACGCGGCGTGACGGGGACGCAGGACCAGGTCACGGCGCTGGATCAGGCGCGCGCCGGTCAGTAGCCGGCCTTGGGCTGGCCGCGGGCCAGCCGGTCCACAAGACGCTGGCGGGCGGCCGGAACCGGGCGGCCCACCAGTTCCCCGGCGATCCGCGCGGTCAGGAAGTGGCCGGTGATCGCCAGCCCCTCGGCCAGGCCCCCCCCGCGATTGTTCCCGGCCCCGCCCAGGATGCCCGGCAAGGGCAGCAGCCGGTCGGCCCATTCCCCCGCCCCTTCGCGGCTGACGGCGCGGCCCGATCTGGGGCTGACATAAGCCAGCCCGTCCTGCGCGCCCGTCACGGCGCAGGAGGACAGGTCCAGGCCGAAGCCCATCTCCTCCAGCAGGCGCATTTCCCAACGCAGGTATTCGGCGCCCCAATCGGCGGCGGTTTCCATCAGGTCCAGAAGGCGTTCGGTGTCGCGCGCCAGAACCGGGTGCGGGTCGCGTTCGGGCAGCGCGAAGACCAGCAGCGAACACACCGCGTTCAGCCCGGCAAGCGCCAGGGGATCGGCCATCAGGCCGGACCGCAGGCGCACCGGCTCCACCGCGAAGGTGCCCAGCTGGTCGTCCCGCCGCGCCCGCCAGCGCAGATCCAGCCGCGATCCCGGTTGCAGCATCGCCGCCCGTTTTTGCGACAGGCCGCCCGGCACCAGCCCGGAATGGCGGCCGTGCCCATCGGTCAGCACGTCCAGGATCACCGCCGTCTCGCCATGCGGGCGGCGGGCCAGAACGGTGCCCTCGGCCTGCCACTCCATTCAGGCGGGGGGCAGGGTCAGCGACCCGTCGGGGGAAAGCGGCCAAAACGGGTTGGTGGCGATTTCCCAGACATGGCCGTCGGGATCGGCGAAATAGCCGGAATAGCCGCCCCAGAACACCTTTTCGGGGCGCTTCAGGACCGTGGCGCCCGCGTCCACCGCCGCCTGAAACACCGCGTCGGTTTCCGCGTCGTCCGCGCAGTTCTGCGCCAGCGTGACCGCGCCGGTGCCCAGGGTCGCGTCCGGCCGGCCCTGGTCGGCGGCAAGGTCGGCGCGCCCGAACAGGGCCAACACCGCGCCGTTCATCTGGTAAAAGGTGACGCCGGGCTGCGGACGGCTGTGGGGCGTCCACCCCCACCCTTCATAGAAAGCCCGGGCCCGGGCCATGTCGGCCACGGCAAGCGTGACAAGCGTGATGCGCTGGCGGGACAATGACATGCGACCTCCGGCTGGTCGGGCCAGCTTGGCACGCGGCAAGGGGCCTGCCAAGTCAGGTGATGGCCCGCCGCCGCGCCCCCGCCCCGCGCAGCATGGACAGCGTATAGATCAGAAGCGCCGCCCAGATCATCGGAAAGGCGATCATCTGCGCCGTCCCGAACGGCTCGCCGAAGATCAGCACGGCGGTCAGGAAGATCATCGTGGGCGCGATGTATTGCAGGATGCCGATGGTGGACAGGCGCAACTGCTTGGCCGCCGTGGCATAGCAGATCAGCGGCACGGCGGTCACGGGACCGCAGCCGATCAGCAGGATCGTGTCCCACCCGCTGCCCGCCGCGAAATGCGACTGCCCGCCGGCCGTCAACCAGACGACATAGGCCAGGGCGGGGGGCGTCAGCAGCAGCACCTCCAGCGTGAAGCCCTGAGTCGGCCCCAGCGGCAGGCTTTTCTTGCAATACGCGTAAAGGCCCCAGGTCAGCGTCAGCCCGACCGCCACCAAGGGCAGGCGGCCTAACTGCACCGTCAGCACCACGACAGCCAGCGCGGCCAGGGCGATGGCCGCGACCTGCGCCCGGCCGAGGCGTTCGCGCAGCAGCGTCGCGCCCATGAACACGCTGAACAGCGGATTGATATAGTAGCCAAGCGCCGCATCCAGCGCGTGGTTGTTGCCCACCGCCCAGACATAGATCATCCAGTTGATCGAAATCAGCGCCGCCGTCACCACCGCCATCGCCAGCAGACGGGGCTGGCGCAGGGCCGCGCCGACTTCGGCCCAGCGGCGCTGCAACAGCAGGACGGCCAGCGCGATGGGCAGCGACCACAACACGCGGTGGGCGATCACCTCGGTCGGAGGGACATGGGCCAGCTGCTTCATGAACAGCGGCAGGAACCCCCACAGGACATAGGTGGTGGTGGCCAGAACCAGGCCGCGCAGGGAATCACCGGATTGGGGCGTGTTGCTCATGCCCGTTGCATAGGCTGCAAAAGGGAATCACGCCAGCCCCGGTTCGTCCAGCAGCGTGCGGCCGTCTCGGCTCTCGATCTCGATCACCCACAGGTCGGGATCGAAGCCGCGCTGCCGGGCGATGGCCTGGTCGATCTCGAGTTCGAGGCCCACGGCCAGAACCTGCCAAGGGCGGCTGTCGGTGTCGCAGTCCCATTCGCGCCCGTAAAGCCGCGCCGTGCCGTCCAGATGCGCGCATTTCACCAGCACCGCGCCCGCCGTGTCGTCCCCCCGCGCCGTCACATAGGCCGGGATGTTCGCCAGCCCCAGGCGGGCCAGATAGGCGGCGACCCAGATGCCGGTCGCAAGCCGGGGTTCAGGCATCGCCGTCGCGGTAATCGAGGCCCATTTCGTTGTAACGCTCGGCCTCGTCCAGCCAGTTCTCGCGCACCTTCACCTGGAGGAACAGATGGACGCGCCGGCCCATGAACTCCTCAAGCTCGGCGCGGGCGGCCTGGCCCACGGCCTTGATCGTTTCGCCGCCCTTGCCCAGCACGATGCCCTTGTGGCCGGGCCGCGCGACATAGACGATCTGATCCACGCGGGCGGAGCCGTCCTTGCGTTCCTCCCAGGCCTCGGTCTCGACCGTCAGCTGATAGGGGATTTCCTCGTGCAGGCGCAGGGTCAGCTTTTCGCGGGTGATCTCGGCGGCGATCATGCGCATCGGCAGGTCGGCGATCTGGTCCTCGGGGTAAAGCCAGGGGCTTTCCGGCAGCGTGTCCGCCAGCCAGGCGCGCAGATCGTCGCAGCCATAGCCCTTTTCGGCGCTGATCATGAAGGTGTTCGCGAAGGGATGGGCCGCGTTCAGTTCGGCCGACAGCGCCAGCAGGGTTTCGGCCTTCACGCGGTCGATCTTGTTGATGACAAGGGCGACGGGCGTCTTGCCGTCCAGGGCCTTGAGCGAATCGATGATCGCCGCCACGCCGTCGGTCAGGCCGCGATGCGCCTCGACCAGCAGCAGAATGATGTCCGCGTCCGAGGCCCCGCCCCAGGCGGCGGCGACCATGCTGCGGTCCAGGCGGCGGCGCGGGCGGAAGATGCCGGGCGTGTCCACAAAGACGATCTGCGCCGCGCCGTGCATGGCGATGCCGCGGATGCGGGCGCGGGTGGTCTGGACCTTGTGGGTGACAATGCTGACCTTGGCGCCGACCATCTGGTTCAGCAGCGTGGATTTGCCGGCATTGGGTTCGCCGATCAGGGCGACAAAGCCCGCGCGGGTGGATGTGGTGTCGGTCATGCGCGGCCCTCCAGCCGGTCCAGCAACGCCTGCGCGGCGGCCTGTTCGATGCTGCGTTTGGTGCCCGCGCCCCTGGCCCGGGCTTCGCGCCCGTCAGCCAGCCGCGCGGTGATCAGGAACACCGGCGCGTGGTCCGGGCCGCTGCGTTCGGTCTGCTCATAGATGGGGGGCGGCATTCCGTTGGCCTGCGCCCATTCCTGAAGCGCGGTCTTGGCGTCGCGGGGGTCGTCCTCAAGGCTGGCCAGGCGGTCCGCCCACAGCCGCAGCACGATCCGGCGCGCGGCGTCAAACCCCCCGTCCAGATAAACGGCGGCCAGCACGGCCTCCATCGCGTCGGCCAGAAGCGCCTCCTTGCGGCGGCCGCCCGACATCATCTCGGACCGGCCCAGCTTCAGGACATCGCCCAGGCCGATCTCGCGGGCGATGGCCGCGCAGGTCTCGCCGCGCACCAGCGCGTTGTAGCGGGGGGCAAGCTGGCCTTCGCTGGCGGACTGGTCGGCGTCGAACAGCGCCTCGGCCATGACCAGGCCCAGGACGCGGTCGCCCAGGAATTCCAGCCGCTGATTGTCGGGACGCGTGGACGAGGCGATGGAGCCGTGGGTCAGCGCGCGCACCAGAAGTTCGGGGCGCGCGAAGTCGTGTCCCAGGCGGGCCATAAAGGCGCGGATGTCGGCGCCGGGCTTCACTCCACGGCCTTGAAGAAGCGGTCGGCCCGCCAGGTCCAGAAATACAGAAGCGAGCGTCCGGCGGAGGAGAACATGATCCGGTCCGCCCGTCCGATCAGGTATTCGGCCGGAACAAAGCCCAGGCCGCCGATTTCCTGCGGGAAGCGCGAGTCCTCGGAATTGTCGCGGTTGTCGCCCATGAAGAAATACTGGCCCTCGGGCACGGTAAAGGTGGGCGTGTCGTCGGCGAAGGCGCCGTCCTGGATGTTCAGGATGCTGTGGCTGCGCCCGTTCGGCAGCGTTTCGGTGAACCGCTCGCTGACGCAGGCGGCGCCCTCGGGAACCGGGTCGTTCACGCAGCGCGGGATCAGGCCCTGCGGACCCTGCTGTTCCTTGACCTCGACGAACTCGCCCGCCGGGGCGATCGGCACTTCCTGGCCGTTGATCCACAGCCTGCCGCCGCGCATCTGGACCGTGTCGCCCGGCAGGCCGATCAGCCGCTTGATGAAATCGACGCCGCGCGTGGGGTGGCGGAACACCACCACGTCGCCGCGTTCGGGTTCCGACCCCAGGATCCGGCCCGAGATCGGGCACATCGCGAAGGGGCAGGAATACTGCGAATAGCCGTAGGCCATCTTGTTGACGAACAGGAAGTCGCCGATCAGCAGCGTGTCCTTCATCGACCCGGACGGGATCCAGAAGGGCTGAAAGAACAGCGTGCGGAAGATGCCCGCGATGACCAGGGCCCAGAAGACGGTCTTCACCGTTTCCCACAGGCCTTCCTTTTTCTTGCCCGCCATGCTGTCGGCCATGGTGTCGTCCTTCGTGATCAGGTGCGGGCGAATGGCCGCGTCGCCGCGTTCTTGGCCACCGACGTGGCGCAAAGTCAAGATTGCGGGGCGTCGGGCCGCGCCTCGATCACCACGAAAGCCTGCGCCCAGGGGTGATCGTCGGTCAAGGTGACGTGAACGATGGCCGTGTGGCCGGGCGGCGTCATCCGCGCCAGCCGGTCGGCGGCCCAGCCGGTAAGATGCATCACGGGCTGGCCCGACGGCAGGTTGCTGACCGCCATGTCGCGCCAGCTGATGCCCATCGCCAGCCCGGTGCCGAGCGCCTTGGAGCAGGCCTCCTTCGCCGCCCAGCGTTTCGCCAGCGTGCCCGCCTCGTCCTTGCGGCGCGCGGCCTTGGCGAGTTCGACCGGCGTGAAGACCCGGTGGCGGAAGCGGTCGCCGAAGCGGTCCAGCGTGCCCGCGATGCGGTCGATGTTCGCAAGGTCGGTGCCGATGCCCAGGATCATGCGCCCGGCTGCCCCGTCGCCGTGGGTATTTGGGCAAAGAAGAAGATCATCGCGCCCGCGCCTCGTCCATCTTGCGGCGCATCTCGCGGATGGCCTCGCCCAGGCCGGTGAAGACCGATTCGGCGATCAGGAAATGGCCGATGTTCAATTCCTTGACCTGCGGAATGGCGGCGATGGGGCCGACGGTGCCGAAGGTCAGGCCGTGGCCGGCGTGGACCTCCAGCCCCAGGCTGTCGGCCAGGGCCGCGCCGTGGGTCAGGCCCGCCAGTTCGGCGTCGCGGTCGGCGTGGCGGCCCTCGGTGTCGAGGTCGCAATAGGCGCCGGTGTGCAGTTCCACCACCGCCGCGCCGATGCGGGCGGCGGCCCTTATCTGCGCCGGGTCGTGGCCGACGAACAGCGACACGCGGCTGCCCGCATCGCGCAGGGGGGCGATGAAGCGGGCCAGCATCGCCTCGTTTCCGGCCACGTCGAGGCCGCCCTCGGTGGTGCGTTCCTCGCGCTTTTCGGGGACGATGCAGACGGCGTGGGGGCGGTGGCGCAGGGCGATGGCCTGCATTTCCGCGGTGGCGGCCATTTCCAGGTTCAGGGGCAGCGTCAGGTTCGCCATCAGCGCGTCGATGTCGGCGTCGCTGATATGGCGGCGGTCTTCGCGCAGATGGGCGGTGATGCCGTCGGCGCCCGCGTCTTCCGCGATGCGGGCGGCGCGCAGGGGATCGGGCCAAGGGGTGCCGCGCGCGTTGCGGATGGTTGCGACATGATCGATGTTGACGCCAAGACGCAGCATGAAATCCCCCGGAACAGTTTCGCGGCACTCTAGCGGGGCGCAGGCAAGGGTGCCAGTTCCCTCGAGACCGCCCACCAGCCATGCTGTTTCAACGCCGCGGCGGCAATGCGGGCGCGGTCCGGGCTGTCGTAGAACCCGAAGCAGGTGGCCCCCGACCCCGACATGCGCGCGAAAGCCGCCCCGGTCGCGCGCAAGGCGTCCAGCACCTGTCCGATCACCGGGGCGATGGTCAGCGCGGCAGGCTCCAGGTCGTTGCGCGTGCCCGCCAGCCAGGCGGTCAGGTCGGCCGGTCCGGCAAAGCGCGGGATGGGCGGCAGGGCCGGGTTGTCGCGCCGGTCCATGGCGGCGAAGACCCGGGGCGTGGGCACCGCCACGCCCGGATTGACCAGCACCAGCGGAATGGCGGGCAGAGGCGGCAAAGGCGTGAGGATCTCGCCCGCGCCCTGCATCCGGGCGGGGTTCGAGGCAAGGCAGACCGGCACATCCGCGCCCAGCCTTTCCGCGCGCGCAGGCAGCGGGTGCCCCATGCGGGACAGCCCGCGCAGCACCGCCGCCGCATCGGCCGAGCCGCCGCCGATGCCGGACGCCACGGGCAGGTTTTTCGTCAGCGTGATCGCCGCATCGGCCCCCGCCAGCCTTGCCGCGCGCAGGCACAGGTTGTCGTCGCAGGACAGCCCCGCCGCGAAAGGCCCTTCGATCCGCAGCGACAAAGGCCCCGGTTCAAGCGTCACCACGTCCCCCACCCCGGCAAAGGCCACCAGCGAGTCCAGCAGGTGATAGCCGTCGGCGCGGCGTCCGGTGACATGCAGCGCAAGGTTCAGCTTGGCTGGCGCGGCTTCGGTGACGGCGGGCATCGCCTAGTTCGCGGCGGCCTGCGGGGTGGGCGCGGGGGTCTCGGACGCGCCCGCCGCCGCTTCCTCGGCCAGCACGGCGTCAAGGCCCCGGTCAAGCTTGGCGCGGATCCGGTCGGGATCGACATCGTCGGTCTCGGTCGGCTCCAGCGACAGGGCGCGGCGCCACTGGATCTCGGCCTCGCGGTGGCGGCCGACCTTCCAGTAGATGTCGCCCAGATGGTCGTTGACCAGCGGATCCTGGGACATGGTCAGGATGGCGGCCTCCATCGGCGCCACCGCCTCTTGGTAGCGGCCCAGCCGGTAATAGGCCCAGGCCAGCGAATCAAGAATATAGCCGTCCTCGGGCGACAGTTCGACCGCCTTCTGGATCAGCGCCAGGGCGCGGTCCAGGTTCTCGTTCCGGTCGATCCAGCTATAGCCCAGATAGTTCAGCAGGCTGGCCTGTTCGGGGCGGATCTCGATGGCGGCCAGGAAATCGGCCTCGGCCCGGTCGAACTGCCCGGACCGTTCCAGGGCGATGGCGCGGGCGTAAAGCGGGAACCAGCGGGCGTCGGCGGGCGCATCCTCCAGCAGGGCCAGGGCCTTGTCATAGGCGGGCACGGCCTGGGCGAATTTCTCCTGCTGGCGCAAAAGGTCGCCAAGGGCGATCCAGGCCTGCGGCAGGTCGGGATATGCGGCGGTCAGCGACAGGGCCGCCTTGCCCGCCTCGTCCGCGCGGCCCGCGCCCGACAGACTGTCGATCCGCGCCAGTTCGGCGGCGGGACGCATCTGCCCCATGCGGCGCAGCGCGTCGAATTCGGGTTCGGCCAGGTCGAACTGCTGGCGCTCCTGGAGGATCTGGGCGACCATCAGCCGCGCCTCGGCCGTGTCGGGCGACAGCCAGGCGGCCAGCCGGGCGTGGATCAGCGACAAGGGCTCGGGATCGGCGCTGGAGGCCAGGGCCGAGGCGAAGGTCAGAAACACCTGCGCAATGCCGTCGGCGGGCGTCCTGACCACGTCGAACGCCACCGGCTGGCCGGATTTCAGACGGTCGCGCAGCGCCAGAAGCTGCGGCTCGGCCTCGACGCCGGGGATCGCCTCGATCATGGCGACGGCTTCGTCGCGGCGTTCAAGCTGGGCGAGGATCTGCGCGCGGGCGGCAAAGCCCAGGATATGCGCGCCGGTGGTTTCATCGGCCAGCAGCGCCTCGGCCCCTTCGTAATCGCCCACAAGGGCGCGGGCCAGCGCGAGGTGATAGTTCACCATCGGCGCAACGCCTTGCAGCCGGGACAAGCGATCGAACTCGGCCAAGGCTTCCTTTGCCTTGCCCGCGCCCAGCAGGCCCCACCCCCGCAGCATTCCGGCCAGAAGGTCGGCTTCGGAATCCACGTCCGAAGGCGTTCCGACATCGGCCAGCACTCCGTCCCAATCGCCCGCATGAACCAGATCGGCGCGCTGGATCAGGCGCGACAGTTCGGTCGGTTCGCCGTCGCCGCCGATGCGGTTGGCAAGCTGAACCGCCCGGTCGATTTCCCCGGCCGAGACAAGCGCGACCAGGGCGCTGTCCTGGAGGAAGCGGTCTTGCGGATCATGGGCCACGGCCTGCACGAAAAAGCGCGCGGCGGCCTGGAAATCGTTTTCCACCGTCGCCATGCGCGCGGCGAGGAACGGCCCGGCCAGGCCGAAGGTCAGCGGCGCGGGACCGGGTTCCGGCGCCTCGGCCTGGGGCGCGGCGGCGGCGGCATCCCCTTCGGGGCGCGGCGCGGGCCGGTCCTGGGCGGTGGCAGGCAGCGACAGCGCCGCCACCAGGGCGGCGGTCAGGGCCAGTTTCGGGCAGGTCAGGGTCAAGGCGTCGATCCCGGAAATCACGAAAATGTTGCACCCGACCCTAGCGCGGGGAAAAAGCCGGGGCAACGCCTGCACCCGCCCCCCCGATCACATATTCGGGTAGTTCGGCCCGTCTCCGCCTTGCGGGGTGGTCCAGACGATGTTCTGGGAGGGGTCCTTGATGTCGCAGGTCTTGCAGTGCACGCAGTTCTGGAAGTTGATCACGAAGCGCGGACCGCTTGCGTCCTCCACCACCTCATAGACGCCGGCCGGGCAGTAGCGCTGCGCGGGCTCGGCGTATTCCGGCAGGTTCACCCGGATCGGGACCGTGGGATCCTTCAGCTTCAGGTGGCAGGGCTGGCTTTCCTCGTGGTTGGTGAAGGAAAAGGCCACGTTGGTCAGCCGGTCGAAGCTCAGCTTGCCGTCGGGTTTTGGATACACGATGGGCTGGAAGTCCGCGGCCTTGCCGGTGGCCTCGGCATCCGTCTTGCCGTGCTTCCAGGTGCGCAGGATGTTGCGGCCCGTCAGCCCCGCCCCCCACATGTCCATGCCGCCCAGGACCAGCGAGGGCCAGAGCCCGTAGCGCGACCAGGCGGGCTTGACGTTGCGGACTTTTTTCAGGTCCTGGCCGATGGCGCCGCCGCGCACGGCGGTGTCGTAATCCGTCAGCCGGTCGCCCTCGCGACCCGCCGCGATGGCCTTGGCCGCCGCTTCCGCCGCCTCGATCCCCGAGATCATGGCGTTGTGGTTGCCCTTGATGCGCGGTACGTTGACCATGCCGGCCGAGCAGCCCAGCAGAACTCCGCCGTCGAAGGACAGCTCCGGCAGCGACTGCCAGCCCCCTTCGCTGATCGCGCGCGCCCCATAGGAGATGCGCTTGCCCCCTTCCAGCAGCTCGGCCACCATCGGGTGGTGCTTGAAGCGCTGGAACTCCATGTAGGGGTAAAGATACGGGTTCTCGTAGTTGAGGTGCACCACGAAGCCCACCATCACCAGATTGTCCTCGTAATGATAGATGAAGCTGCCGCCCCCGGCGTTCTTGCCCAGGGGCCAGCCCATCGTGTGGACCACCCGGCCCTTCTGGAACTTCGAGGGATCGACCTCCCAGATCTCCTTCATGCCCAACCCGTATTTCTGCGGCTCGTGGCCGTCCGACAGCTTCAGGCGGTCGATGATCTCCTTGGCAAGGCTGCCGCGCACGCCTTCGCCGATGAAGACGTACTTGCCGTGCAGCTCCATGCCGGGCTCGTAGTTCGGCCCCGGCGTGCCGTCAGATTGCAGCCCCATCTCGCCCGCGACCACGCCCTTGACGCGCTCGCCGTCCCACACGACCTGGCTCGCCGCCATGCCGGGGAAGATCTCGACGCCCAGTTCCTCGGCCTGTTCGGCCAGCCAGCGGCAGACGCTGCCCATGCTGACGATATAATTGCCGTGGTTGTTCATCAGCCGCGGCATCGGCCAGTTCGGCACCCGCACCTGCCCCGCCTCGCCCAGGACATAGAAGTTGTCGTCGGTGACTTCCGTGCGAACCGGGGCGCCGCGTTCCTTCCAGTCGGGGATCAGCCGGTCCAGCCCGATCGGGTCCAGCACCGCGCCCGAGAGGATATGCGCGCCGACCTCGGACCCCTTTTCCAGCACCACCACCGACAGGTCCGGGTCGATCTGCTTGCATCGGATCGCCGCCGACAAGCCGCTTGGGCCCGCCCCCACGATCACGACGTCGTATTCCATCGACTCGCGGTCGATCGCTGGCGTGTCGGTCATGGCTGGGCCTCCCCCCTTGCTTGGCTTCCTGCCGATGTAATCACTTTGCCGCATCGCGGCAATCCTGACGCGACGGCCAAAAACTGCCAGCCGCGCCGCGCGCGGGCTTGCAAAGACGCGGCATTCCGGGGCACGTTGCCGACAACAAGGCCTGCGCCCCTGCCATCCGAATGGCAGGGGCGTTGCCTTAGCCGTTGACGATAACCGCATCCCGCAAAGGACAGGGCAGCGATGGACAAGATTCCGATGACCCGCGGCGGCTTCGCCGCGCTGGAACGCGAACTGGGCGAACTGAAATCCAGGGAACGCCCCGCCATCATCCGGCAGATCGCCGAGGCGCGCGAGCATGGCGACCTGTCGGAAAACGCCGAATACCATGCCGCCCGCGAAAAGCAGGGCTTCATCGAGGGCCGCATCAAGGAACTGGAATCGATCCTGTCGCGGGCCGAGCAGATCGACACGTCGAAGCTGTCGGGTTCCGTCAAGTTCGGCGCCATCGTCAACCTGGTGGACGAGGACACCGACGAGGAGCGCACCTATCAGATCGTGGGCGAGGCCGAGGCCGACATCGAACGCGGGCTGCTGAACATCCGCTCGCCGCTGGCCCGGGCGCTGATCGGCAAGGACGTGGGCGACAGCGTCGAGGTCACGACGCCCGGCGGCCAGCGCAGCTACGAGATCCTCGCGATCCGGTACGAATAAGCCGATGTCGCTGGTTGCACGGATCGCCACGGTGGCGCAGCGGGACGCCATCACCGCCACGGGCATCGTTCTCAGCGGTGTCTGGCTGTTTCTGGTTGCGCTGTTCTGGCTGCTGGCGCCGGGGGACGAGGGCGCGCCGGGCGGCATCGCGCGCCTTGCGGTCGTGGTGGGAACCATCCTGCCCCTGGCGCTGATCTGGCTGGCGGTCAGAACGGCCCGCGCCATCGCCCTGCTGCGGGCCGAGGCCGCCGACCTGCGCCAGCGCCTTGCCCAGCTGCGCGACATGGCCGCGCCCCCGCCCCGCCCGGCGGCGGAACCGGGACCGCTGCCCGAGCCCGAGCGGCAGCCGCGCGCCCCCGCCCCCGTGGCGGCCCGTCCCGCGCCCCGTCCCGTGGCCGAAAGCCGTCCCGCCGCCCCGCGCGCCGAAGGCCCCGCGCCGGACCCCGTCGATGCCGACACCCTGATCCGGGCGCTGAACTTTCCCGACGGGCCCGACGACTCGCTGGCCATCGCCGCGCTGCGCCGCGCGTTGCAGGACGGAAACCATGCCCGCGTGCTACGCGCCGCGCAGGACGTGGTGACGCTGCTGGCCGGGCAGGATCTGTACATGGACGACCTGCCGCCCGATCCCGCCCCGCCCGCCGTGTGGCGGCGCTTTGCCGAAGGCGCGCGGGGCAGCGCCGTGGCGGCGCTTGGCGGCATCCGCGATGGGGCGGCGCTGGACATCGCCGCCGCCCTGCTGGAGCGCGACGAGATCTTCCGCGACACGGCGCATCATTTCCTGCGCCATTTCGACGCCATGCTGACGCGCCACCTGCCGGACATGGACGATGCGCAGATCGCGGTGCTGGCCGAAACGCGGTCGGCGCGCGCCTTTATGCTGCTGGGCCGGATCGCCGGGGTCTTCGGCTGATCGGACCGCCGCGATCAAAGGGGTCGGCGCAGGATCGCCACCGGACCCGACCAGGGCCAGCCAAAGCGGCCCCGGCCGATCTCGGCAAAGCCGGTGGCGCCGTAGAACAGCATGGCCGAACGGTTTCGCAGCTCGACCTCGGCCCGCAGGCCGGGGCGGCCGACGCGGCAGGCGATCCCGGCGGCGGCGGCCAGAAGCGCGCGGCCGGTGCCGCGGCGCAGGCGGTCCACCACCAGCCCGTCGATCACCAGATCCGGGGTTTCGGGCGCGGCCCTGAACAGCAGCCGGGCCAGCGTCGGCGTGTCGGCCAGAAAGCCGCCCTCGTGGTCGCGAAAGCCCGCCACGCCCGCCACGCGGCCGTCCGGTCCGATCGCGGCGATGCCGTGACAGGCGCGGATGGCGGGCGCCCGGCCCCCGGCCAGGGGGGCGAAGGCCCCCCACCACAGCCGCGCGGCCTCGCCCAGGTGCCGGTCGGGAATGGGACTTGAGATCTGCACCCGGCCTTGCCTTACCCTTGCGCGTCGTGCAACGAAGGTGCCGCGTTCCGATCCCAAGCGAAACCCCCATGTCGCCGACACCTCATCCCCGCCCCGACGCCCGGCAGCCCCTTGCCGATGGCGGCGCGATGCCCACCAGCCGCGCGATGTTCCGCCGCGGCGCGGTGAAGTCCCTGCCCTTCCTGATCGTGATGATCCCCTTTGCGCTGCTGTTCGGCGTGGTCGCGCTGGAAGCGGGGATGGACGTGGCCCAGGTGCTGGGCTTTTCCGTGCTGGTGCTGGCGGGCGCCTCGCAGTTCACGGCCGTGCAGCTTCTGTCCGACAACGCCCCGGTGATCGTGGTGATCCTGTCCTGCCTGGCGGTGAACCTGCGCATGGCGATGTATTCGGCGTCCCTGGTGCCCTGGCTGCGCGACGCCTCGGCCCCACAAAAGGCCTGGGTCGCCTATGCGCTGGTTGATCAAAGCTATGCCCTGTCCATTCAGGAATACGAGGCCAATCCCCGCATGGCCCTGCCGCAGCGGCTGGCCTTTTTCGCGGGCGTGGTGGTGGTGGTCTGCCTGCCCTGGATGATCTTTTCCTGGGTCGGCGCAACGGTGGGCCGGGCCATTCCCGACGACATCGCGCTGGATTTCGCCATGCCGATCACCTTTCTGGCGATGATCGCGCCGATGCTGCGCACGCCCGCGCATCTAGCCGCCTGCTTTGTGGCCGTGTCGGGATCGCTGGCCTTCGCGGGCCTGCCCTCGGGCCTGGGGCTGCTGATCGCGGCGCCCCTGGGCATGGCGGCCGGCGCCGCGGTCGAGGTGTGGTCGGGACGGAGGGCAAGGGCATGAGCAACGGCACGTCCGACCTGACCATCTGGTTCGTGATCGTGGTGCTGGGGATCGGCACCTTTCTGATCCGCTGGTCCTTCCTGGGCACTCTGGGCGAACGGGAACTGCCGGGATGGGTGCTGCGGATGCTGCGCTATACGCCGGTGGCGGTGCTGCCCGCGCTGGTCGCGCCGCTGGTGGTCTGGCCCGCCGCGACCGGGGGCCAGCCCGATCCGGCGCGGATGGCCGCCGCCACGGTCACGGTGGCGGTCGGCCTGTGGACGAAGAACATGATCGGGGCCATCGGGGCGGGCGCGGTCACGCTGTTCGGCCTGCTTTACATGTTGTAGCCGACGATCCTTCCGTCCTTCTGGCGCAGCAGCACGTCGTGGTTGTTGGCCGGATCGCCGTCCATGTGGCGCTTGGACTGCACCCCCGGCAGCGTCAGGAACCAGTTGCGCAGCCTGATCGGGCTGAAGCCGGTCGGCGCGTTCTCGAACCCCGGCACGCGGCTCAGCGCCCTGCCGGTGTTCACCGCGCAATAGCTTTTGGGCGAGGCGCCCTGCGATTCGACCGCGCGGATCGCGGCGTCTGCCACCTCGCGGCTGACGAAAACGGTATCCTCGGCCACCCAATAGGTGCGGCGGGCGTGGTAGTCGATGTAGAAGTTCTTGAAATTGTCGGTGATGCCGTAAAGCACGTCGTTGCGTTCGGGGATGCGCGGATGTTCCCAGCTTCCGGCCGGGTCATAGATGACGCGCTGGCTGCCGTTGACCATCAGCCCCGAATGCCCGCCTTCGCCGCGCGGGATGCCGATCACCGTCAGCAGCGTGATCGAGGGCGGTTCGCTTGACACGAAACGCGCGGCGCGCACCTCCTCGTCCGAATCCCAGACCTTTTGGGCGCATGCGGCAAGGGCGGCGGGCAGCATCGCCGCCAGGAAGATCCGTCTTTTCATGAAAGTTCCATCCGCCGGATCAGCTGTTGACCAGGGCCATGAAGATCAGAACCAGGATCGACAGGATCGCGGTCCAGGTGGCGAACTTGATGAAGCCCGCAAAGGTCTTCTTCTGTTCGGTGATGTCCATGGTGCCGATCTTGTGTTCGGTGATCTCGTGGTGATGCGTGGCCATGTGCCCGTTTCTCCTGTCCGGTTCGCCCTTGCGATAGCCGAAAGCGGCTGCCCTGTCACGCCCCCCACAGCACCGCGCCGCCCTTGTGTCCCATGACGGTCACGGCCCCCAGGCGGCGCAGGTGGTTCACATGGGCCACCGCCTCGACCAGGGCCAGGCCGAACTCTGCGGCGCCGATGCGGCGCTTGAACAGGATCTCGAAGCAGCCGACCGCCGTGCGCGGTTCCTCCCGCAGCGCCGCGGCCATCCGGTCCAGGGCATTGCGATGGTTGTCGATCAGCTGCCGCAGCCGGGTGGGCAGCCCCGTGAAGGGCAGCTTGTGGCCGGGCAGGACCAGATGCCGCGCTTGGGCCAGGTCCAGCATCCGTTCGCAGCTTTCCAGCCACTCGCCCACCGGGTCGGCCTCGGGTTCGGTCGGATAAACCCCCAGGTTCGGCGAGATCGAGGGCAGAAGCTGGTCGCCCCCGATCACCAGATCGTCGTCCAGCGACCAGAAGGTCGCATGGCAGGGCGCATGGCCGTGGCCCATGGCGACGCGCCAGCGGCGGTTGCCGAACGCGACCTGCTGGCCGTCGGTCAGGCGGGTGAAGCCCAGCGGCAGCGGATGAACCACGTCGGCGAAGTTGAAGGGCCTTTCGGCGGCGCGCTGTTCCAGCAGGTCAGGCGGCATCCCGGCGCGCCGCCAGAAGGCCAGCTGTTCCGCCGTGGCCCGGTCCTGACGGTCCAGAACCAGCATCCGCGCGGTCAGCCAGGCCGTGCGGCTCATCAGCAGCTCGGCGGTGTCGCGCGCCATGAACCATCCCGCCAGGCCGATATGGTCGGGGTGGTGATGCGTGCCGATCACGCGCCGGACCGGCCTGCCCGCCAGCGGTCCGGTCCGCAGCGCCTGCCAGGTTTCGCGCGCCGCGGGCGTGTCGAATCCGGTATCAACCAGCGTCCAGCCGTCTTCCTCCTCCAGCGCGTAGACATTGACGTGATCCAGCGCCATCGGCAGGGGCAGGCGCATCCACAACACGCCGGGCGCGACCGTCACCGCCTCGCCGGGGGCGGGCGGCACATCGAAGGCATGGGCGATCACGCGGCGACATCGCCGGCAAGGGCCGCGTCGCTGACGCCCGTCAGGTCGTCCAGACCCGCCACGGCCTCGGCCAGGTCGGACGCATGGCGCGGCAGCACGCGGGCCATGAAGACGCGGGCCAGCGCCGCGTGCGATTCGCCCCCGGCCTGCGCCGCGCGCAGATGGTAAAGCCCGCCCAGCACGCGCGCAAAGGCCGTCAGATAGGGCACCGCCCCCGCGAAGCGCACCGGCAGGTCGCGTTCCAGCAGCGCATGGGTCGCCTCGCGCAGGGTCTCCGAGGCCTGCCACAGCTGGTTCGCCCATTGCGGATGACCGGCCTGCGCAAGCTTGGCGCCGTCCGCGATCTCGTCCAAAAGGCGCAAGGCGGCGTCGCCCCCGTCCGACAGCTTGCGGCCGACAAGATCCATGGCCTGGATGCCGTTGGTGCCTTCGTAGATCGGCGTGATGCGCACGTCGCGCAGATACTGGGCGGCGCCGGTTTCCTCGACATAGCCCATGCCGCCATGGATCTGCACGCCCATGTCGGCCACGCGGCAGCCGACATCGGTCCCGTAGGCCTTGGCGATGGGCGTCAGAAAGGCCGCGCGGGCGGCGTGGACCGCATCGCCCGTCGCGCGCTCCAGGTCGATGGCGGTCGCGCAGGCCAGGGCGATGGCGCGGGCGGCGAACACCTCGGCCCGGGCGGTGGCCAGCATCCGGCGCACGTCGGGATGGCCGATGATCGGCCCCATCTGGTTGCGGTCCGCCGCATAGGCCACCGCCTGCTGCAACGCCGCCTCGGCCACGCCGACGCCCTGCATCCCCACGCCCAGCCGGGCCACGTTCATCATGGTGAACATCGCGGCCATGCCCTTGTGCGGGCCGCCCACCAGCCAGCCGGTCGCGCCCTCGAAGCTCATCACGCAGGTGGGGCTGCCGTGAATGCCCAGCTTTTCCTCGAGGCTGACGACCTTGAGGCTGTTTGCCACGCCCGGCTCGCCCCGGTCGTCGGGGATGAACTTCGGCACCATGAACAGGCTGATGCCCTTGGTGCCCCTGGGCGCGTCGGGCAGGCGCGCCAGCACCAGGTGGCAGACGTTTTCGGTCACGTCGCTGTCGCCCCAGGTGATGAAGATCTTCTGTCCGGTGATCCGATAGGTGCCGTCGTCCTGCGGTTCGGCCTTGGTCGCAAGCGCCCCCACGTCGCTGCCCGCGCCGGGTTCCGTAAGGTTCATCGTTCCCGACCATTCGCCGGAAATCAGCTTGGGCAGATACAGCGCCTTCAGGTCGTCGCCGGCGTGATGCTCCAGCGCCTCGATCTGGCCCTGGGTCAGCAGGGGGTTCAGTTGCAGGGCCAGGCAGGCCCCCGACATCATCTCGGCCACGGCCATGTTCAGGGCCTGGGGCAGGCCCATGCCGCCGTGTTCGGGATCGGCGGCCAGCCCGATCCAGCCGCCTTCGGCAATGGCGCGGAACCCCTCGGCGTAGCCGGGCGAGGATCGGACGCGCCCGTTCTCCAGCACCGCCGGATGTTCGTCGCCCCTGCGGTTCAGCGGCGCCAGGACGTTGGTCGCCAGCTTTCCCGCCTCGGCCAGGATGGCGGACGCGGTATCGGCCGTGGCCTCGGCGAAGCGGCCGGTCCGGGACAGGTCGGCAAAGGGCACGACATGGTTCAGGATGAAGTCGATCTGCGCGACAGGCGCCTTGTAGCTCATCTGATCCCCCCATTGGCGCCTTGGCAATCGGGCCGGGCGCGACTATTCAGACTGGTGTTCCGGCCATCTTAGGGGGGTTCGGACAAGGCTCAACCGAAACCCGGCGTCACGGATGCGGACCGAACAGCTGTTGCCAGACCAGATGGGCATGGCCCGCGCCGCCATCCTGCTGGCGGCGGGCGAGGTCGTGGCGATCCCAACCGAGACGGTCTATGGCCTGGCGGGGGATGCGCGCAACGGGCGGGCGGTCGCGCGGATCTACCAGGCCAAGGGGCGGCCTTCCTTCAACCCGCTGATCGTGCATGTCCCCGACCTGGACACCGCACGGACCATCGCCGATCTTCCGCCCGAGGCCGAGGCGCTGGCCGCCGCCTTCTGGCCCGGCGCCCTGACCCTGGTGCTGCCGCTGCGCCCGGATGCGGGCATCGCCTCGCTGGTCACGGCGGGACTGCCCACCATCGCCATCCGCCTGCCCGCCCATCCGGTAGCCCAGGCCCTGCTGCGCCTGACCGGCCCGCTGGCCGCGCCCTCGGCCAACGCCTCGGGCCGGATCAGCCCGACCAGTGCCGCGCATGTGCTGGACCCCGACGGCGGACTGGAGGGACGCATCAGCGCCGTTCTGGACGCCGGACCCTGCCCGGTGGGCCTGGAATCCACCATCGTCGGCTGGCCCCAGGGCCGCGCCACGCTGCTGCGCCCCGGCGGCATCCCGGCCGAGGCGATCGCCGATGCCCTGGGCCAGCCGCTGGACTCGCACAAGGCCGACCCCGCCGCCCCGAACGCGCCGGGGCAACTGACCAGCCACTATGCCCCGAATGCCCCGCTGCGCCTGAACGCCGCCGACCCCGCCCCGGGCGAAACCCATGTCGCCTTTGCCGCCCCCGGTCCCTTCACGCTGTCGGAAACCGGCGACCTGACCCAGGCCGCCGCCCGCCTGTTCGACATCCTGCGCCGCGCCGACCGCGAGGGCCGCCCCATCGCGGTGGCGCCGGTCCCGGACCACGGCCTCGGCGCCGCCATCAACGACCGCCTGCGCCGCGCCGCCGCGCCCCGGCACCGGGTTTTCTCCGTTGCCGAAATACCCCGGGGGGAGTCCGAAGGACGGGGGGCGGCGCCCCCCCGCCCCCCTCACAACCCCAGCGAGCCGTAGACATTGGCGATCCGCCGGATCGCCACGACATAGCCCGCGGTGCGCATGTCATCGACCTTCGGGTTCGACATCCACACGTCCTTCATCTTCTTGAAGGCTTCGCGCATGGTGTCGTCCAGGCCCGACCGGACCAGGTCCAGTTCGTCCGCGCCATGCAGGAAGGCTTCCTTGAAGCCGCGCGCCAGTTCGAAATTCGTGCCCGTGTCGGCCGAGATCCTCTCCAGCTCCTCGACCAGCATCCGGGCGCGGGCTTCCTCGTGGCGGCGCTCCAGGCGGCCCAGGCTGATCTGCGACAGGTTCTTGACCCATTCGAAATAGCTGACCGTGACGCCGCCCGCGTTGGCATACATGTCGGGGATGATGACCACGCCCTTGCGCTTGAGGATCTCGTCCGCGTCGGCGGTGACGGGACCGTTCGCGGCCTCGATGATCAGCCTGGCGCGGATGCGGTCGGCATTGCCGTCGTGGATCACGCTTTCCACCGCCGCCGGGATCAGGATGTCGCAGTCGTCCTCCAGCGCGGCCAGGCCGTTCTCGCGGTATTCGCCGCCGGCAAAGCCCTTGATGCCGCCGGTCGCGCGGATATGGCCGCGCAGCGAGTCGATGTTGATGCCCTGCGGGTTCGTGATCGCCCCGTCGCGCTCGATCACGCAGGTGATCAGGGCCTTGTCCTCGACCGACAGGAACTGCGCCGCGTGATAGCCCACGTTGCCCAGGCCCTGCACGATCACCCGCTTGCCCGCGAGACCCCCTTCCAGCCCGGCCCTCTTCATCACGTCCGCGTGGCGGAAGAACTCGCGCAGCGCGTATTGCACGCCCCGCCCGGTGGCCTCGACGCGGCCCTCGATGCCGCCCGCATGGCGCGGCTTGCCGGTGACGCAGGCCTTGGCGTTGATGTCGTCGGGATGCAGCCGCTTGTAGGCATCGGCCATCCAGGCCATCTCGCGTTCCCCGGTCCCCATGTCGGGCGCCGGCACGTTCTGCGACGGGGAAATCAGGTTCCGCCGCGACAGCTCGTAGGTGAAGCGCCGGGTGATGCGTTCCAGCTCGTCCTCGTTCCAGGCGCGCGGGTCGATGCACAGCCCCCCCTTGGACCCGCCGAAGGGCACCTCGACCAGGGCGCATTTGTAGGTCATCAGCGCGGCCAGGGCCTCGACCTCGTCCTGGGTCACGTCGGGCGAATAGCGGATGCCGCCCTTGACCGGCTCCATGTGTTCGGAATGGACCGAGCGATAGCCGGTGAAGGTGTGGATCTGCCCGCGCAGACGCACCCCGAAGCGCACGGTATAGGTCGAGTTGCAGACCCGGATCTTTTCCTCGAGGCCCGGTTGCAGGTCCATCAGACCGGCCGCATGGGTGAACATCCGTTCGACCGAATCGCGGAAGGATGTGTGGGGGATCGTCATCGGCAGCTCCTGAACAACGTCGCCGGTTGGGTGACGACGGGGAAGCTATGCCAGCCGGACCGCGGGTGCCAACCCCGAACTGAACAAAAACGAGGCATTTTCGTTTTGCTGGTTCCCGTGCCGTGATGCCGTTGCGCCACGATCGGCCCTTGTGCGCCGGCATGGCCGTGCAATCGGGGATTGAACCTAACGGACAAGCTGCTAGCAATGCCTGATTTGGACTTGAAGATGATGCGAACTCAATCGGTTATTCAAGGCCGCAAATTCGGGCAGGTGGTCAGCGGCGCCGGCGCCGTTTTCCTGCGCGACGGCTTTGCCGGGGCCAGCGTGGACGACATCGCCCGGGCCGCGCAGGTGTCCAAGGCGACGATCTACAGCTATTTTCCCGACAAGGCGCTGATGTTCCGGGAGGCCATGCGGTCCGAGATCGCGCGCCTGGAGGGCAGCTTCACCCTGGACATCGACCCGGACCTGCCGCCCGACCAGGCCGTGCCGCGCATCGCCGCGCGGGCCGCGGAATGGATGGCCGATCCGCACCGGGTCAGCCTGTGCCGCGCCCTTCTGGCCGAGGCGCCGCGGTTTGCCGATGTCGCCGCGCTGTTTCAGGACAGCCTGTCGCGGCTGCTGCGCGATCCGGTCCGGGCGCATCTGGACCGATGGGCCGGGGCAGGGCTTCTGGCGATCGACGACACCGACCTCGCGGCCGGGCAGCTGGTCGGCCTGGCGGGGGCGCATTGCTCGCTCCAGTTGCTGGGCACGCCGCAGGCCGCCTCGGCCGAGCTTGCCCGGTCCTCCGCGCGGGACGCCGCCGCGCTGTTTCTGCGCGCCTATGCGCCGGTCCCGCGGCAGGACCGGCGGCGCGGCGGCGGGACGTGCTGATGCAAACGTGAAAATCGGCGCGCCTTCTCAAGCCCCTGCGCGGCCTGTATCATCGGCACCCGAGCCCGCGACAGACGGGCGCCGCCCGAGGGAAGAACGATCATGACAACCATCAAGCTTCTGCTGCCCCTGCTTGCCGCCACGGCCCTCGCGTCGGGCTGCATGGCCCCGGCGCCCATGCCCGCGCCCGTGCCGGAGCCCGCGCCCGTGGCCTATGTCCCGCCCGCGCCGGAGCCCGTGGCCGGCGTTGCCGGCCTGACCGAGCGCAAGCCAGACCTGTGCGGCGCCACCAAGAACCATGCCTCGGCCGTGGGCCAGCCCGGCAGCGTGATCCCGACCCTGGGCATCACCAAGGAATACCGGGTCGTGGAATACCGCGGGATCGAGCCGCAGGAATACGACCCCAACCGGATCGTCTTCCGCCTGGACGCGGCGGGCGTCATCACCAACGTCGATTGCGGATGATCATCATGAACACCCGATCCCTTGTTCTTGGACTGGCCGCCGCGGCAGCCCTTGCCGGTTGCGAGCCGATGCCGGCCGAACCCCTGCCCGATGCCGCGCCGGACACCTGCCGCGCCTCGGCCTATCAGGGGCTGGTGGGCCAGCCGGTCGCGGTTCTGGGCGCCATGACCTTTCCGATCGGCACCCGCCAGATCGGCCCCGACGACCCCGTGACATCCGATTTCCGGCCCGAGCGGCTGAACATCGAATACGGCCGCACCGGACGGATCGAGAAGGTCGGCTGCTACTGATCCGGGGCCGCCGCCCGTTTTCGGCATTGCCATGCGGGCGGCGGACTGTCACCATCGCCTTCATGATGAACGCCAGCCCGCCGTTTCACGCCGACCCGGACCGCGTCGTCTTCGACCGGGCGGAACTGTCGCTGATCCTGTCCGTTTACGGCCGCTTCGTTGCAGCGGGGGAATGGCGCGATTACGCGATGTCCTTTCTGCGCGACGCCGCCGTGTTCAGCGTCTTCCGCCGCGCGGCGGAACACCCCCTTTACCGCATCGAGAAACGCCCCCGGCTGCGCGCGGCCCAGGGCGCCTATGCGGTGATCGCCATGGACGGGCGCATCCTCAAGCGCGGGCATGACCTGGCCCAGGTGCTGCGGGTCTTCGACAAGGCGCTGATCCGCGCGGTGGATTAGATCCGGGCGACTAGGTGCCGCGCGGCCTGGCCCGCGTGGTGGGATCGGCCTCGCGCGGATCCTCGGGCCAGGGATGGCGAGGATAGCGCCCGCGCATGTCCTTTCTCACATCGGCATAGGAGGACGCCCAGAACCCCGGCAGATCGGTCGTCACCTGCACCGGCTTGCCGCCCGGCGACAGCAGGCTGATGCGCAGGGGCCGCCCGCCCACGACCGGATGACGCGTCACGCCGAACAGCTCCTGCAAGCGCAGTTCGACCGAGGGCTGCTCGTGGTCATAGTCGATCGGCACCTTGCGGCCCAGGGGGGTCACGAAATGCGCCGGGACCTCCCGGTCCAGCCGCTGCTGGCCGTTCCAGCCGATCCGGGCCTTCAGCGGTTCCGTCAGATCCAGCCCGCGCAGATCGGCCAGCGTCCTGACGCGCCCCAGCCAGGGCAGCAGCCAGGCCCCATCCGCCAGCAAGGCCGCATCCTCGACCGGACCCAGATCCGGCAGCAGGGCAATGCGCGCCCGCAGCCTGGCCGCGGCGGGGGTCCAAGGCAGGCCGTCCAGCCGCAGCCCCTCCAGGGCGGCTTGCGCGATGGCCCCTTCCGGCGCATCCGGCCAGGCCCGATCCGACAAAACCAAGGCTCCCAGCCGGTCCTGCACCCGCGCCAGAACCCGCCCTTCGCGCCGCGACCATTCGCATATCTCGACCGTCTCGATCCGGTCGCCATGCAGCGCGCGCAGATCGGCCTCGGACAGCCGGGCGGCCATGCGGATCCGCGCCTCGCGCGCATCCCCGTCCAGATCGGCGGCCGCGATCAGGCGTTGCGACGCCATCGGATCGCCCCCGTCCAGAACCGCGCCCTTGCCGCCCGACAGGACATATCGCGGCTCGTCCCCCTTGCGGCGCAGCCCGATCCGGTCGGGATAGGCCAGCGAGACCATGCCCCCCGTTTCATCTTTGCCCAAATATCCTCGGGGGGTGCGGGGGGCGGAAGGCCCCCCGCCGTCGCGGGACGCAACAAGACGCCGCAGTCGGGCGGCCTCGTCCCGGATCTGCTGGATCACGGCCCGGTCGGCCTCATGGGGAAAGCGCGCGGCAAATCCCTTGGGGTCGCGCACCGCCGCCAGCCGCAGCGCCAGATCGGCGGGCGCGCCGCGCAGGGGATCGCGGTTCGACAGCAGCGCCGCGACATCCGCCGCGTCCGGCCCCGCGCGCAGCAGCATATGCGCCAGCCGGGGATGCAGCGGCAGCCGCGCCAGGGCGCGCCCGTGATCGGTGATGCGGCCGCCCCCATCCAGGCCCTCCAGCCCTCGCAGCAGGGCGCGCGCCTCGGACAAGGCCGCCTCGGGCGGGGGCGTCAGAAAGGCGAGATCCCCCGGCTCGGCCCCCCAGGCCGCCAGTTCCAGCGCCAGCCCGGCCAGATCGGCCACGGCGATCTCGGGCGGGGCAAAGGCGGGCAGCGCGCCCTCCTCGGCGCGCGCCCACATGCGATAGCAGATGCCCGGCGCCACGCGGCCCGCCCTGCCGCGGCGCTGATCGGCCTCGGCCCGGCTGACGCGTTCCGTGACCAGCCGCGACATGCCCGAACCCGGATCGAACCGCGCCCGCCGCGCCCGCCCCGCATCGACCACCACCCGCACCGCCGGAATGGTCAGCGAGGTTTCGGCGATCGCCGTCGCCAGCACGATCCGCCGCCGCGCGCCGGGGGGCGACAGCGCCGCCCGCTGGTCCGCGGGCTTCAGCGCGCCATACAGCGGCAGCACCTCGCACCCGCCGCCCAGTTGCGCCATCACCCGCCGGATCTCGCCCTCGCCCGGCAGAAAGGCCAGAACCGTGCCGCCGGCGTCGCGGGTTTCAAGTTCGGCCAGGGCGATCAGCCGCGCGGCCTCATCGGCCAGGCGCGAGCCGGGCGGCAGGGGCCGAGGCAGCCAGCGCGTCTCGACCGGAAAGGCCCGGCCCTCGGACCGGATCACCGGCGCGCCGTCCAGCAAGGCCGCCACGGGTTCGGCGTCCAGCGTGGCCGACATCACCAGCACCGCCAGATCCTCGCGCAGCGCCCCTCTGGCCTCCCAGACCAGGGCCAGGCCCAGGTCGGCGTTCAGGCTGCGTTCGTGGAATTCGTCGAAGATCACGCAGCCGACGCCTTCCAGCGCGGGATCGGACTGGATCATCCGCGTCAGGATGCCCTCGGTCACGACCTCGATCCGGCTGCCCGCGACCGATTCGCCGCGCATCCGGTATCCGACCCGCGCGCCCAAGCCTTCGCCCACCTGCTCGGCCAGCCGCTCCGCCGCCGCGCGGGCGGCCAGCCGCCGAGGCTCCAGCATCACGATCTTTCCCGCCACCTGATCCAGCAAAGCCAGCGGCACCCGCGTGGTCTTGCCCGCACCCGGGGGCGCGACCAGCACCGCCCGGCCGTGCGCGGCCAGGGCGTCGCGCAGCGCGGGCAAAACATCGTCGACAGGCAACCGATCCATCATCCCCGCGTTATGTCGCAACGGCGGGCCAAGCGGAACCCCGGCCCGCCGCCCTATGCAAAGCCGCGGCCCACCCTTATCTTTCGGCAAAGACGGCAGAAAACGGCAGGCGGAATGGGTATCGGCAGCAGCATGATGGCAGGCATCGGCCTGGGCGATCCGGTGATCCGGCTGGGGGTCACGGGCCTGTCCCGCGCGGGCAAGACGGTGTTCATCACCTCGCTCGTGGCGAACCTGATGGACCGGGGCCGGATGCACGCCCTGCGCGCCGCGGCCGACGGCTCGATCAAGGCGGCCTGGCTGCAACCGCAGCCCGACGACACCATCCCGCGCTTCGATTTCGAACGCCACCTGGCCGCCCTGACCGGCCCCGCGCCCCAGTGGCCCGAAGGGACGCGCCATGTCAGCCAGCTGCGCCTGTCGCTGCGCCTGGACCCCAAGGGGCTGCTGGGCGGGCTGACCGGGCCGCGCACCGTGCATCTGGACATTGTTGATTATCCCGGCGAATGGCTGCTGGACCTGCGCCTGATGGAAAAGGACTTTTCCGAATGGTCGGCCGAGGTTCTGGACCGCATGGCAGGCCGCCCCGGGGCGGACGATTACCAAACGGCGCTGAACGGCCTGAACCCCGACCGCTTCGACGAGCCCACCGCGCAGTCCCTGGCCCGGACCTATACCGCCCATCTCCACGCCGCCCGCGAGGCGGGCTGGTCCGACTGCACCCCCGGCCGCTTCCTGATCCCCGGAGAGATGGAGGGATCCCCCGCCCTGACCTTCGCCCCCCTGCCCGCGTCCTTTGCCGCAGGCCGGCTGCACAAGGAATTCCGCCGCCGCTTTGACGCCTACAAGTCGCGGGTCGTCAAGCCGTTCTTCCGCAACCATTTCGCCCGCATCGACCGGCAGGTTGTGCTTGTCGATGTGCTGGGCGCGATCCACCAGGGGCCAAGGGCGGTCGAGGACATGCGCCGCGCCATGGCCGACGTGCTGACCGCCTTCCGCCCCGGGCGCGCGGGCTGGCTGGCCCAGCTTCTGGGCACGCGGCGGGTGGAACGCATCCTGTTCGCCGCCACCAAGGCCGACCACCTGCACCACATCCAGCACAACCGCCTGACCGCGATCCTGTCCGCCATGCTGCGAGAAGCGCGCGACCGCGCCGATTTCAGCGGTGCGCGGACCGAGGCCATGTCGATCGCCGCCCTGCGCGCCACGACCGAGGACACGATCCGCCAGGACGGCCAGGAACTGCCCGCCGTGCGCGGCAGGCTGCTGGACGGACGGCAGGCGGCGTTCTACCCGGGCGAGCTGCCCGCCGATCCCGCCGCGCTGCTGCATCCCGCCCGCGACGGGGCGCCCGCCTGGCTGGACGGCGACTACGCCATCATGAACTTCGCCCCCGCGCCCATGACCGCCCGTTCCGGCGACGGCCCGCCGCATATCCGCCTGGACCGCGCCGCCGAATTCCTGATCGGAGACCGGCTATGAGCGACGCTCCCCGCCGCGGCCCCGTGCTGATCGAACTGGACGCGCCCGCCGCCGCCCCGCGCCCCGGCCCTGCCTCTGGGCCGCGGGACGACACGCCGAACCCCGCGGACGCCCCGCCCATCGACGCGGCCGATCCCCATCTGCCCCGCCCCCGCACGATGGAGATGGTGACGCGCCTTGTCGGCCGACCGCCGTCGAGGCTGACGCGCTTCTTCGTCAATTCGGGCGTGGCGCTGTTCACCTTTCTGCTGTCCATCGCCGCGCTGAACTTCATCAACGACCTGCTGACCCGCTATCCGGTCCTGGGCTGGATCGGCGTCGCGCTGTTTGCGCTGTTCACGCTGGCGGCCCTGGGCATGGCCTGGCGCGAATATCGGGCCTGGGCGCGGTTCGCGCGCATCGACGCGATCCAGCGGCAGGCGGGCGCGGCGCTGACCGGCGACAGCATGGACCAGGCCCGCGCCGTGACCGACGGCCTGCTGGCGCTTTATCGCGACCGCCCGGAACTGCAATGGCCGCGCAAGCGGCTGGCCGACAACCGGGGCGACGTGTTTGACGCCCGCACCCTGCTGACCATGGCGGAAACCGAACTGCTGGCGCAGCTTGACCAGCAGGCGCGCCGCGAGATCGAGGCCGCCGCCCGCACCGTGGCCGCCGCCACCGCGCTGATCCCCATGGCCCTGGCCGATGTCGCCGCGGCCCTTGCCGCGAACCTGCGGATGATCCGCCGCATGGCCGAGATCTATGGCGGCCGCGCGGGCGCTGTCGGCGGCTGGCGGCTGGCGCGCACGGTCATCACCCATCTGGTCGCCACCGGCGCGGTGGCGGCGGGCGACGACCTGATCGAAACGGTGGCCGGGGGCGGGATCCTGTCGAAGGTCTCGCGCCGCTTCGGCGAGGGCGTGGTGAACGGCGCCCTGACCGCCCGCGTCGGCATCGCCGCGATGGAGGTCTGCCGCCCCCTGCCCTTTATCGCCCAACCCCGTCCCAAGGTCGGCAACCTTGTCACCCGCGGGCTTCGCGGGCTGTTCGGATCGGACGAACGCGGCTAGAACCGTCCCGAAAGGGGTTCAGCGGATGGCGTTCTTTCTGGGAATCGACGGCGGCGGCACCGGATGCCGCGCGGCGCTGGCCGATGCCGACGGCCGGATCATGGGTCAGGGCCGGGGCGGGCCCGCCAATATCAACACCGATGTCGAGGGCGCGGCGGCCAACATCCTGGCCGCCACCGCCGAGGCCCTGGAAGGCACCGGCGCCGATCCCCGCGATCTGATCGCCACGCTGGGCCTTGCGGGCGGCACGATAACGGCGGCAACCGAACGGCTGGCCTTGCTGCTGCCCTTTGCGCGGATGCGGATCGTCAACGACGCGGTTACGGCGGCGCGCGGGGCGCTTGGAACCCGGGACGGGATCCTTGCCGCGATGGGCACCGGGTCGGTCTTCGCCGTGCAGCGCGGCGGCGTCCTGCGCCAGGTCGGCGGGCGCGGCTTCCTGATGGGCGACGAGGGGTCGGGCGCGGTGCTGGGCCGGGCGCTGCTGGCCTTGGCGATGCGGGCCGAGGACGGGTTCGCCGACATGACCCCGCTGCTGCAACAGATCCTCGAGGAATCGGGCGGCATCGAGGGGATCATCCGCTTTGGCAACAGCGCCCGCCCCGCCGATTTCGCGGCCTTTGCCCCGCGCATCGTCTCGGGCGAGGATCCGGCGGCGCGGCAGGTCTTTGATTTGGCGGTGGCCGAAGTCCGCCACATCCTGACCGTGCTGCAAGGCGACGAACCCTTGCCGGTGGTCTTCGTGGGCGGGCTTGGCCCGGCCTATGCGGCGCGGCTGACGGACTGGCCCCAGCGGCCCGCGATGGGCTCGGGGACGGACGGTGCCCTGCTGATGGCGCGGCAGATGGCCGGGGCGGCATGACCGTTCTTGCCCCGACGCGCATCTTCGATGGCCAGCGGTTCCTGACCGATCATGCCGTGGCGATCAAGGGCGACCGCATCGCGGCGATCCTGCCGACAGCCGAGGCCGGGCCGGTCGCGCGGCTGGAGGGCACGCTGGCCCCCGGCTTCATCGACTTGCAGGTGAACGGCGGAAACGGGCTGATGGTGGGCGGCGACACGGACGCGGCGGCGCTGCGCCAGATCTGCGCCGCTCATCTGCGGCTTGGCTGCGCGGGGGTGCTGCCGACGCTGATCACCGACACGCCCCAAGCGACCGCAGCGGTTATCGCCGCGGGTCTCCGCGCGGTGAACACGCCCGGCTTCCTGGGCCTGCATCTGGAAGGCCCGCATCTCGACCCCCGCCGCCACGGCGCCCACGACCCGTCGCTGATCCGGCCCATGGAGGCTGACGACCTAGCGCGCCTCTGCGACGCCGCCCGCGGCTTGCCGGTGCTGATGGTGACGCTGGCGCCTGAAGCCGCCGCGCCGGACCAGATCGCCACGCTGTCCCGCGCGGGCGTCATCGTCAGCTTGGGCCATACCGATTGCGACTACGACACCGCCCGCACGGCCTTCGCGGCGGGCGCGCGGCTGGCCACGCATCTGTTCAACGCCATGAGCCCCATGGGCCACCGCGCGCCCGGCCTGGTCGGCGCGGTGCTGGCGGGAAACGCCCATGCCGGGCTGATCGCGGACGGGATCCACGTGCATCCGGCAGTCCTGCGCGCGGCCCTGGCGGCGCGGCGCGAAGGCATCTTCCTGGTCACGGACTGCATGGCGTTTGCGGGCACCGACCTGACCGCCATGACGTTGGCGGGCCGCACCATCCGCCGCCGCGAAGGTCGGCTGACGCTGGCCGACGGAACGCTGGCCGGGGCGGACCTGCGCATGGATCAGGCAATCGGGGTGCTGGTGGAACAGGTCGGCATTGCACCGGAACGCGCGCTTGCGATGGCCACGTCGGAACCGGCCCGCGCCGCCGGGCTGTCCGACGGATACGGCGCGCTGCGGGAAGGCAGGCGCGCCGATCTGGTGCTTCTGGACGATGCGTGGCGCCTGCGGTCCGTCTGGACCGCAGGGCAGCCGGTCATTCCGGGATGACGCGCACCGCGCCGCGCGCGGCGCTGGTGGTCAGCGCGGCATAGGCGCGCAGCGCGGTAGACACCTGGCGCTGGCGGGGCTTGGCGGGCTTCCAGCCCTGGGCCTCGCGCTGCGCCCGGCGGGCGGCCAGGGTCGCATCGTCCACGTCCAGGTGGATCACCCGGTTCGGGATGTCGATCACGATCCGGTCGCCCTGTTCCACCAGGCCGATGGTGCCGCCTTCCGCCGCCTCGGGCGAGACATGGCCGATCGACAGCCCGGACGAGCCGCCCGAGAAGCGCCCGTCCGTCACCAGCGCGCAGGCCTTGCCCAGGCCCTTCGACTTCAGGTAGCTGGTTGGATACAGCATTTCCTGCATCCCCGGACCGCCCCGCGGGCCTTCGTAACGGATCAGCACGATTTCGCCCGGCACGACCTTGCCGGTCAGGATCGCGGACACGGCGTCGTCCTGGCTTTCAAAGATATGCGCGCTGCCGGTGAAGGTCAGGATGGATTCGTCCACCCCCGCCGTTTTCACGATGCAGCCATCCTCGGCCAGGTTGCCATACAGCACCGCCAGCCCGCCGTCCCGCGAAAACGCGTGTTCCGCGGTGCGGATCACGCCGCCCTTCCGGTCCGTATCCACCGAATCGTAGCGCCGGTCCTGCGAAAACGCGACCTGCGTGGGCACCCCGCCCGGCGCGGCGCGATAAAAGTCGTGGACCGAGGCCGCGTCGGTGCGCATCACGTCCCAGCGGTCCAGCGCCTCGGCCAGGGAACCCGCATGGACGCTGCCGACACCGGTGTGCAGCAGACCGGCGCGGTCCAGTTCGCCCAGGATGCCCATGATGCCGCCCGCGCGGTGGACATCCTCCATATGCACGTCGTCCTTGGCGGGGGCGACCTTGCACAGGACCGGCACGCGCCGCGACAGGCGGTCGATGTCGGACATGGTGAAATCGACGCCGCCCTCGTGCGCGGCGGCCAGCAGGTGCAGCACCGTGTTGGTGGACCCGCCCATGGCGATGTCCAGGGTCATCGCGTTCTCGAAGGCCTCGAAACTGGCAATGGAGCGCGGCAGCACCGAGGCGTCGTCGCCTTCATAGAAACGGCGCGCCAGATCGACGATCAGGTGGCCCGCCTCGACGAACAGGCGCTTGCGGTCGGCATGGGTGGCCAGCGTCGATCCGTTGCCGGGCAGCGCAAGGCCCAACGCCTCGGTCAGGCAGTTCATGGAGTTGGCGGTGAACATGCCCGAGCAGGATCCGCAGGTCGGGCAAGCGGACCGCTCGATGGTTTCCACATCGGCGTCCGACACGGTGTCGTCGGCGGCGGCGACCATGGCGTCCACCAGATCCAGCGCCTTGACCTTGCCGCTTTCCAGCACGACCTTGCCGGCCTCCATCGGGCCGCCGGACACGAAGACGACCGGAATGTTCAGCCGCAGCGCGGCCATCAGCATCCCCGGCGTGATCTTGTCGCAGTTGGAAATGCAGACCATCGCGTCGGCGCAATGGGCGTTGACCATGTATTCCACCGAATCCGCGATGATCTCTCGCGAGGGCAGCGAATACAGCATTCCGTCATGGCCCATGGCGATGCCGTCATCGACCGCGATGGTGTTGAATTCCTTGGCGATGCCGCCCGCCGCCTCGACCTCGCGGGCGACAAGCTGGCCCAGATCCTTCAGATGGACATGGCCGGGCACGAACTGGGTGAAGCTGTTGACGACCGCGATGATCGGCTTGCCGAAATCGCTGTCCTTCACCCCGGTCGCCCGCCACAGGCCGCGCGCGCCCGCCATGTTGCGGCCGTGGGTGGTGGTGCGGGAACGATACGCGGGCATGGCTTGAGTCTCCTGTGGCTGGCGGGCGGTTTACCACCGTTGGCGGCGGAAGGAAATTGCCGAATGCGTGCGTTTTGGGTTCGTTTAAGCCGTCACGACGCCAATTTCATCATGACAATGCCTGCAACGATCAGCCCGGCCGCCAGCAGACGCGCGGGCGTGACGGGTTCGCCGAACAGCGCGATGCCCACCAGGAACGCGCCCACGGCCCCGATGCCGACCCAGACGGTGTAGGCCGTGCCCAGCGGCAGGGCCCGCATCGCCACGGCCAGCAGCCAGAACGACGCCACCATGCCCACGGCCATGACGGCCGTGGGAAGGATGCGGGTAAAGCCCGCGGATTGCTTCATTGCCGTCGCCCAGACGATTTCCAGAAGACCGGCGAGGACAAGATAGAACCAGGCCATGACAACCTCTCGTGTTTCCGGGCCGTCCCGGCGCAGTTGCCCATGTTGGGGAGGTCGTCCTCTGGCCTCCCTAGATACGGCTGCGCGCCGCGCTATTCAAGGCGATCCACCTTGGCATTCTCGACCAGTTCGGTTTTGGCGCCCAGCAGGCGTTCGGCCAGCATCTTCGCGCCACTGACAAGCAGGTTGCTGCCGTCCCACAACTCGGCCGAAAGGGGCCGGACGGTGATCACCCGCAGGTCGGGATTGTCGGGAGACTTGAAAAAGGTCTCGTCAGACAGGCGCCAGACATCGCGCGCCTTGGCGGGATCGTGGCTGGCCTGGGCCGTGCCGTTGATGACAACGTAATCGTTGGCGCGCTCGTCGGAAAAGGCCAGCGAAACGTGGGGGTTGGCAGCGATCTGGTCCAGCTTGCAGCCCTTGGTGTCGGACAGGATGAAGATCGCGCCCTCGTCCCGGCGGACGCGGGCGTAGACGGGGCGGACCCGCTGGCCGTTCCCGTCGCGTGTCACGAACATGCAGGGATCCAGCTTGTCCGCGAGGGTCCAGATGCGGTCTATGACATCGGGGTCGGGCATGGGGAGCCTCCGGTCTGCGATAACGGACGAACGCACAAGGCGCGGGCGATGTTCCGGGGCAGGCCCGGACCCGACCGGGAAACGCATGTGTTTTTCCCGCTGTTTTCCCCATGCGCGCCCGCGCCAAGGGGAACCGGCGCGGCCCCATCAACAGGCCGGTGGCCGGCCGCGGGGCGGCCATGAGGTCGCGCGGCAAAGGCGATGGCCCTTGCCGATCGACGTTATCGCATCCCCAACCCGGCCCGCATCATCAGACGCCGCACCGGCGCGATGCCGTACAGCCCGCCAAGCGCCGCCGCGCGCAGGTCGCGCAGGGGGCGCAGGGATGCCTGGCTTGCGCGGTTCAGCGCGTCGATGCCCAGCAGGCGGGCATAAGCCTCGGGGCGGCGGGCGCGGTCATAGGCGGCAAGGCCCGCCGCATCGCCCGGCTCGTCGCCCGACAGGTCGATCAGCGCGGACAGATCGGCCAGGCTCATGTTCAGGCCCTGCGCACCGATGGGCGGAACGACATGGGCGGCCTCGGCGATCAGGGCCGTGCGGGGTCCGGCGAAGCGGTCGGCGATCTGGCTGATGATCGGCCATTGCGTCAGGCGCGTGGCAAGCGTCAGGCGGCCCAGGACGCCTGCGGAGCGGGCGTTTAGTTCCGCCCCGAAGGCATCGGGCGGCAGGGCGGCGAGGCGGGCGGCCTCGCGGCCATTCTCCATCCAGACCACCGCCGAGCAGGGCTTTCCGTCCCGGTCGGGCAAAGGCACCAGCGTGAACGGCCCGCCAGAGCGGTGGATCTCGGTCGAGACGTTGCCGTGCGGCACGTCATGCGTGACGGCGAATGCCAGCGCCTTCTGGCCATAGCGGAAGGTCCGCACGCCGATGCCGAGCGCTTGGCGCACCGGCGAATCGCGCCCGTCCGCGCCGACCAGCAGCCGCGCCCGGACGCGGCGCCCGTCGGTCAGCGTGACAAAGGCGCCTTCATCACGCGCCAGGACGCCCGCCGTGCCGGTGCCGGGCTGGAAGCGGACATTCTCCATCCCGGCCAGCCGGGCCGAAATCTCGCGCCGCAGAAGCCAGTTGGGCAGGTTCCAGCCGAAGGGCTGGTCGCCGATCTCGGACGCGTCGAAGTCGCGGACCAGCCGCGCCACGGGCCGCGCGCCGCCCGCATCGACGATGCGCATGACCTGCAAGGGCGTGGCATGGGGCAGCAGGCGGTCCCACAGGCCGATCCGCCGCAGCAGCGAAACCGAAGGCGTCAGAAAGGCGGTGGTGCGCAGGTCGGCGCCTTCGGCCTCTTCGGCGGTGACGGGCGGGGCGGGATCGACGCAAAGGGTCGAAAAACCCTGCACGCCAAAGGCCGCCGCCGTGATCAGCCCGGCGATGCCGCCGCCCGAGACCAGGATGTCGGTCCGCTGGATGTCGCCTGCGATCATGTGCCGCGGCCTAGTTTCCGGCTGTGAACAGCAGCATTGCCGCGAAAACCGCCACCGTCAGCGCCAGGCCCAGCAGGCCCAGCACGGGCAGGCCGAACTGGACAACGGCCAGAACGGCAATGGCAAGAACGGCCAGCAGCAGGGCAACGGCCCGGACGGTCTGGCGGTTTCCGCTTTTGTCGGCGGTATGGGTCATGGCAAACCTATGGGATGGATGCGCGTCCGGCGGCATTGTGGCGCAATCAGCCCTGGCCCGCAATGCGGCGAAGGAACGCAGTCAGATCATGGACATGATGATCGACATGGGCGGGCACCGCGCCCGTCATCGCGTCCGGTCCGTGCCGCCCCGGCCCAACCAGGATCGTGCGCATCCCCAGGTCGTGCGGAACCGCCAGGTTGCGGGGATCGTCCTCGAAAAAGGCGGCGCGGGTCGGGTCGATGCCGGCCGTCCCGATCACGATGCGGAACGCCTCGGGCCGGGGCTTGGGGTGGAACCGGGTTTCGGCGATGCCGTAGATCGCCTCGAAGACGGGGGCGGGCACGTCGTCGTCAACGGTGCCGATGCCCCGCGCCCGCAGCACCTTGGCCGCATAGGCGGCATCGGCATTGGTATGGACCAGCTTGCGTCCGGGCAGCGCGGCGATGGCGGCGGCCAGGTCGGGGGCGGGCAGCAGGGGGGCCAGGTCGATGTCGTGAACATCGTCCAGATAGGCCACGGGGTCGATGGCATGTTCGGCCATCAGCCCAGCCAGGGTGGTGCCGTGCCGCGCCCACCAGTCGCGCCGCATCTGGTCGGCGGCGTCGCGTTCGATCGCCAGCGTGCGCATGACATAGTCCGTCATCCGCGCCTCGATCTGCGGAAACAGCGCCATTTCGGGCGGGTAAAGCGTGTTGTCCAGATCGAAGATCCAGGTATCGACATGCGCGAAATCCATGCCCGCCTGCCTAGCCCTTCAACAGCAAGCTTGCAATCGCCCAAGGGCCGGCCAATCGTGCTGCCCATGAAGGACGCATATTCCCTGATCCTCGCCGCGATCGAAGCCGGCACCTATCGCCCCGGCGACCGGCTGGTCGAATCGGAACTGGCCGAACGCTTCGGCGTCAGCCGCACCCCGGTCCGGGAAGCGTTGCAGCGGCTGGAAACCCAGGCCATGCTGGTCCGCGACGGGCGCAGCCTGATCGTCGCATCCCTGGATCACAACCAGCTGGCCGAGCTTTACACCGTCCGGGCCGAACTCGAGGCCCTGGCCGCCCGCCTGGCCGCCCGCCACGCCACGCCCGAGGAGGTGCGCGTCCTGGCCCAGATGGTCGCCGACGACCAGCGCGCCGTCCGCGACCCCGAGGCGCTGGCCCGCGCGAACAAGCGGTTCCACCACCAGATCCACCTGGCGTCCCACAACCGCTATCTGGTCCAGCAGCTTGACCTGGTGCATCGGACCATGGCGCTGATGGCCAAGACCTCGCTTGCCGCCGAGGGGCGGGGCGAGACGGCCCTGGCCGAACACAAGCGCATCGTGGACGCCATCGCGGCGGGGGACGGGGCGGCGGCGGACAAGGCGCTGCGCCAGCATATCTCGATGGCCTGGGAAACGCGGCTGAAGCTGGAGGCGGCGGTGGACCGTGACTGACACGCCGCGCCTGGTCCAGTCGGACGCCGACCTGGCCGAAGGCCTGGCGCATCTGACAGCCGTCTGCCCGGTCTGGGCGCGCGTGGCGCCCGACCTTGGCCCGCTGCCCCTGCTGCGCCGCCCCGACGGCTTTGCGGCCCTGGCCGATGCGGTGGTGGGGCAGCTCATCTCGACCGGGGCCGCGGCCACCATTTCGGGCCGGCTGACCGCGGCGGGACTGATGACGCCCGAAGCCATGGCCGCGGCGCCCGAGGAGGCGCTGCGCGCGATGGGCCTGCCCCGGTCCAAGGCGCGCTGGCTGAAGGGCATCGCCGCGGCCGGGCTGGACTGGGACGGTTTGCGCGCCCTGCCCGACGATCAGGCCGCGGCCACGCTGACCGCCCTGCCCGGCATTGGGTCTTGGACGGCGGAAATCTATCTGAAGATGGCGCTTGGCCGCGCAGACGTCTTCGCGGCGGGCGACCTGGCGCTGCAAGAGGCGGCGCGATTGATGTACGGCCTTTCCGGCCGCCCCACCGCCGCCGTTCTGCGCCGGATGGCCGAACCCTGGCGGCCCTGGCGCGCGGTTGCGGCCCGAGGGCTGTGGGCCTATTACCTGCGGGCCAAAGGCCGCGAGGGAATCCGATGACCGTTCTGAAATCCGCCCGCAAGGGCCCGTCCAAGGCCGATGCGGTCGTGGTCTTCCTGCATGGCTATGGCGCGGACGGCGCCGACCTGCTGGGCCTGGCCGATCCCCTGGCGCCGCATCTGCCGGGCGTGGCCTTCCACGCCCCAGACGCCCCGGAACGCAGCGTCAACAACCCCTTCGGATACCAGTGGTTTCCGATCCCCTGGCTGGACGGCTCGACCGAGGCGCAGGCGAGGGAAGCCATGGGGCATTCCGTCGGGCTGCTGAACGCCTGGCTGGACCGGGTGCTGGCCGACGAGGGGCTGACGGCGGACCGGATGGTCGTGGTGGGCTTTTCCCAGGGCACGATGATGGCGCTGCATGTGCTGCCCCGCCGCGACGAGCCGGTGGCGGGGATCGTCGGATTTTCGGGCCGGTTGCTGGCCCCGGAACTGCTGGCGGCCGAGGCGAAGGTCAAGCCGCCCGTGCTGCTGCTGCACGGCGACCAGGATCCCATGGTGCCCTTCCAGGACATGCAGCTTGCCGGCGAGGCTTTGGAGGCCGCGGGCTTCACGGTTTACGGCCACGTGATGAAGGGCGCCGGGCATGGAATATCGCCGGACGGGCTGTCGGCAGCGCTGAGCTTCGTGAAGGACCGCCTGGGGAAATAGCCGGGGGCCAGCCCCCGGACCCCCGGGATATTTGGACAAAGATGAAAAGGTGTCAGGTCCAGATCGCCGGATCGGCCAGTTCGATCGAATTGCCCGCCGGATCGCGCAGATAGATCGACCGCGCGCCGTTCGGCCAATGGAAATCGGCCTCGATGGCGATGCCCCGCGCGGTCAGGTGGGCGCGCCAGGCGTCCAGCCGGTCGGGCGCGACGGCCAGGCAGAAATGCCCGGGTCCCCGCGCGCCATGCGGAGGAACGGGCAGCCTTGCGTCGGGCCTTGGCGGCTGTTCGGTGGCGGAAGGGTTGAAGACCAGCAACACCTGCGACGCCGTGACGCGAAAGAACACATGCCGGCCCGACACGGTCTGGAACGGCTGCAATCCCATCACGTCGCGCCAGAAGATCGTGGCGGCGTCCAGATCCTCGGCGTAAAGCGCGGATTCCAATGTGCCAAGCACGGCAAGGGGTGTTTCGGCCATGGCCCGCAGCCTGCCATGCGGGCCGGCATCCCGCAACCGTCATGGCGCTGTTACCGGTCAGGATTATCCCGGCAGGGAAACCGGATAGATCCGGGGGCTTGCCAGACGCCGGACACGATATATAGTCATGGCCACGGATCTGACGGGCGCCCCCGGTGAACCCCATGGGGGCAGGCGGGAAGGTGGCATGCTGGACGAGCGACATCAGGCGGATTTTCGGACCCAGTTCGTGCGCGAGCCCGCAAGCCTGCGCCATTATCCCGCGCTGGTGCTGAACGCGGACTATCGGCCGCTCAGCTATTACCCGCTGTCGCTTTGGCCATGGCAAGAGGCGATCAAGGCGGCCTTTCTGGACCGGGTGGACATCATCGCCCAATATGACGAGGTCGTCCGAAGTCAGCGCCAGGCGTTCAGGCTGCCCTCGGTCGTTGTTTTGAAAGACTATGTGAAACCCCAGAAGCGCGTGGCCTTCACGCGCTTCAATCTTTTCCTGCGGGACGAATTCTGCTGCCAGTATTGCGGGGCCAAGGGCGATCTGACCTTTGATCATGTCGTGCCCCGGTCGCGCGGCGGCGTCACGAGCTGGGACAACGTGGTGGCCGCCTGTTCGCCCTGCAACCTGCGCAAGGCCAACCGCAGCCTGCGCCATTCGGGGATGAGCCTGCGCCGCAAGCCCCGTCAGCCGTCCCCCGAGGAAATGCACGCGGCGGGCCGGCGTTTCCCGCCGAATCACCTCCATGACAGCTGGATGGATTACCTTTACTGGGACGCCGAACTGGAAAGCTGAGGGGCTCAGGCGTCGTGGTCGTGCCGGTCGCCCTGGGACAGGTGCAGGGCCGCGGCGGCCGACAGCGTGACCATCGCCAGCACCGCCACGGGCGCACCGGCGGAAAAGGCCGCCCACAGCGTCAGCGCGGCGACAAGGATGACTGCGGCGATCAGAACCAGAAAATGCGGCAAGGGCATGGCAGGGCGTCTCCTCTCGTTCAATATGGGAGGAAGAAACCGCTTTGAAAAGAAGATGCGAAAAATGCGCGCGAGAATCCCGCGCATTCACGCCATCGTCAGGAAAAAGCCGTCAGATCAGCCCGGCATGCTCCAGCGCCGCGTCGATCAGGCGGCGGGTGGGTTCGGTCAGCGGCACCAGGGGCAGGCGGACGCGTTCGTCGCAAAGCCCCAGACGGGACATCGCGTATTTCGCGCCGACCAGCCCCGGCTCGACAAAAATCGCGACATGCAGGGGCATCAGCCGGTCCTGGTATTGCAGCGCGCGCGCGTAATCGCCCGCCAGCGTAGCCTGCTGGAATTCGGCGCACAGCCTCGGGGCCACGTTCGCCGTGACGCTGATGCAGCCCACGCCGCCATGGGCGTTGAAGCCGAGCGCGGTGGCGTCCTCGCCCGACAGCTGCACGAAATCCGCTCCGCAGGCGATGCGCTGCTGGCTCACCCGCTCCAGCTTGCCGGTGGCGTCCTTGACGCCGATGATCGTGGGCAGCCTGGCCAGTTCGCCCATCGTTTCGGGCGTCATGTCCACGACCGAGCGGCCGGGGATGTTGTAGATGATGATCGGCAGGTCCGAGGCCTCGGCCAGGGCGGCGTAATGGGCGATCAGGCCCGCCTGCGTGGGCTTGTTGTAATAGGGCGTCACCACCAGGGCGGCGTCGGCGCCCACCTCGGCCGCGTGGCGGATCAGGCCGATGCCTTCGCGGGTCGAGTTCGATCCCGCGCCCGCGATCACCGGGATTCGGCCATCGACGGCGCGCACGACCTCCTCGATCACCAGGCGGTGTTCGTCATGGGTCAGCGTCGGGCTTTCGCCGGTGGTGCCGACGGGCACCAGGCCGTGGCTGCCCTGGTCGATATGCCAGTCGACCAGCTTTTTCAGCGTGTCCAGGTCCAGCTCGCCGTCCGGGGTGAACGGCGTGACCAGTGCGGGCAGGGATCCCTTGAACATGACACGCTTCCTTGCAGGTGGTATGGATTGCGCGCCTGATTAACGGGGCAAGCGGAACTTGCCAAGGTTGTGAATTGCGTCCCATGGCCTTGGCGGCGACACAGGGTGGTGATGCGACTTCTGCGCGACATGCTGGCCGCCGGGCTGCTGGCCCTTGCGACCCTTGCCCCCGCCCGGGCCGAGGATCCGGGCGCCATGGCGCTGGCCCTGTCGGCGGCGGATGCGCGCGATTGGGTCACGGCCCGCGATGCCGCCCGCCGGTCTGGCCCCTTGGCCGAGGCCCTGGTCGGCTGGCAGGCCCTGCGGGCGGGCCACGGCGCCATCGGCGATTACATCGGCTTCGCGCGCGCCCATGGCGACTGGCCGGGGCTTGCGCTGCTGCGCGAACGCGGGGACGCGAAGCTGCGGCCCGACCTGCCCCCGCAGGACATCCGCGGCTGGTTCGGGGACCGCCTGCCCGACACGCTGGCGGGCGAGACCGCCTTTCTGGCCGCGCTTGATCCCGCCGCCGCCAAGGCCGAACGCGCGCGGTTCTGGACAACCGTTCCCCTGACCGCGCCCGAGGAAGCGGCCTTTCTTCAAGCCCACGGCCCCGAGCTGGCGCCCCTGATGACCGCGCGGGCCGTGGCGATGCTGGACCGCCAGGAATGGGCGCAGGCCGAACGGCTGCTGCCCCGCCTGCCGGAACCCGACCGCCCGCTGCTGGCCGCGCGGATCGCCCTGCAAGCCGGGCGGACAGGGGTGGACGACCTGATCCTGGCCCTGCCGCCCGCCGTGCGCACCGATCCCGGCCTGACCATGGACCGCTTCCTGTGGCGGGTCCGCGCCAAGCAGCACGAGGGCGCGCAGGCCCTGATGCTCGAGGCCTCAACCGATGCCCGCAGGCTGCGCGACCCGGCTGTCTGGGCGCCCATGCGGGTGGATTACGCGCGCATGGCGATGCGCCGTGGCGATTGGGCGCAAGCCGAGGCGCTGGCGCGGCCGCACTTCCTGCCGCCCAAGAACCGCCATTACGCGGATCTGGAATGGCTGGCGGGCTTTGCCGCATTGAAACGGGACGCGGCGGACCGGGCGCTGGCGCATTTCCGGCATCTGGAAACCGTGGTGGGCAGCCAGATCAGCAAATCCCGCGCCTTTTATTGGCAAGGGCGCGCGCATCGGGCGCTTGGCGACCGGCAGGCGGCGGACGCGGCCTATGCGCAGGCGGCGCTGATGCCCGGCACCTATTACGGCCAGCTTGCCGCCGAACAGGTCGGCGCCCCGATGCCCGCCGATTACGCCGCCCCCGGCCCCCTGCCCGACTGGCGCGGCGCGCCCCTGGGCGGCAGCGGCGTCTTCCAGGCAGGGCTGTGGCTGCTGGCGACGGGACGGCCGGACGAGGCGCAGCGGTTCTTTCTGCACCTGTCTGAAACCGCCGACCCGCAGGACACCCTGCGCATGGCCCGCCTGATGGCCGAGGCGGACATGCCCTGGCACGCCCTGCGCCTGTCGAAACGCGCCGCCGACAAGGGCGTGATCCACCCCGCCGCGCATTTCCCGCTGACGGAGCTTCGGGATGCCGACCTGGAGGTGCCGCCCGAACTGGTGCTGTCCATCGCCCGCCAGGAGTCCGAATTCAACCCCGCCGCCCGCAGCCCGGTGGGCGCGCGCGGGCTGATGCAGGTGATGCCCGAGACCGCCCGGCAGATGGCCCGCGAGATCCGCGAACCCTTCGACCTGGCGCGGCTGACCACGGACGGGGCCTACAACGCCCGGCTTGGCGCGGCCTATCTGGCCGGCTTGCGCGACCGCTTTGGCGCGTCCACGGCGCTGACGGCCGCGGGCTACAACGCCGGACCGGGGCGCCCGGTGCGCTGGCTGCGCGACCACGGCGACCTGCGCCGGGACGCGGATCCGGTGGACTGGGTCGAGCTGATCCCCTTTGACGAAACCCGCAACTATGTCATGCGCGTGACCGAGGCGATGCCCATCTACCGCGCCCGCCTCCACGGGAAACCCGCCCCTCTTGTGCCGACCTGGGATCTGACCGGCGGCGGGCTGATGCCGCCCCCCGAGGCGCGGCTGACCCTGGCCCTGTCGCGGCGTCCGGCGGCAAAGCCGTTCATCGGGCCGGTGCTGCCGGAAGGATGGGCGCCCGTGGCGGTCGAGGCATCGGCGTCGGTCGCGGGGGAATGACGGCCCTGCGGACGAAGCGGACGGTCAGACCCTATTGATTTACACTCGGACGGCCCGGGAATGACCGCGATCCCCACGCTTATCACCAAGCGCCTGTTGCTCCGCCCGATGTCGGTCGATGATTGGGAGCCTTATTCTGCGCTGATGCTATCCGAACGCGCCCGATACATGGGCGGACCATTTTCAGTGAGGGCGGCTTGGGGCATGTTCTGCGCGGATCATGCACAATGGGATCTGTTCGGTGCCGGAGCATTGATGCTTGAAGAACGGAATAACGGCATCCTTCTTGGCCAAGTAGGTATCAACTCTGGGCCACTGTTTCCCGAACAGGAGATAGGCTGGCTTGTTTTTCCAGAAGCCGAAGGGCGCGGATACGCGTTTGAAGCCGCCTTCGCTTTGCTGCATTGGGCGAAGAACGTGAGGCGGTTGCAAACGCTGGTCAGCTATGTCGATCCGCAGAATGACCGTTCGCGCAGGCTGGCGGAACGGCTGGGGGCAACTCTTGACGGAAATGCCCCGCGCCCCGATCCAACCGACCTCGTCTACAGGCACTTCGCCTGATCGTCCGCAAAGGGCTCGAAGCGAAAACCCTCACCCCTTTTTCACCCGCGCCCGCCACAAGGTGAACAGCCCCGCCGCGACCACGATGACCGTGCCGATGACCACGTTCATGTGCAGCACCTCGCCGAAGACCAGCACGCCGATGACGCTGACCCAGGCAAGTTGCGTATAGGCGAAGGGTTGCAGGGCCGAGGCCTCGGCCAGTTCATAGGCGCGGATCAGCAGCCAGTGCGACAAAAGCCCGCAAATGCAAAGCAGCCCCATCCAGATCCAGTCGGCGGGCGCCAGCCATTCCCATTGGCCGATGCCCAGCACGGTCACGGTGACGGCCCCCGCGATCCCGGTCCAGAAGAAGCTGACCTGCGCCGGATCGTCGCGCGACACATGCCGCGTCAGCAGGCCATAGACCGCGAACAGCAGCGCGCAGACGAAGGCCAGCCCCGCGCCCAGGTTCAGCGCGGCGCCGCCGGGATCGAGGATGATCAGGATGCCGACAAAGCCCACGCCGATCGCAATCCAGCGCCGCCAGCCGACCTTTTCGCCCAGGATCGGCCCGGACAGCGCCGCGACCAGCAGCGGATAGGCGGTGAACACCGCATGGGTGCCGACCAGGCCAAGGCGCACGAAGGCCTCGACCATCAGGGTCGTCTCGACCACCAGGATCGCGCCGCGCAGGATCTGCGTCTTGGGGCGCCTGGTGCGGATGGCCCGGCGCAACCCGCCCGGCTGGCGCGAGACCATGGCGATCACGAACAGCGCGAAAACCCAGTACCGCAGCATGACCACCAGCACCGGCGGGTATTCCGACCCCAGCATCCGCGAAAACGCGTCCTGCATCGCGAAGATGAAGCTGGTCACGCACATCAGCAGAATCGCAAGCCCCGTGCGGTCCGTTCCCGCGCCGGTCCTGGGCGGCACCGGAGGCGGAGCGGAGGCGGTGGCCGCCGAGGCGGCGTAAGGCTGGTCGTTCTGATCTTTCGGCATGGCGCGGTCCCTGGACCCCTCCGCCTTGCGCCCGTCCTGCCGCAAGGTCAAGGCAAGCCTGCCTTGCGCATCGCGCAAATCAGTCCCGGGTGCGGATGACCTTGGCCAAGGGTTCGAAGATCTGCGCGTTCGCGGCGATCAGGCGGCCCGATTCCAGCGGATCGTCGCCGTCGCGGATGCCTTCGACAAAGCCGCCCGCTTCGCGCACCATCAGAATGCCCGCCGCCACGTCCCAGGGCTTGTTGCCGCGTTCCCAGTATCCGTCATACCGCCCCGCCGCGACATAGGCGAGATCAAGGGCCGCCGAACCCAGCCTGCGGACCCCGGCCGTCAGCGGCATCAGCCGGGCCAGATCCTGCAAGACGGCGGGCAGCGGGCCGCGGCCCGCAAAGGGAATGCCGGTCGCGAACAGCGATTCGTCCAGCCGCCGCCGCCCCGAGACGCGCAGCCGCTGGTCGTTCATGAACGCCCCGGCGCCCTTTTCGGCCACGAACAGCTCGTCCTTGGCGGCGTCGAAGATCACCGCGGCGACGATTTCCTTTTTGTGTTCCAGCGCGATGCTGACGGCCCAATGGGGCAGCCCGTGCAGGAAGTTGGTGGTGCCGTCAAGCGGATCGACGATCCAGCGGCGGGTCGGATCCTCGCCCGCCTCCTCGCCGGTTTCCTCGCCCAGCCAGCCATAGTTCGGGCGGGCGCCACGCAGTTCCTCCTTGATGATCCGCTCGGCCTCCTGGTCGGCCTTGGAAACGAAGTCGCCCGCGCCCTTGACGCTGACCTGAAGGTTCTCGACCTCGCGAAAATCCTTGACGAGGCTGCGCCCGGCCTTGCGGGCGGCCTTGATCATGACGTTCAGGTTGGCGCTTGCCATGGAATGCTCCGGGAATGGGGGTCGGGGGCGTCATAGGGGCAAGCGGGGGGAATGTGAAGCAGGCGCGGCCTTTGACCGGCGACGGCCAGCGCCTTCGCTACGCGGTGCAGGTGCCCCGCGTGCCGCCGGACCGCTGGGGACAGGTCAGCGTCGGCCCCGCCCCCGGCCGACGGGCCCGGGGCCTTCTAGGCCGCCGCGCCCCGCAGCATCCGCAGGGGTTCCGTCCGCGACAGGCGCAGGACATGGGCCATGTAGGGCTGGCCCAGATCCTCGGCCCGCACCGCCGCGTAAAGGCGCCGGATGATCCCGCCGCGCGTCAGCGGCAGCATGGCGATTTCCGCATTGGCGGATTCGCGGCGCAGAACCCAGTCGGGCATCACCGCCACGCCGCGCCCCGAGGCGACCAGCATCAGCGCCACGGCGGTCAGCTCCACCGTGCGCTGCCGGGCGGGCTCCACCCCCGCAGGCGTCAGGAACTGGCTGAACACGTCCAGCCGCGCCCGGTCCATGGGATAGGTGATCAGCGTTTCCCCCGCGAGATCCTGCGGGTCGGCATGGCCCTTGGCGACCAGGGGGTGTTCGGCGGGCACCACCAGCGTGGGGGAATAGTCGAACAGCGGCTGGAAAACGATGCCCGCCATCTCCTCGGGGTCTGAGGAGATCACCAGATCGACGTCCTGCCGCGCCAGCGCGGGCAGCGCGCCGAAGGCCAGACGCTGGCGGATGTCCAGGTCCACCTCGGGCCAGGCGCGGCGGAAGATGTCGAGGACCGGCAAAAGCCAGTCGAAGCAGGCGTGGCATTCCATGGCGATGTGCAGCCGGCCGATGCGGCCCGCTTCCACGCCCTTGAACTCGGCCTCGGTGGCGGCGACCATGGGCAGCACCTGTTCGGCCAGCCGCAGCAGGCGCATGCCCGCGGGCGACAGCCGCATGGGCTTGGCGCGGCGCACGAACAGATCGACGCCCGCCTGCTCCTCCAGCGCCTTGACCTGGTGGGACAGGGCCGATTGCGTGATGTTCAGAACCTCGGCCGCGCGGGCCAGGCCGCCCTGTTCGTGGATCGCGCGGACGGTGCGCAGGTGGCGCAGTTCCAGGTGCATGGTGAGGCGGTCTCATGTTGATCTTGAGGATTATGAATTTGTCTCACGCCGCCGCGCATGGCACAAGCGCCCAAAGCAAAGGAATCGCTTATGTCCCGCCCCACCATCAGCTTCGAGTTCTTTCCGCCGAAGACGCTGGACGCGTCCTTCCGGCTGTGGGAAACCGCGCGGGCGCTGGCGCCGCTGGACCCTGGCTTCGTGTCCGTCACCTATGGCGCGGGCGGCACCACCCGCAAGCTGACGCACGAGGCGGTGACAACCATCCACCGCCATTACGGCATCCCCGTCGCCGCCCACCTGACCTGCGTCGAGGCCACGCGCGCCGAGACGATGGAGATCGTGCAGGCCTATGCCGATGCCGGGATCCGCGAGATCGTGGCCCTGCGCGGCGACGCGCCCAAGGGCCAGGACCGTTTCACCCCCCATCCCGAGGGATTCGCCAACACGGTCGAACTGATCGAGGCGATCGCCGCGCGCGGCGACATGACAATCCGCGTCGGCGCCTACCCCGAGCCGCACCCCGACAGCGGCGGCACGGATGCCGACGTGGCCTGGCTGAAGCGCAAGATCGACGCGGGCGCGACCAGCGCGATCACACAGTTCTTCTTCGACGCCGACACCTTTTTCCGCTTTCGCGACAAATGCGCCGCAGCGGGGATCGAGGCGCCGATCATCCCCGGCATTCTGCCGATCCAGGGTTGGGCGGGCGCCAAGCGGTTCGCCGCCACCTGCGGGACCAACGTGCCGGGTTGGGCCGAGGACGCGTTCTCGAAGGCCGCGGCCGAGGGTCCGGCGGCGGAACGCGCGCTGTCCGAACGGGTCTGCGTCAAGTTGTGCCGCGACCTGCTGGAGGGCGGGGTGGACCGGCTGCATTTCTATACGCTGAATCGGCCGGATCTGACGCTGGCGGTGTGCGGGGCGCTTGGAGTCGAGCCGGTGCGCGATCTGGGCGCGGTGGCCTGAGCCGGGGGCTTCGCGCCCCCGGACCCCCGCGGGATATTTATGCAAAGGTGAAAGGCGTCAGCCGAAGCCCATCACCGTCGCGCGGGTCACGGCGCCGAAGCCGTTGAAGCGGGTATTGATCACAAGCGAATAGGCGCCCGCGCCGTGAAAGACGATGTAATCGTCCTCGGCCACGTCATCCGGCAGGGCCAGTTCTCCCGGCAGGCGGTCCACCGAATCGCAGGTGGGGCCGAAGATCACGCGACCTGATCGCGCGCCGGTGCGGGGCGTGCCCTGCGGGGTCAGCACCTCGATGCGGTCCAGGTTGCCGATGACCGGCAGTTCGGCCAGCGCGCCATAAACGCCGTCGTTCAAGAACACGTCGGTCCCGTGGCGCAGGCCTTTGACGCGGGCGATCAGCGCATAGGCGTCGGCGCAAAGGCCCCGGCCAGGTTCGCAGACAAGGGCGGGAGCGTCGCCGCCGAAGCATTCCGCCACCGTCTTGCCGATCTTGGCGAAGATGGCGTCCAGGTCGGGGGCCACCCCCGCCGCCCGGTGCGAGGGAAAGCCGCCGCCCAGGTTCAGGCGATGCGCCCTGATGCCCGCCGCGTCGCAGATCTCTCGCGCCGTGCGGATATAGCTTTCCCAGGCGGTCGGCTCGGTGCATTGCGTGCCGGGATGGAAGGTCAGCGAGGCGACGTAGCCCCGGTCCGCCACCAGCCGCAGCAGATCCGCCGCCAGATCCGGCGTGGCCCCGAATTTCGAGCCGAAGTCATAGGCCGCGCCCAGCACCGGCAGCTTGAAGCGCGGCGAGATCTCGACCCGCTGCCCTATCACCGAAACAGGCACCTGTTCGAACAGCTTCTCCAGTTCGCTGCGGCTGTCCACCGACCAGGCGAGGATTCCTTCACGCACGCCATGGGCGATTTCCCGGCGCGAACGGACCGGGTTGTGGTAATGGCGCGCGGCGCGGGGGGCCAGGCGGCCGATCAGGTCGATCTCCCAAGGGGAGGCCACGTCAAAGCCCTGAAGTCCGGCGGCGACGAGGTTCTGGATCACCGCCTCGTCGGGGTTCGATTTCACGGCATAGGTGACAAGGCCCGGAAAGCCCGTCAGGAACTGCCGCGCGCGGTCCTGCAACACCGTGGGCGCGAAGGCCATCACCGGATGGTCGGGCTGAAGATGGCGGATCAGGTCCGCCGGATCGTCCCAAACGGTCTTTCCTGTCCCCATCGGCCGGACTCCTTTCGCGTGGTCGGTGTTGAAGGTCTGTGCCGCCAGAATGGCGCCTTCGGATGACGGTTTCACCGATGAAATGGATAGATTCGCCGACCCCGCCGGTTATCATGACGACATTTCCGGCATTCCGCCGAACCGAGGGGGCCGCTTGGACGACCTGGACCGCAACATCGTCGCCCTGCTGTCGCAGGATGCCCGGACCTCCGTCGCGGTGCTGGCCCGACGCCTGAAGGTCGCGCGGTCCACGCTGCAAGCGCGGCTGGAACGGCTGGAATCGTCCGGCGCGATTGCCGGATACACCCTCCGCCTGGGCGAGGCGGCACGGCAGGGCCGCATCCGCGCCAGCGTCATGCTGTCGATCGAGCCGCGCAGCCAGCCTGCCATCCTGCCGCGCCTCAAGGCCATGCCGCAGGTCGAACGCATCCACACCACCAGCGGGCGCATCGACCTGCTGGTCCAGATCGTCAGCGGATCGACCGCCGAACTGGACGAAACCCTGGACCGCATCGGCGCCATCGAGGGCGTGCGGTCGTCCGAAAGCCTGATCCACCTGGCGACCAAGCTGGACCGGGCCGTCTCACGGGAACCGTCTAGCGCAGCCGGAACAGATCCACGAAATCCTGCGCCGCCTCGGCATCGCCCGCCAGTCCGATCGTCCCGGAGCCCGCCAGAACGGACAGCGGCGCCGGGCCATACACCGCCCGCGCCAGGCCGTTGCCGTCCCCCGACAGCGTGAACTGCGCCGCCGGATCGGTGCCCGCCCGGGGGCGCAGGATGCCGTCGTCCGCCAGAACCAGCACAAAGGCTTCGGCCGCCGTCCGCAGCGCGGCGACGGCCCGCCGCCCCTCGGCCCCGGCGATCATGGCCGTCATCGAGATCACCAGCGCCGTCGGGCTGATGAAGCGGCGCGGATCATGGCCCGGGTGCAGCGCCCCCCAGCGGCACATCGCCTGCAAGACCGGCAGCAGCCCCCGTCCCGAATCCGTCAGCGCGTATCGCCCGCCCTCATGCACCAGCACGCCCGCCTGCGCCAGCTGCGTCAGCCGCTGCGTCAGCACCGCCGCCGTGACGCCCGGCAGCCCGTGGCGGATCGCCTGGAACCGCTTGGGCGCCAGCATCAGTTCCCGCACCACCAGCAGCGCCCAGCGGTCGCCAATGGTGTTCAGGGCATGGGCGGCAAGGCATCCCTCGTCATAGCGGATGCGCGGATTGTGGCGGGTTTGTGTCATGGCCCAGGGTATCAGTTGCTTTTTCATACTGCAACGGGCACCCTTTCCCTTGCCGATCCAGGAGGAGGGAATCTCATGACCTATGTTTCCGGTTTCGTTGCCGCCGTGCCAGCGGCCAACAAGGATGCGTTCATCGCCCATGCCAGGGCCGGATGGCCCTGGTTCCAGAAGCGCGGCGCGCTGCGCATGGTCGAATGCCTGGGCACGGACGTGCAGCACGGCAGGCAGACGGATTTCTATCGCGCGACCCAGGCCAAGGACGGCGAGGTGCCGCTGTTTTCCTGGGTCGAATGGCCGGACCGCGCCACGGCCGACGCGGCCTGGGCCAGCATGGACAGCGACCCGGACCTGCCCCCGATGCCCGAGATGCCCTTTGACGGAATGCGCATGTTCTGGGGCGGTTTCGACCCCATCGTCCAGGTGGGCGAAAGCGCCCCCGGCCGCTATGTCCAGGGCTTCGTGCTGGCCGCGCCCGAAGGCAGGAAGCAGGCCTATATCGACATGGCCAACGGCGCGACGGACATGTTCCGGCGCATGGGCGCGACCTATCAGGCCGAATGCTGGGGCGTGGACGTGCCCCATGGCAAGCAGACCGATTTCTATCGCGCCACCGACGCGAAGGACGGCGAAGTGCCGCTGTTTTCCTGGATCGAATGGCCCGACCGCGCCACCTGCGACGAGGCTGCCAGGAAGATGGAAGCCGAGATGGAGGGGACGGAGATGCCCGAGATGCCCTTTGACGGGATGCGCATGTTCTGGGGCGGCTTCACGCCGGTCTTCGACAGCAGGACGGCGTAAGGGGCGGCCATGACCAGGGTTCACGGACGCCCCCTGTGGTTCGAGCTTGCGACCGGCAAGGGCCTTCTGGACGCGGCAGGCGACTTTTATCGCAAGGCGATCGGCTGCCGGATCGGCGACAGCGGGATCGAGGGGTTCCGCTATCATCTCGCCGCATCCGACGGCGACATGGTGGCCGGCCTGATGGAGATGCCGGACGATGCCGCAAACATGCCGCCCCGCTGGACGATCTATTTCGGCGTGGCCGATGCCGACAGGACCGCTGCCGACGTCAGGGCCGCGGGCGGCCGGGTGTTCCGCGAACCGGCCGACATTCCCGGCACCGGGCGCTTTGCCGTCGTGTCCGATCCGCAAGGCGCGCCGTTCGGCATCCTTGCGCCCCTGCCGATGCGGGGGGACGCGGGCGGCCATGCCTTCGACCAGCAAAAGGCCGGGCATGGAAACTGGACGGAACTGATGACCGCCGACCCGGCCGCGGGCTTCGCATTTTACGCCAGCCTGTTCGGCTGGACCGCGGGGCAGGCCATCGACATGGGCGGGACGGGCACCTACCGACTGTTCCGCCACGACGGCGCCGACATCGGCGGCATGATGGGGACCGGCCAAGGGCAGCAGCCCTTCTGGCTGGCCTACTTCGGCGCCAACGGCGTGAACCCCGCCATCCGGCGCGTCCGGGACGCGGGCGGCACCGTCCAGCACGGCCCGACGCCGGTTCCCGGCGGCGCCCATGTCGCCATTGCCGCCGATCCGCAGGGTGCCCGGTTCGCCTTGGTCGGCCCGCTGGAGGAAACGCCATGACCCTGATCCTGAACACCTACGACTGGGTGCCGGATTTCCCGCGCGGCTTCGTGCGCGACATCCGCGTCCGCTGGCTGCTCGAGGAACTGGGGCGGCCCTATCGGATCGAAACCGTGCCGCTGCGGGAAAAATCGGCCGATCACGTCGCGCAGCAGCCCTTCGCGCAGGTGCCCTTTATCCGGGACGGCGGCCTGACGTTGTTCGAATCGGGCGCGATCCTGCTGCACCTGGCCGAGGGCACGGCCCTGATGCCCCCGGCGCAGCGCCCGCAGGTCCAGCAATGGCTGATCGCGGCGCTGAACAGCGTCGAGCCCTTCGTCATGGCCTGGATCGTCCCCAAGTTCTTCGACAAGGACGAGGCAGGGGCCGCCAAGCGCGAACCCCTGATGCGGCAGCGGCTGGAACAGGTGCAGGCGGCCCTGGGCGACAAGACCTGGCTGATGGGCGACAGCTTCACCGTGGCCGACCTGCTGATGGCCGACATCCTGCGCATCCCGGCCCAGAACGGGTTTCTGGACGACCTGCACGCGCTTGCCGCCTATGCCGAACGCGCCACCGACCGCCCGGCCTTCCGCAAGGCCTTGGCCGACCAGATGGCCCATTGGCGCGCGGCGGACGCGCGGCGCGGCGCGGCATGATCGGCCCCGGCCGCAACATCGCGATCAAGGTGCCCCCGCACAAATGGGACGAGATGGTCGCCTTTTATCGCGACAAGATCGGCCTTGAAGTCGTGCAGGTGCTGGACACCAGCGTCGGTTTCGACTTCAACGGCTTCACGCTGTGGATCGACCGGGTGCCGCATCAATCGCAGACAGATGTCTGGCTGGAACTGTTCAGCGACGATCCCGATGCGGCCTTGACGAGGCTCGGCAGCCCGCGGCGCGATGAACTTGAACCGCTGGACGGGGTGACGGGCCACTGGACATCCGATCCCGCGGGCACCGTTCTGCTGGTCCGCCGGCCCCGGGACGGCGAAACCTGACCCCCCCGCGCCCTGCCGGCATCCTGACGGCGCGGTTGTGGCCTTATCGCATCTCTTGGCCTTTGCCCCCGCTTTCGCTAAGCCCGTCCCCAAGCAAGGGGATCTGCCACGATGAGCATGGACAAGAGCTTTGACGCAAAGGCCGCCGAGGCCCGGATCAGCGCCGAATGGGAACGGGCCAACGCCTTCGCCGCCGGGGCCAACGCCTCGCGCGCCGAGACCTTCGCCGTGATGATCCCGCCGCCGAACGTCACCGGCAGCCTGCACATCGGCCACGCCTTCAACAACACGCTGCAAGACATCCTGGTCCGCTGGCACCGGATGCGGGGCTTCGACACGCTGTGGCAGCCGGGCCAGGACCATGCAGGGATCGCCACCCAGATGGTCGTGGAACGCCGCATGGCCGAACGGCAGGAGCCGAACCGCCGCGAGATCGGCCGCGACGCCTTTGTGGAAAAGATCTGGGCCTGGAAACAGGAATCCGGCGGCACGATCATCAACCAGCTGAAGCGCCTCGGCGCGTCCTGCGACTGGTCGCGCAACGCCTTCACCATGTCGGGGGCGCCGGGCGCCCCCGCGGGCGAGGAGGGCAATTTCCACGACGCCGTGATCCGGGTGTTCGTGGATCTCTACAACAAGGGCATCATCTACCGCGGCAAGCGGCTGGTGAACTGGGACCCGCATTTCGAAACCGCGATCAGCGACCTGGAGGTCGAGAACCGCGAGGTTCCCGGCCACATGTGGCACTTCAAGTATCCGCTGGCGGGCGGCGAGACCTATGAATACGTGGAACGCGACGCCGACGGCAACGTCACCCTGCGCGAAACGCGCGACTACATCTCCATCGCCACCACGCGCCCCGAAACCATGCTGGGCGACGGCGCGGTGGCGGTCCACCCAGACGACGCGCGCTATGCCCCCATCGTCGGCAAGCTGTGCGAGATCCCCGTCGGACCCAAGGAACACCGCCGCCTGATCCCGATCATCACCGACGAATATCCCGACCCGGATTTCGGCAGCGGCGCGGTCAAGATCACCGGCGCGCATGACTTCAACGATTATGGCGTGGCGACGCGCAACAACATCCCGCTTTATGCGCTGATGGACAGCAAGGGCGCGATGCGCCAGGACGGCCTTTCCTATGCCGAAAGCGCCGCCATCGCCACCCGCGCGGCGCGCGGCGAGGACGTGGGCGACGTGTCGAACGTGAACCTGGTCCCCGAGGATCTGCGCGGCCTCGACCGCCTCGAGGCGCGCCGCCGCGTCGTGGCGCAGATCAACGCCGAAGGACTGGCGGTCACCTATCTGCACAAGGAAATCGACGCGGATACCGGGGCCGAGCATCTGGAACGCCGCCCCGTCGTGGACAGCAAGCCGATCATGCAGCCCTTCGGCGACCGCTCCGGCGTGGTGATCGAGCCGATGCTGACCGACCAGTGGTTCGTCGATACGGCCCGCATCGTCGGCCCCGCGCTGGAGGCCGTGCGCTCGGGCCGGACGGAAATCCTGCCCGAACAGCACAAGAAGGTGTATTTCAACTGGCTAGAGAACATCGAGCCCTGGACCATCAGCCGCCAGCTGTGGTGGGGCCACCAGATCCCCGTCTGGTATGGCCTTGACCTGTCGCTGGAAGGCCATGTCGACAATGACGGCGACGGCGAACTGGACGACGTGGAAATCTTCGCGCTGCTGGAGGAAGGCCTGGTTCACCGCGACGAGATCCACCATGCCGCCGCCAGCTTCGCCGAGGTGGCCGAGCAGTTCCGCGATTCGATCGCCGGGCTGCCGCAGCCCCTGGAAATCGCCCGCATCGTCGAATGCGCCGACCGCGAGGCCGCCATCGACGCCTTTGCGCGCGGCCTGGCCGATTACAACCTGACCCAGGATCCGACCCGGCTGGTTTATCCGGTCTGGCGCGACCCGGACGTGCTGGACACCTGGTTCAGCAGCGGTCTGTGGCCCATCGGCACGCTGGGCTGGCCCGAGCAGACCGAAGCGTTGCGCAAGTATTTCCCGACCGACGTGCTGGTCACGGGCTTCGACATCATCTTCTTCTGGGTCGCCCGGATGATGATGATGCAGCTCGAGGTGGTGGGCGACGTGCCGTTCCGCACGGTTTATGTCCACGGCCTCGTGCGCGACGAAAAGGGCGCGAAGATGTCGAAGTCGAAAGGCAACGTCATCGACCCGCTAACCCTAATCGACGATTTCGGCGCCGACGCGCTGCGCATGACGCTGACCGGCATGGCCGCCATGGGCCGCGATCCCAAGTTGGGGCCGAAGCATGTCGAGGGCGCGCGCAACTTCGTGACCAAGATCTGGAACGCCACCCGCTTTGCCGAAATGAACGGCGTGCGCGGCGGCGGGGCCATGCCGCAGCCGTCTCACACCGTGAACCGCTGGATCATCGGCGAGGTGGCGCGGATCCGCATCGCCACCGACGAGGCGCTGGCCTCCTATCGCTTCAACGACGCGGCGAACGGGCTTTATGCCTTTGTCTGGGGCAAGGTCTGCGACTGGTATGTCGAATTCGCCAAGCCCCTGTTCGACGGCGGCCATGCGGACGAGACCCGCGCCACCATGGGGTGGGTTCTGGACCAGTGCTATCTGCTGCTGCACCCGATCATGCCCTTCGTGACCGAGGAGCTGTGGTCGCTGACGGGCGAGCGGCAGAAGATGCTGGTGCATGGCGACTGGCCGACCTGTGGCGCGGACCTGATCGACGCCGAGGCGGACCGCCAGATGAACTGGGTGATTTCGCTGATCGAGGCGGTGCGGTCGGCCCGCGCGCAGATGGGCGTTCCGGCAGGCGCCAGGCTGGACCTGATCGTGACCGAGGCGGACGGGGCGGCCCGCGCCGCGCTGGCCGCCAACGGCCCGCTGATCGAGCGGCTGGCGCGCGTCAACGCGCCGGCGGACGGCGTGGCGGGCAAGGGCACCATCACGGTGGCGGCGCCGGGGGCAAGCTTCGCGCTGCCCATCGGCAACGTGATCGACGCAGGCGCGGAAACGGCGCGGCTGCGAAAGGCGGTTGCGAAGTCCGAAAAGGACGCGGATGGGCTGCGCAAGCGCTTGAACAACCCCCGCTTCGTCGAGAACGCCGAAGCCGAGGTGATCGAGGAAACGCGCGAAAAGCTGGCCGCGCTTGATGACGACCTGGCCCGGCTGAAGGCGGCGCTGGCGCAGCTGGCGGCGATGTAAGCCTTTGCCGCGGGGGCGCCTGTGGCGGGCGCAGGTGCCTCCGGCGGGGGTATTTGGGCAATGAAGAAGCCGCTTACAGCCTGGAAAGCGCGTGCGGCAGGGCCTGGGCCAGGATGTCCAGTTCCGGGTCGGGACCGCAGCTGACGCGGATGCAACGGTCGAGCGGCGCCACGCCGGGCATGCGGACGAAGACTCTCTCGGCCGCCAGGGCATCGACCAGGCGGCGGGCGAAGGCGCCGTCGCGATGCGTGTCGAGCGCCACGAAGTTCGTGGCGGACGGCAGGGCGGTCAGCCGGCTTTCCGCGCCGATGGAGGCGATGCGCCGCCGCGCCGCATCCACCCGCGCCACCACATGGGCCAGCCAGTCCCGATCCTGCAACGCGGCAAGCGCGCCGATCTGGCTGACGCGGTTCATGCCGAAGTGGTTGCGCACCCGGTCAAAGGCCGCGATCAGGTCCGGGTGCCCGATGGCGTAGCCCACGCGCGCGCCCGCCATGCCGTAGGCCTTGGAGAAGGTCCGCATCCTGATCACGCGGGGATCGTCGGCGGCGATGGCCGGGATGGCGCCCGCGGGGGCGAATTCGGCGTAAGCCTCGTCCAGAACCAGCAGCGCGTTTTCGGGAAGCCGGTCCAGCATCGCCTCGATCACCGCGCCGTTGTGCCAGCTGCCCATCGGATTGTCGGGATTGGCGAGATAAACCAGCCGTGCCCCGGCGTCCCTTGCGCGGTCCAGCAGGGCGCGGGGATCCTCGGCGTTGTCGCGGTAGGGCACCTTGTCCAGAACGCCGCCAAAGCCCGCGACATGGAAGTTGAAGGTCGGATAGGCCCCCTCGGACGTGACCACGACATCGCCCGGCGCGACCGTCAGGCGCACCAGCAGGCCCAGCAAGCCGTCGATCCCCTCGCCCAGGATGATGTTTTCGGGGCGGACGCGGTGATGCGCGGCAAGGGCATGGGTCAGGTCGTGGCTGGTCGGATCGCCGTATTTCCAGACCTCGCCCGCCGCGGCCTGCATCGCGGCCACCGCGCGCGGGCTTGGGCCGAAACCGTTCTCGTTGGCGCCAAGGCGCGCGGCAAAGGGGCGGCCCGCCTGGCGTTCCAGCGTTTCGGGGCCGACAAAGGGCACCGTCGCGGGCAGGCCCGCCGGGATCGGGGCAAGGCGGATCATCAGAAGGCGCGGAAGGTCATGGTGGTCAGCGTGCGGCTGATATGGGGGATGTCGAACAGGCGTTCGGAAAGATAACGGCCGACATCCTCGTCTTCCGGGATATAGACCTTGGCGATCAGGTCGTAATCGCCCGAGGTCGAGTAAAGCTCGCTGACCACCTCCCGGTCATAGATGGCCTCGGCGACCTGATAGGTCTTGCCGGGCTCGCAGCGGAACTGGACAAAGACGGGTCGCATGAAAGCCTCCTTCACTGGTCGCGGCCACGTTAGACCGCCACGGCGGGACGGGTCCAGACCCCCTGCGCGTGTCCCCGCCAGAAGCGCATCATCAGCAGCGCGGCGGCGACCGTCAGCCCGACGCACAGGCCCAGCCACAGCCCGGCGGGACCGAAGCCCCCCGGGAAGGCCAGCCCCCAGGCGACGGGCATTCCCACCACCCAATAGCTGAAACCGGCGATCCACATCGGCACGCGCGTGTCATGCACCCCGCGCAGAAAGCCGAGCGCGATCACCTGGAAGGCGTCGGTCAGCTGGAACAGCGCCGCATAAACCAGCAGCGCCGCGCCAAGCGCCACGATGGCAGGTCCGCGCGGATCGGCGGGGTCCAGATACAGCCGAACCAGCCCCTCGCCCGCCAGCAGATAGACGGCGATGGCGATCGCGGCGAAGAGCAGCGACATGGCGATAACCGTCACCGCCGCGTCGCGCATCCCCGGGGCGTCGCCGCGCCCCTTGGCCTGGCCCACGCGCACGGTCGCGGCGTTCGACAGGCCCAGATGGACCATGAAGGTGATCGAGCAGATTTGCAGCGCGATCCCGTGGGCGGCCAGTTCCTGCGTGCCGATCCAGCCCATCATCACGTTCGATCCGACGAACAGCCCGCCTTCCGCCACCATGGTCAGGCCGATGGGCCAGCCCAGGCGGAACACCTGGCGCATTGCGGCATGGTCGGGTTTCCAGAACCGCTGGAACAGGCGGTACTTGCGCGTCGCGGGCAGCCAGCGGGCATAGGCCACCAGCAGGGCAAGCTGGACGACCTGCACCGTCAGGCTGGCGATGGCCGCGCCCCGCACGCCCAGTTCCGGCGCGCCCCCGTTGCCAAAGATCAGCACCCAGTTCAGCGCCACGTTCAGGGGCAGGCCCGCCAGCGTCACCCACATGACGACCTGCGTCCGTTCCATCGCGGCCAGATAGGAATTGAGCGTCAGTTGCGCCAGCACCACCGCCAATCCCCACCCGGCAATGCGCAGATAGTCCTGCGCATGGGCCGCGACCGCCGGGGTCTGGCCGATCCCGCGCAGGATCGGGTCGGCGAACCACATCAGCGGCATGGCGGCCAGGCCGAAGCCCAGGGACAGCCACAACGCCATGCGGGCGGCGCGGCGAACCTCGGGTTCGTCGCCGCGCACGATGGCTGTGGCGATCAGGCCCAGAACGCCGGTCCCGAAGCCCATGCCCAAAAAGAACAGGATATGAAAGAACGAGGTGGCGATGACCAACCCGGCCAGCGTTTCCACCCCATACCAGCCGATCATCACGGTGTCGGCCACCCCGATCGCCATGCGCGCCAGGTGACTGCCGATCAGCGGCAGTCCCAGCGACAGGGTCGCGGCGATATGGGGAAGGTAACGGGTCATGGTTCCGCCTTAGCGCGCGGCCCGGGCTTTCACAATCTGCAAGTCTGGAAGGCAGTCTTTCGGCCCGCTTGAAAGCCGCCCAAAGCGGATCGACATGCGGCGGCCAGGGGCGGACAGGACAGGAAAACGCACAGGTTTCCATGCCTGGGCGGCAGGGGTCCGTCAGAAACGGTTCCCCACGCGGGTTCCGGAAAGCCGGTGTCCGGTCTGGGGCGGGGCCTGCAAGGCCCGGCGGCGCGGGTGGACGCGGCGCAGGTGGACATGGCATCGCGTGGCGAAGCCGACGGTCCTTGTCGGACCCGGCGCGGTCATGCCTGCCGATCAGCCCTGGGTTCTCAGCCTGGGTTCTGAGCCTGGGTTTCTCAGCCCTGGCCCAGCGTCACGATCCGCAACTGGCGCACCGATCGTCGGATCCGGCCGCGCACGTCGTCGGGCTCGCTGGCGACGGCCTGGATCAGCGCGCGCATGTCGCCGCGGGCGGTGTTCAGCTGGTCGATCAGCGACATCACCATGGGCAGCGCATCCGTCGGCAGGCCATAAATGTCGGACAGGTCGCAGAGCAGTTGCAGCCGGGCCACGTCGGCCTCGGTGAAGGCATGGCCCTGGGAGGTGACAACGGGCGTCACCACATGGGCGGCGACAAAGGCGTGCAGGCGCGCGGGATCCAGATCCTCCAGGATCGCCACGACCTCGGTTTCGGAATAATGACGGGCCATTCCCTTATCCTCCCGCTTTCATTCCCGCGCGCGGATCATAGCGGTGATCCTTGCGCCACTCCTCGAAGAACCGGACCAGGTCCTCATCCACGCGGGGCGGCATGACGATCTTCAGTTCCACCTGCTGGTCGCCGCCGTTGATGCCGCGCCCGCGCAGGCGCAGCTTTTGCCCCGTGGTGGCGCCCTTGGGGATCGTCAGGCTGACCGGGCCGTCGATGGTGGGAACGGCGACCTTGCCGCCCAGGACGGCCTCGTCCAGGGTGATGGGCAGGGTCAGCAGGATGTCGTCGCCCTCGCGCCGGAAATCGGGATGGGGGGCGATGCTGACCGTCAGATAGGCGTCGCCGGGACCGCCCTGGCCCAGGCCCCGCCCGCCCTTGCCCTTCAGCCGGATGGTCTGGCCGTCGCGCACGCCCTTGGGGATCGTGACCTCCAGGTCTCCGCCCTCGGGCAGGGTGATGCGGGTCTTGCCGCCACGCGCGGCGGTCAGGAAATCGACCTGCAAGGAAAAGCGGTAATCCTGACCGCGCACGTGGAAGTCGCGCGGATCCTCGGGGCTGCGACCGAAGCCGCCAAAGCCGCCGCGCCGCCCGAACAGATCCGAGAAGACATCCGACAGGTCGGGATCGCCGTCAAAGCCGTAGCTGCGCGCGTACGGGTTGCCCGCCGCCTCGGCATGGTCGCGCCAGGCGCGGCGCTGCGGGCGTTCCTGGCCCTGGGCGTCGATTTCCCCGGCATCGAAGCGGCGGCGCTGTTCGGGATCCTTCAGCAGGTCGTAGGCCGCCGAGGCCGCCTTGAAGCGCGCCGTCGCCGCCGGGTCGGGGTTCAGGTCGGGATGGTCCGACTTGGCGATTTTGCGATAGGCCTTCTTGATCTCGGCATCGCTGGCCGATTTCGTCAGTCCCAAGGCTGCATAGGGATCGCCCGCCATGACCTGCTCCTTATTTCATCCTTACGAACAATCAGATAGGGGCTGACCGCGTTTCATCAATAGGGCAGCGGATGCTGCTTGTGCAGCCGGTCGAGCGCCTTGCGCAGATCGTCGGGCAAGGGCTTTCCAAGGCCTGCGATCAGGTGGTCCAGCTGGTTTATCCGCGTGGCGCCGATGATGGGCACGACCTTGAAGGGCCGCGTCAGCTGCCAGGCGATCGCCATGTGAATGGCGTCCCAGCCATGATCCGCGGCAAGCTTGCGATAGGCCTCCGTCGCGGCGACGGCTTGCGGGGTCCTGCGTCCGCCCAGGTTGCCCAGGCCTCCGCTGGCCTTGTCCACCGCCGCCCGGCTGCCCTCGGGCAGGGCGCCGTCCGAATACTTGCCCGACAGCAGCCCCGCCGCCAGGGGGGAATAGGACAGCAGCGTCACGTCTTCATTGACCGCCGCCTCGGCCCCGTCGGTGTCGTAAAGGCGATGAAGCAGCGAATATTCGTTCTGGATCGTGGCCATGCGCGGGGCGTCCAGCCGGTCGGCCACATCGCACCAGCGCGTCAGCCCCCAGGCGGATTCGTTGGACAGGCCCACCGCGCGGATCTTGCCCGCCTTTTGCGCATCCGACAGCGCGCCCAGAACGTCGGCCATGTGGTCCAAGGTCTGCCCCTTCGACTGCTTCGAAGGGTCATATGTCCAGTTCTGCCGGAAGGCATAGCTGCCCCGCACCGGCCAGTGCAGTTGATAAAGGTCGATGCGGTCGGTTTGCAGCCGCTTCAGCGACCCGTCGATGGCCGCCGCGACGATGGCGCCGTCATAAGGCGCGCCGTCGCGGACCATCTGGCTGGGGCCGGTGATCTTGGTCGCGATCTCGACCCGGTCGCGCTTGCCGCCGCGGGCCAGCCAGTTGCCGACGATGGTTTCGGTCAGGCCGATGGTTTCGCGCCGGACGGGGTTCACGGGATACATCTCGGCCGTGTCGAGGAAGGTGATGCCCGCGTCGAGCGCGCGGTCGATCTGGGCATGGCCCTCGGCCGGGGACGTCTGGTTGCCGAAGGTCATGGTGCCCAGGCAGATCCCGCTGACCTCGACATCGCCGCCGCCCAGGATGACGCGCTTCATGGTGGTTCCTTTCGTCCGTTCGCGCGCAGGTTAGCGATAGCGCGCCGGGGTGCAAGGCCGCGCCGGCTGTGGCAGACTGGCGGGCGGACGGCAGGGGGAAGGCGGAGACATGCAGGACAACGGGAAACCCGTATTGCTGGCGGGCGGCAATCCGCAGATCGCCAAGGGCACGGGCGACGGCCCGGTGCAGGATTACATCGCCGCGATGCCCGGCTGGAAACAGGGCGTGGGACGGCGGCTGGACGATCTGGTCGCGGCCGCCGTGCCGGGGGTGCGGAAGGCGGTCAAGTGGAACTCGCCGCTTTACGGGGTCGAGGAGGGCCGCTGGTTCCTGTCCTTCCACTGCATGACCGGATACATCAAGGTCGCCTTCTTCCGCGGGGCCGAGTTGCGGCCGGTCCCCCCGGTCGGATCGAAGCAGCCCCTGGTCCGCTATCTGCACATCGCCCAGGACGGGGCGTTCGACGAAGGCCGCTTCGCCGACTGGGTGCGGCAGGCCAGCCGCCTGCCGGGCGAGACGATGTGATCACGCGCGGGCATACCCGGCCGAGGCCGCGATGAGCCGGCGGGTATAGTCCTGCCGCGCGGCGCCCTGGCGCAGGGCATCGACATCCATCACCTCGACGATGCGGCCCGCCTGCATGACGGCCAGCCGGTCGCACATGTGGCCCACCACGGCCAGGTCGTGGCTGACCATCACATAGGTCAGCCCGTGTTCGGCGCGCAGGTCCGACAGCAGGTTCAGGATTTCGGCCTGCACGCTGACATCCAGCGCGCTGGTCGGTTCGTCCAGCAGCAGAAGACGCGGTTCCGCCGCCAGGGCGCGCGCGATGGCGACCCGCTGCCGCTGCCCGCCGGAAAGCTGGTGCGGATAGCGGAAGCGGAAGCCTCGGCCCAGGCCCACGTCGTCCAGCAGCCGGGCGATGCGCCGGTCGATGTCGTCCATGCCTTGCAGGCGCAGGGTTTCCGACAGCACCGCATCGACCGAATGGCGGGGATGCAGGCTGGCGTAGGGATCCTGGAACACCATCTGCACGGCCTTGTAGAAGGCCCGGTCGCGGCGGCTGGCGGTCAGGGGCCGGCCCGCGACCTGGATGGAGCCCGACCAGGTGTCGATCAGCCCGGCGACGGCGCGCAGGATGGTGGACTTGCCGGACCCGGATTCGCCCACAAGGCCGAAGCTTTCGCCTTGGGCCACGGCGAAGCCGGCGTTCTTCACGGCGTCCACGCGGTCGGGGGGATGGCCGAACCAGACGTTCAGACGGTCAACCGTCAGCATGGGCGGCACCGTCGGAAATGGGTATTTGGACAAAGAAGAAGCGGCATGTCACAGCCCCCCCGGAAATTCGGTTTCCAGGCCGTGGGTGACCGCGCCGTCCTCGCGCCAGGCGTCCTGGCGTTCCAGCACCGGCAGGCGGTCCACCGGCGCGTCGAGGCGCGGCAGGCTGTTCAGCAGCCCTTGCGTGTAGGGGTGGCGCGCCTTGTGCAGGTCGCGCGCGGGCAGCGTTTCCACGATGCGGCCCGCATACATGATCAGCACCCGGTCGCAGAACTGCGCCACAAGGTTCAGGTCGTGGCTGATGAAGATCAGGCCCATGCCCCGGTCGCGGACCAGCCGGTCCATGATGTTCAGAACCTCGGTCCGGACCGACACGTCGAGCGCCGAGGTGGGTTCGTCGGCGATCAGGATCCCGGGATCGGGGGCCAGCATCATGGCGATCATGATGCGCTGGCCCATGCCGCCCGAGACCTCGTGCGGATAGGCGCCCATCACCCGCTCCGGGTCGCGGATCTGCACGGCGGCCAGCATGGCGAGCGCCTTTTGCCGGGCGGCGGCTTTCGCGCCCCCGGCGTGGAGGCGGTAGGCCTCGACGATCTGATCGCCGACCGTCATCACCGGGTTCAGGCTGAACTTGGGATCCTGCATGACCATGCTGATCCGCCTGCCGCGGATTTTGCGCATCCGGCGTTCGGACAGGTTCAGGATCGACTGGCCCTCAAGCTCCATCCGGTCGGCGGTGACAAGGCCGGGCGGGCGGACAAGCCCCAGGATCGCGCGGCCGGTCATCGACTTGCCAGACCCGGATTCGCCCACCACGCCCAGCCGTTCCCGGCCCAGGTCGAAGCTGACGCCGCGCACGGCCTCGAAGCTGCCCTGGCGGGTCGGAAAGGCGACGCGCAGGTTGCGGACGGACAGCAGGGTCATTCCTTGGCCCCCTTCGGATCCAACACGTCGCGCAACCCGTCGCCCAGCAGGTTGAAGGCCATCGAGACAACGAAGATCGCGATCCCCGGCATGGCTGCGACCCACCAGAAGTCCAGGATATAGGTCCGCCCGTCCGAGATCATCGCCCCCCATTCGGGCATCGGCGGCTGCGCCCCGAGGCCCAGAAAGCCCAGGCCCGCCGCCGACAGGATGATCCCCGCCATGTCCAGCGCCACGCGCACGATCAGCGAACTGACGCAAAGCGGCCAGATGTGCCGGACCAGCAGCCGCAGCGGCCCCGCGCCTTGCAGGCGGGCGGCGGCGATGAAGTCGGCGTTGCGGATCGTCAGCGTTTCCGCCCGGGCCAGGCGGGCATAAGGCGGCCAGGCGGTCAGGGCCAGCGCCAGCACCGCGTTGCCGATGCTGGCGCCCAGGGCCGCCACGAAGGCCAGGGCCAGGATCAGCTTGGGAAAGGCCAGGAAGATGTCGGTGACGCGCATCAGCACCTGATCCGCCCAGCCACCGGCGAAGCCCGCCACCGTGCCGATGAACAGCCCGATCACCGGGGCGATCAGGGCCACGGTGCCCACGATGAACAGCGTGACGCGCGAGCCGTGGATCAGCCGCGACAGGATGTCCCGGCCAAGCGCGTCGGTGCCCAGCCAATGTTCCGCCGATGGCGGTTGCAGCCGTCCGGCCAGATCCTGGGCGAAGGGGCTTTGCGGAGAAAGCCATGGCGCGAAGACCGCCATGCCGATCAGCAGAACCAGGACGATCAGCCCCAGCATCGCCAGCTTGTTGCCCCGAAAGGTCAGCCAGCCCTGATAAAGCGCGCCAAGCCTCGCCTGTCCGCGGGTCTGCGGAGCGTCCGACAGCAGCCATTCGCGGCGGGACGGGTTCATGTCGCCCTCGGGTCCAGCACGCGATACAGGATGTCGCTGAGCAGGTTCAACGCCACGAAGCAGACGCCGACAACCACGGTGCCGCCCAGGACCGCGTTCATGTCGCCCGCCAACAGCGCCTTGGTGATGTACTGGCCGAGGCCGGGCCAGGAAAAGATGATCTCGGTCAGCACCGACCCTTCCAGCAGCGATCCGAAGGACAGGGCGATCACCGTCACAAGCGGGATCTGGATGTTGCGGAAGGCGTGGCGCCAGATCACCGCGCGTTCGGACAGGCCCTTGACGCGGGCGGTGGTGATGTATTCGGCGGACAGCTGCTCCAGCATGAAGCTGCGGGTCATGCGGCTGATATAGGCGAGGCTGAAATAGCCCAGCAGCGACGCCGGCAGGATGATGTGGGAAAAGGCGTCCTTGAAGGCGCCCCAGTCCCCCGCGATCAGGGAATCGACCAGGATCAGCCCGGTCACGGCGGGCACCATGCCGTCATAGATGATCCCCTGCCGCCCCGGCCCCCCGACCCAGCCGAGGATGCCGTAGAACACCAGCAGCCCCATCAGCCCAAGCCAGAAGATCGGCATGGAATAGCCGACCAGGGCCACCACGCGGGCCGCCTGGTCGATGATCCCGCCCCGGCGCGCCGCGGCGATCACGCCCAGCGGCACGCCGATCAGCACGCCGATCAGGGTGCCCAGCGTCGCCAGTTCGAACGTGGCGGGGAAGACGCGCTTGATGTCGTCCACCACCAGCTGCCCGGTCGAGATGGACCGCCCGAAATCGCCGGTCAGCACGTCCCCCAGATAGCGCGCGAACTGGACGTAAAGCGGCCGGTCCAGCCCCATCGCGACATAGGCCGCGTCGTATTGGGCCTGCGTGGCGCGGTCGCCCACCACCTTCAGCACCGGGTCGATGGGCATCACCCGGCCGATGACAAAGGTGACCAGCAGCAGGCCCAGCAGGGTCAGGCCCAGAGACAGGACCGTGCCCGCGATGCTGCGGGCGCGGCGGCGGGCGGCGGAAGGGGCCTTGGGACCGGGGGGCGGTGCCGCCCCCGGCCTTGCGGCATCGGTCGCGGACACGGCCTATTGGCCCTTCGTCACCTGCCGGTACATGACCGAGGTGACCGCCCGGCCCGAGTTCCAGTTGCCCACGGTGTCGCGCAGCCCCGTCGGCTCGATCCGCTGGAACAGCGGCACGATCGGCGCCTCGGCCTGGTATTGCTTCTGGAGGTCGAGATACATCTGCGCGCGCTTGTCGGCATCCTGTTCCAGCGTGGCCGCGACCGTCGCCTCGTTCATCGCCTGCGGAACGGCATAAGCGTTGCGCCAGGCCAGAAGGCCGGTCGCCTGCGCCTCGTCGCTGTTGTCGGGGTTATAGGCGAAGGTCGCGGCGTTGGTGTTCGGGTCCGAATAATCCGGCCCCCATTCGCCCAGAAAGATCGGCACGTCGCGGGCGCGATAAGCGTCCAGCACCTGCGCGCCGGTCATCTGCTGGATTTCCAGGGTCAGCCCGGCCTCGGCCATCGACGCCTGCAAGGCCTGCGCCACGTCCACGTATTCGCGCAGGTCGCGGACCTTGGTGGTGATGGTCTTGCCGGACATCCCCGCCTCGTCGATCAGCGCCTTGGCCTTGGCCACGTCATAGGTCCAGGGGTTTTCGTCCAGCGCGCCCAGATAGCCCGAGGGCAGGAAGGCCTGATGGGGCACGAACATGCCTTTGAGGAAGCTGTCCGCGATGCCGTCGTAATCGACCAGATGCTTCATCGCCTCGACCACGGCGGGGTTCGACAGCACCGGATCCTTCTGGTTCAGGCCCATGTAGAGGATCCGGCCGCGCGGCTCGTCCTGCACGGTGATGCCTTCGACCGAGCGGACGGCCTCCACGTCGGTCGGCGTCAGGTTGCGGGCCACGTCGATGTCGCCCTGTTCCAGCAGCAGACGCTGGGCGCTGGATTCGGCGACGTTGCGCACGATCACGCGCTTCATCGCGGGGGCGCCTTGCCAGTATTCCTCGAAGGCGGCCAGCTGCACGGCCTCGTTCGGGCGCCAGGCGGCTAGGGTATAGGGGCCGGATCCGGCTGCGTTGGTGGTCAGCCAGGCGTTGCCCAGATCCTCGCCCTGGACATTGGCCATCACGGTTTCCTTGTCCACCACGCTGGCCACGCTGGCGGTCAGGCAGTTCAGCACGAATGTCGGCGCATAGGGCTTGTCCAGGTGCAGCGTCAGGGTCTAGTCGTCGAAGGCGATCTTTTCCTCGACGTTCTCGGGGGTGAAGCCGAACTGCGTCAGGATAAAGGCGGGGGTCTTGTTCAGGATCACCGCGCGCTGCAAGGACCAGGCCGCATCCTCGGCCCGGACGGGGTTGCCGGAATGGAAGGCGACGCCGTCGCGCATGGTGAAGGTGATGGACATGCCGTCCGGGGCCACCTGCCAGCTTTCGGCGAGCGAGGGCTTGAAGCCCGCCTCCATGTCCAGCGGGTCGAAATCGACCAGGCGGTCATAGGTGTTCTGGTTCACGTCGTTGCCCGAGAACTCGAAGCTCTGCGCCGGGTCCAGGCTGATGATGTCGTCGATCGTGTGGGCCACGACCAGCGTGTCGGCGGGCGTTTCGGCCCAGGCCGCGGGCGCAATGGCAAGGGCCGATGCCAGCAGGATCGCGCGCGAGGTCAAAAGGTGTTTCATGGTGGTTCCCTGTGTCGTCCCCGCGTCCGGGCGGGGTTGGATAGGGAAAGGGTGGCCCAAGGCGGGCGATGTGACAAGCCCTTGAAAATCAGCCCTGCCGCAACGTCCGGCGGAAGGCGGCCAGCCAGCGGGGCGCATCGAAGTCCGGCGGGGGCGACGCGGCATAAAGCTGGCGGTCCAGGTCGGCCATCAGGGCGGGCGCGGGCTGGCCCCGCCAGCGCAGGTGCCGGTCGGCGGCGTCGCGCAAGGCGGGCAGGTCCCCTGCCGCGGCGGCCCGGCGCATGGCCCGGGCATGGGGGCCGGGCCGCATGCGGCGCAGGCGGTGCCGCAGCGCCCCTGCGGGCAGCAGCCCCTGCCCCCGCAGCATCCCCGCAAGCGAAACCGCCATGCCCCCGCCCAAGGCCAGGGCGGCAAGCGGCCAGTTGCGCCAGCCCGCCTGGTCCGGCGCGCCGAAGTTCGACCCGAAGCCCGCAAAGCCGAAGGGGATGGGCTTCAAGGGCGCCACCTCGACCTGGCGGCTGTCGGTGTCGAACCAGGAAAAGGCCTCGGCGTGCAGGATCGCGGGTTCGCCGGTCCGGGGGCGCAGCTGCCATTCCCAGACCACGCGCGCCACCGGCCCCGCTTCGGTCAGCACGGTTTCGCGGTGTTCGGGCTGGCTGAACAGGATCAGCCAGGGTTCGGACAGGTCGGGCCGGGCGGGCAGGTGATGGGCCAGCGCGCCAAGCGCCTCGACCGTGACGCGGCGGGTCAGGATCTCGTTCTTCTTCAGGCGGCCCGGTTCGGCGGACAGCTCGTCCGTCAGGATCAGCCGGCTGGCCGACAAGGGGGGCGCATCGGCGGGAAAGGGCTTGACCGCCAGGGCGATGGGCGCGGCGACGACGGTGGTTTCCGCCCGCTGGCCGTTGTCCTGGACATAGGTGAGCTTGTGGCTGACGGGACCGACCGTCAGCGGGCCGGGACGGCGCGGAAACAGCGCGATCTTGCGTTCGAAGATCTGCAAAAGCCGCCCCTGCACGCGCTCCTTGCGCCAGTCGTCCCGCGCGATCTGGATCCAGTCGTAATCGGGCGAGTTCGGGAACTGCATGTCCTCCAGCGAGACGGTCAGGTCGTATTCGCCGCGGATGGTCAGCTTGACCATTTCCGACACGACCGGATTGCCGTGGTCGTGCAGCACCATCAGCCGCGTGTCGCCCTGCGCCAGAACCGCGCCCGCCATCAGCAGCCAAGCCAGAAGCGCGCGGATCACCATGGGTCGCCCTCCTCGGGGCGGATCAGGCCCATCTGGGCGCGGCGGTCGAACTCGGCGCGGATGCGCAGCTTCAGGAACTCGCCCGGGTCGTCGATAATGGTGTCCAGCCATTGATCGGTCGCGGCCAGCCCCTTGGCGTCCAGCCGCCGTTCCCATTCCGGCCCCGAGGCATTGGCCAGCAGCTCCGAGATCGGCACGTCCCCCGCCTCCATCCCGCCCGCCCCCTTGATGCGGCCCGGCGCGGTGGAGTCGCCGCGTTCCGGCGGATACATCGACGCCACCAGGTCGCGGTTGCGGCGCGCCTGCTCGTCGGCGGGATTGGCGAACAGCATCGCGTCGAAATAGGCGACCGACAGCGGGTAATCCCCCGTGGCGGCCAGCGACAGGCCCCGGTTGTAGGTTTGCGACCGGCCCGCCCTGGCGAAGGCCGCGTCGGCGGCGGGAAAGTCGCCCAGCCGGTACAGCGCCACGCCCCGCGCCGCCGGATCGTCCAGCAGCGCCGCCGCCGCGCGGTCCAGCCCCGCGTGCAGGGCCAGCCGGCCAAGCGCCTCGGCGCCCGCGACGGCCAGGGCGGCAAGGCCCGCCAGAGCGATCAGCGCGGGCCTCATTCCTGCCTCCGCAGCATGACCAGCAGGGGCGGCAGCGCCAGCATCGCAAGCCAAGGACCAAGGTCGCGGTATTGCAGCGCCCGCAGCACGGGATCGCGGGCCGATCCGCCGCTGCGGGCCAGCCGGGCGGCCAGCGCGTCCATGTCGTCCCAGGCCATCGCCGCCCCGCCGCGCACCAGCCGGTCCAGCGCATCGCCGGGCGCGGCGGGGGCGCCGGGCGCGCGCCCGTCCAGCCGCAGCGCGGAAATCCGCGCGCCGCGCGCCTCCAGCCGGTCGGCCTCGGCCAGGGCCTGCCGGTCCACCCCGCCCCCGTCCGAGATCAGCACCAGATCGGCGCGCGGCAGCCCGGCCAGCATCTGCGCGGCCATGCCGATGGCGGCGGCGGGACGCGAACCCTTGCCCGGCATCGTGTCCGCGTCCAGCACCCCGACCTGGGTCTGCAAGGTGGCGATGTCCAGCGTCGGGGCCGAGGCGGTGAAGGCCTCGCCCCCGTAAAGGATCAGGCCGACCGGGCGCCCGGACAGGGCCTGCGCCAGCCCCGCCGCCGCGAGCTTCGCCTGATCCAGTCCCGGCCCCTTCGCGACCGAGGGCGACAGATCCACCGCCAGCACCACCGCATCGGCCTGCGCCAGCACCGGCGCGTCCCTGCGCGGCAGGGCAGGCCCCGCCAAGCCCGCGATCAGCAGCGCCAGCGCCACGGGCGCCAGCAGCCGCATCCACAGCGGCCGCCGCCCGCCCAAGGCCCCGAGCGCCGCCATCGCCCGCAGCATGTCGCGACCCATCACCCGTTCCCATCCCCCGGCGTCGGGAAGCCGCGTCAGGCGCAACCCGACCAGCCCCGCCAGCGGCAGCAGCGCCAAGAGCCACAAGGGGCGCAGCAGGATCAGCCCGTCCATCCGCGCCTCCGCCCGGCGATCAGGAACAGGCACAAGGCGGCCACGCCGGCGGGCCAGACCCAGAGCGGCTGCCACAACCGCATCGGCGGGCGGGCCGAGGGGTTCGGCTCCAGCCGGTCCAGGCTCTGCGCCACCGCTTGCAGGTCGGCGGTGTCGCGCACGCGGAAGCTTTCGCCGTTCGACACCTCGGCCACGGCGCGCAGGGTCGCCACGTCCACCGCGTCGCGCGATCGGGGCTGGTTTTCCAGATCCTCGGGGCCAAGGGCGATGGAATGGACGCGGATGCCGTGGTCATGGGCCAGGCGCGCGGCCTCGATGGCGGGCACGGTGCCCGAGGTGTCGACGCCGTCCGACATCAGCACGATCACCCGCGTGGGCGCGTCGCTGCGCGACAGCCGCTTGGCGGCAAGGCCAAGCCCGTCCGAGATCGCGGTGCCGCGCCCGGATATGCCGATCTGGGCTTCGCCCACGGCGCGGGCCACGGCCTCGACGTCGAAGGTCAGGGGGGCGGCGAAATAGGCGCGTTCGCCAAAGATCACCAGGCCGATCCGGTCGCCCCGGCGGGCCGCCACAAAGGCTCCGGCGGTGCGCTTTACCGCCTCCAGCCGCGTGACGGGCTGGTTGTCCAGGAAGAAGTCCTCCTTCAACATGCTGCCCGACAGATCCATCACCAGCACGATGTCGCGGCCCGAGGCCGGGATCACGTCGCTGGCGACCTCGATCCGCGGCCCGGCCAGCGCCAGGACCAGGGCCGCCCAGGCCAGCGCCGCCAGCCACGGCCCTTGTCCGCGCGCGGCGCCGGCCGGCCGGGCGGCCCGCAGCAGATGCCCGGGCAGGATCAGCGCGGGCCGGGGCACGGCCAGGGGCGGCAGCAGGCGGCGCAGCAGCAAGGGCAAGGGCAGCAAGGCCAGCAGCCAGGGCCAGGCGAGGCTCATCCCTGGCGGCCTTTCAGCGCGATGCGTTCGATGGCGGCATCGTCGGGGGCGGGTGCCGCGCCGTAGGCGGCGGGCCGCAAGGGGTCCGGCAGGCGGCCCAGGATCCGCGCGATGGCGAGGATCCGCACCTCGGGCGGCATTCCGCGCGTGGCCCGCACCAGCGCGCGGCGCGACGGCTTGCGTGTCGTCAAGGGGCGCAGCACCAGCGCGGCCAGCAGCCCCAAAAGCAGGCCGATCCCGGCCAGGGCCAGGATCTCGCGCCAGCCAAGCGCGCCGATCTCCGGCGGAAGGCGGGGCGGGGCCAGTTGGGCCAGAAGCTCGTCGGGGGTCACGGGCGCACCTCGGTCACCGTGGCGCCAAGGGCGCGGAGCCGGGTCAGGTCGGCAGACATGTCGGGGGCCGACAGCCGGGCGATGCGGCTGTGCCGTCCGTCGCTGACGCCCAGAGGTCCGCGCGGGGGATGCAGCTCGGCCTCGTCCAGCATCAGCGCCAGGGCGAGCGAGCGCCGCCGCGCCAGCATCGCCAGCGCGTCCTCCGCCCCCCGCACCCCGTCGAGGCAGGTCGCGACCAGCACCCGCCCGCCCCCGGGCGACAGGCGCATGGCCCGCGCCAGCGCCTCGGCCAGGGGGGCCTGGCCGGGGGCCGACAAGGCCTGGTCGTGCTGGCGGGCGAAGGCTTGGCAGACCGCCGCCATCTGCCCGTCGCCGCTGCCGACCGCGATCTCGGCCGGACGCGGGCCCGCCGCCACCAGCGCCGCCACCGATCCGCCCCGCAGCGCCACCCGCCAGCCCGCCTCGGCCAGGTGCCGGGCCGCGCGGACGGACCGCAGCGCCGCGCCGGTGCCCCACAGCATCGGCGCGCGGAAATCGGCCAGCAGCAGGATCGTGTCGTCGCGGTCCTCGTGCAGGCTGCGGATATGGGGATGGCCGGTGCGCGCCGTCGCCGCCGGATCCAGCCGCCGGGGATCGTCGCCCGCGACATAGGCGCGGATTTCGCGCAGGTCCATGCCCGCGCCGGGCGTGCGCGCGGGAACCGCCCCCGCCCGGCGGGTCAGGGGCCGGTGGCGCGCCTTGCCCGCCGTCCCGTCGCGCAGGGCCAGCAGCTCGGCGGCGGTCAGGCGGATGCCGGGAGCGTCCGGCAAACCGGGCGGCAAACCGGGCGGCAGGCCGGCGGGCAGGGCTACCACGGGCGCACCTGGGCCAGGATGTCGGCAACCAGGCTGCGGCCCGTGCGCCCTTCGCCGCTGGCCGACCAGGCGGGGATCAGGCGGTGCGACAGGGCGTCGGCGGCCAGCGCCTCGGCATCCTCGGGCAGGCCGTGATCGCGGCCGTGCAGCCAGGCCCGCGCCCGCACCCCCGCCGCCAGGGCCAGCGTGCCGCGCGGGGATACGGGATGTTCCACCCATTGCGCCACCGCCCCGCCGGACCGGGTCGCCATGACCAGCCGGACGATGAAGTCCTTGAGCGCGGGGGCCAGGTGGATCCGCGCCACCTCGGCCCGGGCGCGGGTCAGATCGGCGGCGGACACCGCCGTGCCGCGCAGCGGCGGGGGGGCGACCGTCTCGGCCTCGACCAGATCCAGGATCGCCCGTTCGGCCTCGGCCCCCGGCAGATCCAGCCGCAGGTGCAAAAGGAAGCGGTCGAGCTGCGCCTCGGGCAAGGGAAAGGTGCCCTCGTGCTCGATGGGGTTCTGGGTCGCCACGACCATGAAGGGATCGGGCAAGGGCCGCGTTGTGCCGCCCGTGGTGACCTGCCCTTCGGCCATGGCCTCCAGCAGCGCGGACTGCACCTTGGGGGGCGCGCGGTTGATCTCGTCCACCAGCACCAGGCTGTGGAAGATCGGGCCGGGGATGAAGTCGAAGCCCCCGGTCTCGGGGCGGAACACCTGCGTGCCCGTCAGATCCGAGGGCAGCAGGTCGGGCGTGCACTGGATGCGGGCATGGCTGCCCGGCAGATGCGCGGCCAGCGCCTTGACGGCGCGGGTCTTGGCGATCCCGGGCGGGCCTTCGATCAGGACGTGGCCGCCCGCCAGAAGGGCGATCAGCAACCGTTCGACCAGCGCGTCATGGCCGATCAGCGTCGCGCCGATCTCGGCCCCCAGGCGGCGGACGGCATGGGCCTGTTCTGTGGCCTGTTCGCTGTGATCGTCCATCGCTTCCTCCTCGCGTTGAACATGCCCAGTGTGCAACCGCGCAAGAGGGCGATCCAGCGTTAAACGGCGATTCCGCCTGCCACTTTGGTCGGAAATTCCCGTGCGGGCGCGGGAAAGCCGCCCATGAAAGGGCGGGAACGGCAACGCCCGCGTGGCCCCGCCCGCCTGCGGCGGCGCCGTCGAAGACAGCCCCGTCCGGCGACCACGAGACGCCCGGCGCGTGCGGCTGGCCGGCCGCGACGCGGCCGAGGCGCCGGACCTTCGCCAGCCTAGCGGCGCAGCGCGTAGACCGTCAGCACGGCCAGCCCGCCCGCCATGGCGAACCAGGTCAGCGCATAGGACAGGTGGCTGTTGCGGAAAGCGACCACGGTCAGGCCGCCGATCGGCTGGCCCGCTGCCGCGCGGTCGGCGTCGATGAAATAGGGGGCGACCTCGGGCAGGCCCAGCGTTGCCGCGATGGCCCGCGTGTCGCGGGAATACCAGCGGCCCGCGGCGGGATCGTTGGCGCGCAGAAAGGCGCCGTCCGGCTGGGACATGCGCAACAGGCCGCTGACGGTCTGCGAACCCTCGGGCAAGGGCCGGTCGTCGCGGCGGCCCGAGGCCACGAAGCCCCGGTTGACCAGCACCGTCCAGCCCTCGTCCGTGGCCAAGGGCGTCATCACCCAGAAGCCTGCTCCGCGTTCCGTCACCGCCTGCACCAGCACGTCGCTGTCGGGCACATACCGGCCCGTCGCCGTGACGCGGCGGTATTCGGCGCCTTCCCCGGTCAGCCCCGCCCATTCCGCAGGGCCCGGCGCGGGCACCGGGTCGGCGGCCAGGCGGGCCTCGGTGCGGGCGATCAGGTCGGTCTTCCAGGCCAGGCGCTGGACCTGCCAGATGCCAAGCGCCATCAGCACCAGGAAAACGGCCCCCACCGCCGCCAGCAGCGCAAGGGGGCGGCGGCGGGCGGTCACGATCCCAGGCCCAGGGCCTCGTGGTCCATCTGCGGCATCATGTTGGTGTTCATGTTGTACATGACCCACAGCGACCCGGACAGCACGATAACCAGGATCACAACCGTGAAGATCAGGGCCATCATGGTCCAGCCTTCGTCGCTGCGGGTGTTCATGTGCAGGAAAAAGACCATGTGGACCAGGATCTGCACCACCGCCAGCCCGACCACGACCGCCGCCGTCAGCAGCCGGCTTTCGAAGCCGCCGCCCATGACCACGGCAAAGGGGATCGCCGTCAGGATCACCGACAGCACGAAGCCGGTCACGTAGGACCGGACGCTGCCGTGGTCGTGGCCGTCGTCGTGATGGTCGCCATGCGCCTCGGCGCGGCGTTCCGCGTGGTGCTTGTCGCCTTCGGCCTGGATAGAGGGCATCAGATCATTCCCAGCAGATAGACAAAGGTGAACACGCCGATCCAGACCACGTCCAGGAAGTGCCAGAACATGGACAGGCAGGACAGGCGGCGGCGGTTGGCCGGGATCAGCCCGCGCTGGCCGACCTGGATCATCAGCGTGACCAGCCACAGGCAGCCAAAGGCCACATGCAGGCCATGCGTGCCGACCAGCGCGAAGAAGGACGACAGGAAGGCCGACCGCTGCGGCCCGGCGCCCAGGTGGATCAGGTGGTTGAACTCGTAAAGCTCCACCCCCAGGAAGGCCAAGCCGAAGACCAGCGTGACGGCCAGCCAGCCCAGCGTGCCGTTCTTGTTGCCCTTGGCCATGGCCAGCATGGCAAAGCCGTAGGTGATCGACGACAGCAGCAGAAAGGCCGTGTTCAGCGCCACCAGTTCCAGGTCGAACAGATCCTTCGGCCCTGGTCCGGCGGCAAAGCTGCCCCCCAGCACCCCGAATGTCGCGAAAAGGATCGCGAACATCAGGCAGTCGCTCATCAGATAGACCCAGAAGCCGATGGAGGTGGACGCGCCTTCGTGATGGTGGTGCGGCTCGACCTCCCAGAAATCGCCGGGGGCCTGGTCGGAAACGGTGCTCATGGATCAGGCCCTCATGCTTGCCAGCTGGCGGTCGCGCGCGTCTTCGGTGGCGCGGACCTCGGCGGCCGGGATGTGATAGTCGCGCCCGTAGTTGAAGGTATGGAGGATGGATGCGATCACCACGCCCGCGAAGGACAGGGCGGCCAGCCACCAGATGTACCAGACCAGCGCAAAGCCGCAGACGGTCGCGAAAGCGGCGATGATCACCCCTGCCCCGGTGTTTTTGGGCATGTGGATCGGCAGATACTCCGCCCGGGGCCGGGTCTGGCCGAACCGCTTCATGTCCCACCAGGCGTCCAGCCCGTGGCTGACCGGCGTGAAGGCGAAGTTATAGGCCGGCGGCGGCGAGGAGGTCGCCCATTCCAGCGTGCGCCCGTCCCAGGGATCGCCGGTCTCGTCGCGCAGCCGGTCGCGGCGCATGACCGAGACGCCGAACTGCACGAACATCGCGGCGATGCCGATGGCGATCAGCACGGCGCCAAAGGCCGCGATGACGAACCAGATTTGCAGGCTGGGGTCGTCGAAGACCCGCATCCGCCGCGTCACGCCCATCAGGCCCAGGATGTAGAGCGGCGCGAAGGCGGTCCAGAAGCCCACAACCCAGAACCAGAACGACACCTTGCCCCACCACGGGTCCAGCCGGAAGCCGAAGGCCTTGGGCCACCAGTAGTTGATGGCCGCGAACAAGCCGAACAGCACGCCGCCGATAATGACGTTGTGGAAATGCGCCACCAGGAACAGCGAGTTGTGCAGCACGAAGTCGGCGGGCGGCACGGCCAGCAGAACGCCCGTCATGCCGCCGATCACGAAGGTCAGCATGAAGGCGATGGTCCACATCATCGGCAGTTCGAAGCGGATGCGGCTGCGGTACATGGTGAACAGCCAGTTGAAGATCTTGGCCCCCGTGGGCACCGAGATGATCATGGTGGTGATCCCGAAGAACGAGTTCACCGAGGCGCCCGACCCCATCGTGAAGAAGTGGTGCAGCCAGACCAGATAGGACAGGATGGTGATGCAGACCGTCGCATAGACCATGGACGTATAGCCGAACAGCCGCTTGCCGGTGAAGGTCGCCACCACCTCGGAATAGACGCCGAACAGGGGCAGGATCAGGATATAAACCTCGGGGTGGCCCCAGATCCAGATCAGGTTCACGTACATCATGGCGTTGCCGCCAAGATCGTTGGTGAAGAAGTTGGTGCCGACATAGCGGTCAAGCGTCAGCAGAACCAGCGTCGCGGTCAGCACCGGGAACGAGGCCACGATCAGGATGTTGGTGCAAAGCGCCGTCCAGGTGAAGATCGGCATCCGCATCATGGTCATGCCGGGCGCGCGCATCTTGATGATCGTGACCAGCAGGTTGATGCCCGACAGCGTGGTGCCGACCCCCGCGACCTGAAGACCCCAGATGTAGTAGTCCACGCCGACATAGGGGCTGTAGCCGATGCCCGACAGCGGCGGAAAGGCCAGCCAGCCGGTTTGCGCGAACTCGCCCACGAACAGCGACATCATGGTCAGAACCGCGCCGCCGACCGTCATCCAGAACGAGAAGTTGTTCAGGAACGGGAAGGACACGTCCCGCGCGCCGATCTGCAAGGGCACGACATAGTTCATCAGTCCCGTGACGAAGGGCATCGCCACGAAGAAGATCATGATCACGCCATGGGCGGAAAACACCTGGTCGTAGTGGTGGGCGTTCAGATAGCCCTCGGACCCGTTGAAGGCGATGGCCTGCTGGAGCCGCATCATGATCGCGTCGGCAAAGCCGCGCACGAACATCACCAGCGCCAGCACGACATACATGATGCCAATCTTCTTGTGATCGACGGACGTGAACCATTCGGTCCACAGGTACGACCACAGCCGGTACTTGTGCAGCATCCACAGCAGGCCAAGGCCGCCGATGGCGACAACGACAAAGGTCGCCCAGACGATCGGGTCCTGCGGGATCGCGTTCCAGTCCAGGCGGCCCAGCAGGAAGGTGGTCGGGATTTCGGAAGGAATGGCCATTCTCGGGTCCGCTTACAGGTTCTGGTCCGCGCCGTCCTGCGGCAGGGACTGGGTCAGGCGGTTGGGGTTCAGGCGCAGGCCCAGGATGGCCTGGGGCGCGTTCAGTCCCCGCCCGCGCAGGGGCGTCAGGTCGCGGGGTCCGTCGGCGTCCGAAGGCGCGGCGCCGGCCAGCATCGCGGCCTGCTCCTCGATCGAACAGATGCCGCTGACCTGGAAGGGCGGCAGGCCCAGCACGGGGCGCGCGATGCCGGGGGCCTCGGCATCGGCCAGGGCCGCCACGTTGGCGATGCCGGGCAGGCCCATCCCGCCCTGCGCGTCCAGGGCCATCATCTCGGCCATGCACATCCGGCCTTCCTCGACGCACATGTTCACGACCCGGCCGAACAGCTGCGGATCGACGGCGGCGAAGGCCATGGGCGGCACGTTCTCGCTGGGCTTTTCCAGCTCCAGAAAGCGGGCGCGGTCCAGCGTCCCGCCGCCGGCCTTGACCTGCGCGACCCAGCCGTCGAAGCCCGCGGCGTCCAGCGCCAGGGCCTTGAAGCGCATCCCCGAGAAGCCCGCCCCCGAATAGTGAGAGGCAAGCCCCTGGTATTCGCCCGCCTCGTTGAAGACGCCGTGCAGCGTCGTCTGCATCCCCGGCATGGCATAGATCATCCCCGCCATGGCCGGGATGTAGAAGGCGTTCATGACCGAGGTCGAGGTCAGCGTGAACTGCACCGGCCGGTCCACCGGCACGGCAAGCCGGTTGACGCTGGCCATGCCCTGTTCGGGATAGATGAACAGCCATTTCCAGTCCAGGGCCACGACCTGGACCTGCAACGGCGCTTCCTCGACCGGCTTTTCGGCGCTGATCCGGTCCAGCGGACGATACGGGTCCAGCAGATGCGTGCCGACCCAGGTCAGCGCGCCCAGGGACACAACGATCAGCAGCGGGATCGCCCAGATCACCAGTTCCAGCTTGGTGGAATGGTCCCAGTCGGGATCATAGCTGGCCTTGCTGTTGGCCGCGCGATAGCGCCAGGCGAAGAACACGGTCAGCGCCATCACCGGAACGATGATGATCAGCATCAGCAGGGTCGATTGCACCAGCAGCTCCGCCTGCCGCGCCGCGATGTCGCCCGAGGGCGACAGCACCACGGGCTTGCACGCCGCCAGCAACACAAGGGGCGCAAGCCAGAAAAGACGTTTCAAGAGATGTGTCATGTCGGTGATGACCCCTTTGACCGCGCGAATCGCGCGGCTGTTCAGACGACGACGCCCTGAGATTGCGGCTCAGATAAACGCCATGACCCAAGTCAAACAGAAGACAATTTGTCGCGTATCCATCCGCGCCGTTCTGGTGCATGGATTGCCGGAACTGCGCGAATCCCCCGGGATGTCGCCCGATCTGCCCTTCAAGCCTTCTGGCCCAACCCGGAGCGGTCCACGCAATGGCGACATCTGCCGAAACCTCCCGAAGCCCCGGCAAGGATGCCGACGACATCCACGTTTCGCCGTCCGACATCGCGGTCGGCGTGGTGATCGGGCGCACCTCGGAATTCTTCGACTTCTTCGTCTTCGCCATCGCCTCGGTGATCGTGTTCCCGGCGCGGCTGTTTCCCTTCGCGGATCCCTTGCAGGGGACGCTTTTGTCCTTTCTGCTGGTGCTGCTGGCCTTTGTCGCGCGGCCCGTGGGCACCGCGATCTTCATGCGCATCGACCGCAAGCACGGGCGCGTCGCCAAGCTGACGCTGGCGCTGTTCCTGCTGGGCACCTCGACGGTGGCGATGGGTCTGGTGCCGTCCTATGCGGTGCTGGGCGAATGGGCGATCGTGGTTATGGCGGCCCTGCGGATCGGCCAGGGCCTGGCCATCGGCGGCAGCTGGGACGGGCTTGCCTCGCTTCTGGCGCTGAGCGCGCCCAGGAAGAAGCGCGGCTTCTACGCGATGGTGCCGCAGCTTGGCGCGCCCATCGGGCTGATCGTGGCGGCGCTGCTGTTTTCCTTTCTCGTGTCCAGCATGTCCGAACAGGACTTTCTGGACTGGGGCTGGCGTTATCCGTTCTTTGTGGCCTTCTCGGTCAACGTGGTGGCGTTGTTCGCGCGGCTGCGCATCATCGCCTCGCCCGAGTTCCAGGAGGCCTTCGAGACGCGCGAGTTGCAGCCCACCCGCATCCGCACCGCCTTCCGGTCGGACTGGCGGGCCATCTGGCTGGCCTCGTTCGTGCCGCTGGCCAGCTTTGCGATGTTTCACATGGTCACGGTGTTCCCGCTGTCCTGGGTTTATCTTTACACCAGCGAGCCGCTGACCTTCTTCCTGAACCTGACGGCGGTCAGCGCGGCTTTCGGCCTGGCCTCGGTGCTGCTGTCGGGCTGGCTGTCGGACTGGTTCGGACGCCGCCGCGTGCTGCTGTGGGGCGCGCTTGCCATCGGCGCCTTCAGCCTGCTGGCGCCCTTGCTGCTGCAAGGCGGCAAGACCGGCGTGTCCGCATACATGATCGGGGGCTTCCTGATCCTGGGGATCAGCTTCGGCTTGTCGTCGGGCGCGGTCGCCTCGATGTTCAACAGCCGCAACCGTTACACCGATTCCGCCTTTGCCTCGGCCCTTGCCTGGCTGTTCGGGGCGGGGCTGGCACCGCTGACGGCGTTGTTCCTGTCCACGACCCTGGGCCTGTTCGCGGCGGGCCTGTACCTTCTGTCGGGGGCGGTCGCGACGGCGATCGCATTGTGGCTGGTGCGGCAGATGGAGTTCCAGAAGCAGGGCTGAGCCGCCGCCGGCCCACCGCCGGCCTGCTGGGAAAGCTTTCGGGGGCGAGCCGGCCTTGGCATGTCCACGCTGCTGGCACGCCGGGGCGGTGGGCGGGCAGCTTTCGCGGCGGGCGGACCGGCCGCTGCGGACCGACCCGGCGACGGGATATGTCCGGCGGCCGGTATCGCCGCGAAATCGGCCTGCCGGTGGATCTGGTGCATGTCAGCCCCCCCCCCGGGGGCAGAGGTGCCCATCTGGTGTTCATCGAAGGCGCGTTCCGCCACCACCTGCATCCGGGGGGTTGCCTGGCGCGAGGCTAGCAGAACGGGACGGAACAGGATACGCGGACGATCCTATCCGCGCCGCAGCGCCTTGGCCTCGCGCCGCCGCGCGTGCAGCACCGGTTCCGTATAGCCCGAGGGCTGCGCCGTTCCCGTCAGCACCAGATCGCGCGCCGCCTCGAAGGCGGGACCGTCGAAGCCGGGCGCCATCGGGATGTAGTTCGGATCGCCCGCGTTCTGCTGGTCCACCTTTGCCGCCATGCGGCGCAGCGCGTCCTCGACCTGCTCGCGGGTGATCAGCCGCTGTTCCAGCCAGTTCGCCAGAATCTGCGCGCTGATGCGGCAGGTGGCGCGGTCCTCCATCATCGGCACGTCGTCGATGTCGGGCACCTTCGAACAGCCGACCCCCTGGTCCACCCAGCGGACCACATAGCCGAGGATCCCCTGCGCGCTGTTGTCCACCTCGCGCAGGATCTCGTCCTGCGGCAAGGGCGCGTCGCCCATCAGCGCGGGGGTCAGCAGGGCGTCCAGGTCGGGGATCGGCTGGCCCGCCAGTTCGTCCTGGCGCGCGGCGACATCGACCATGTGATAATGCAGCGCGTGAAGCGTCGCGGCCGTCGGACTGGGCACCCAGGCGGTGTTCGCGCCCGATCGCGGATGGGCGATCTTGGCTTGCAGCATTTCCGCCAGGGCATCGGGTTTCGCCCACATGCCCTTGCCGATCTGCGCCTTGCCGCGCAGCCCGCAAACCAGGCCGATCAGCACGTTGCGGTCCTCGTAGGCCTTGAGCCAGTCCGAGCGGCGCGTGGCGTCGCGCCCGGCAAAGGCCCCCGCCTGCATGGACGTGTGGATCTCGTCCCCGGTGCGGTCCAGAAAGCCCGTGTTGATAAAGAACACGCGGTTGCGCAGCGCGTGGATCGTGGCGGCCAGGTTGGCGCTGGTGCGGCGCTCCTCGTCCATCAGGCCCAGCTTGACGGTGTTGGCGGGCAGGCCCAGGATCTGCTCGACCTTTGCGAAGGTGCGGTCGGCGAAACCGGCCTCGTCGGGGCCGTGCATCTTGGGTTTCACGACATAGATCGCGCCCACGCGGCTGTTGCGGGGGCCTTCGGCCTTCTTCAGGTCGTGGATGGCGCAGGCGGTCGTGACCATTGCGTCCATCAGCCCCTCGGGCGTGTCCTGCCCGTTCAGGCGCACGGCGTCGGTGGTCATCAGCAGGCCCACGTTGCGCACCAGCAGCAGCGCGCGGCCCGGCAGGGTGATCGTGCCGCCGTCGGGGCGCGTCACCGTGCGGTCGGCGGCCAGGCGGCGGGTCATGGGCTTGCCGTTCTTTTCGAAGCTGTCCGTCAGGTCGCCCTTCATCAGGCCCAGCCAGTTGGCGTAAACGCCGACCTTGTCGGCGGCATCCACCGCCGCGACGCTGTCCTCGCAATCCTGGATGGCGGTCAGCGCGGCTTCCAGAACCACGTCGCGCAACCCCGACAGAAAAGCCGCGCCGATCGGATGGCCGGGGTTGACGACCAGTTCGACATGCAGGCCGTTGTGGCGCAGGACATAGCCGGTGTCCTGGCCCGAGACATGCGTGCCGACAAAGGCCGAGGGATCGCGCAGCGGCACCTCGGCCCCGTCCAGGGTCGCCATCAGCCCGTCCGCATCGGCCCGGTAGCCCGCCACGGCGGCATGGCTGCCCTGGGCCAGCGGAAAGGTCTCGTCCAGGAATTGCGCGGCGCGGGCGACAACGACGTCCCGGCGCGCGGGGTCGATGCCGCCCCCGGCGGGCGGCGGGCCCATCACGTCGGACCCGTAGAGCGCATCGTAGAGCGAGCCCCAGCGGGCATTGGCGGCGTTCAGCGCGAAGCGGGCATTGCTGACCGGCACCACCAGCTGCGGCCCGGCGACAAGGGCGATCTCGGGGTCGATGCGGCCGTTGTCGATGGCGAAGGGGGCGGGTTCGGGCACGAGATAGCCGATCTCGGCCAGAAAGGCGCGATAGGCCGACACGTCCCAAGGCTGGTTGCCGCGCGCCTTGTGCCAGGCGTCGATGCGGTCCTGCAACGCCGCGCGGCGGTCCAGCAGGGCGCGGTTCTCGGCGGCAAAGCCGGTCAGCAGTTCGGCATAGCCCGACCAGAAGCGGTCCGCGTCGACGCCGGTGCCGGGCAGCACCTGGCCTTCCACGAAGGCCGCCAGTTCCTCGGCCACGTCCAGGCCATGCCGCTGGGTGTAACGGGTGGGGGTCATGGTGCTGCTCCTTTGCGATTCGGGCGGCGGTATACCATTGCGCACTTTGGCATGCCTTACGTCACGGTTCGCGCCTTTCCAAGCCGGGGATGAAAAGTTTTTCTGCCACCTGGAAAAGATACCTAATCCCCGGCCTTTTCCTCGGTCACCACCGCCGCCGTGACCCGCCGCGCGGCGCTTTGATCCTCGGCCCCGGAGCCGGCCTCGACGATCTCGCGGGCTTCCTCCTCGTCCTCGTCCTCGATGGCGGGGGGTTCCTCGCCCGCCAGGAAGTTGCCGAACTTTTCCCATCCGGGGACATAATCGGCCAGGACACGCAGCACGACCAGCACCGGCACGGCGATGATCATGCCGATCACCGACCACAGCCAGGCCCACAGCGCGACGGCCAGAAACACCACGACGGTGTTCATCTGCAACCGCCGCGACACGAAATAGGGCGTGATCACCTGCCCTTCCAGCGCGGTCAGCATCATATAGGTGCCCGCCACCATCATCGGCCAGAAGACGCCCGGCATGACCACCAGCGCCACCGTGCCCGACACAGCCACGCCCGTGATCGCGCCCAGATAGGGGATGTAGTTCAGCACAAAGGCGCCCAGGCCGAACAGGAGCGCCCCCGGCATGCCCCAGGCGAACATCGCAAGCCCGATGGCCAGGCCAAGCCCCGCGTTGATGATCGTGATCGCGCCCAGGTAATTGCCCAGCGAATCCTCGATCTGGCGCAGGGCCAGATAGGCGCTGCGCTTTTTTTGCAGGGAATCGAAGCTTTGCACGATCTTGAGATACAGAAGATCGCCCGAGGCCAGCATGAAGAACAGCAGGATCAGCGTGAAGACCACCTGGCCCGCGATGGCGGGGGTGAACTTCATCAGCGCGGTCAGGGGACTTTCGCCCACCTCCTCGACCCTGAGGGTGGGGGCGGCCTCGCCGGGGACGCCGGTGTTCTGGACGTCCTCGATCTGCTGGGCGGCCTGCTGCAATTCCTTGAAGGACTCGCGCAGCTCGCCGAACTTCTGTTCCAGCCGGACCTTGATCGTGGGCAGGTTCCGGGTCGCCTGGTTGACCGGGCCGCTGGCGCCCAGGCCGATCAGCGCCACCGCCACCACCAGTCCCATGGTCACGGCGGTGGCGGTCATCCCGTCGGGGATGCCGCGGCGGCGGGCCAGACGGCGCAGGGGCGTGAAGACGAAGAACAGCAGCACCGCCAGCGTCACCGGCATCAGGAAGTCGCGCCCGGCGGCAATGGCCGCAAAGGCCATGATCAGGAAGATGCCGACAATGGCCCAGTTGGCGGCGCGCCCGCTGGCGCCGCTGCCGTCCGGGCGGAAACGCGGAAAGCTGAATTGCTTGTCGGCCACGGCCTTCGCGCCCTTCCTGCGTCACTGCCCCGGGGTCCGAACGCGAAGGGCGGCCCGGTCGTTCCGGGCCGGGCCGGGCCGCGTCAGATCGGGTGATCGCCCGCGCTGTCGATCACGCGGGTGGGCAGGCCCATCTGTCCCAGCAGTTCCAGAAAGGGCCGGGCGGGCAGATCCTCGACATTGGCCATCTTCCGCACGTCCCAGGTGCCGCGGGCGATCAGGATCGCCGCCGCGACCGGGGGCACGCCCGCCGTGTAGCTGATGCCCTGGCTGCCGACCTCGTTAAAGGCTTCCTTGTGGTCGGCGACGTTGTAGATGAAGACCTCGCCGGGCTTGCCGTCCCGGCTGCCCTTGACCAGATCGCCGATGCAGGTCTTGCCCTGGTAATCGGGCGCGAGGCTGGCAGGATCCGGCAGCACCGCCTTGACGACCTTCAAAGGCACGACCTCCTGCCCTTCGGCGGTTTTCACGGGCTGTTCGGACAAAAGGCCCAGGTTCTGCAACACCGTGAAGACGTTGATGTAGTGATCGCCAAAGCCCATCCAGAAGCGCACGTCGGCGTTCTTGTAGCGGGCGGACAGGCTGTGAACCTCGTCATGGCCGGACAGATAGGCCTTCTGCTTGCCCACGACGGGCAGGTCCCATTCGCGGCCCACCTCGAACATCTTGTTCGTTTTCCACTCGCCGCCCTGCCAGGAATAAACCACGCCGGTGAATTCGCGGAAGTTGATCTCGGGGTCGAAGTTCGTGGCGAAATACCGGCCATGCGACCCGGCGTTGATGTCCACGATGTCGATGCTGTCGATGGTGTCGAAATACTCGTCCTCGGCCAGGCGGGCATAAGCGTTGACCACGCCCGGATCGAAGCCCGCGCCCAGGATCGCGGTGATGCCTGCGGCCGCCACGTCCTCGCGCCGCTTCCATTCGTAGTTGCCGTACCAGGGCGGCGTTTCGCAGATCTTCGCCGGATCCTCGTGGATGGCCGTGTCGATATAGGCGGCGCCCGCGCGGATGCAGCCTTCCAGCACCGTCATGTTGATAAAGGCGGTGCCCACGTTGATCACGATGCCCGCACCGACCTTGCGGATCAGCGCCTCGACCTCATCGGGGTTCATCGCGTCCAGGGCGTGGCTGGCGAAGGGCATGTCGTGGCCCTTGTCGCGCAGGGTCTGGATGATCGCGTCCGCCCGTGCCTGCGTGCGGTTGGCGATGTGCAGATCGCCGAATTCCGCGGCCCATTGCGCCGCCTTGTGCGCCACGACTTGCGCGACGCCACCCGCGCCGATGATGAGGACGTTCTTCTTGGCCAATTACGGATCCTTTCCGGGGTTGGGGAGAGGGCGCCTTACGAAAGGCTGGACTTGTAGTCTTCATAAGGGAAGCTGCGGACGGTGCGAATGGTCCCGTCGTCTTCCCGGATGGCGATGGCGGGCATGGCCACGCCGTTGAACCAGTTCTTCTTGACCATGGTATAGCCCGCCGCATCCGCGATGCTGATCCGGTCGCCCACCGCCAGGGGCTGCGCAAACCGCGCGTCCCCGAAGATGTCGCCCGCAAGGCAGGTCTTGCCCGCGATCTGATATTCGTGATCGCCCGCCCGCGGCAGCTTGGCCGTTTCGCGATAGATCAGCAGGTCCAGCATATGCGCCTCGGTGCTGCTGTCCACCACGGCGATCCGCCTGCCGTTGTCGATGATGTCCAGCACGCTGACCTCCAGCGTGGCGGCGCCGGTGATGCTGGCCTCGCCCGGTTCCAGATAGGCCTGGACGCCCCAGCGGTCCTGGAAGGCCTTCAGCCGGTCGGCCAGGCGGTCCAGCGGATAGCCCTCGCCCGTGAAATGGATGCCGCCGCCCAGCGACACCCAGTCCAGGCGCTTCAGGATGTCGCCGAACTCGGTCTCGATCCGGGTCAGCTGGCTGTCGAACAGGTCGAAGTCGCGGTTCTCGCAGTTGTAATGGATCATCACGCCGCTGATCCGGTCCATCGCGGCGTCCAGGCGCGACATGTCCCATTCGCCCAGGCGGCTGAAAGGCCGCGCGGGGTCGGCCAGATCGAAGCCGCTGGTGGAAAAGCGCGGGTTCAGGCGCAATCCGCGCGCGATCCCCGCCGCCTTGTCGCCGAAGCGGTCAAGCTGCGACAGGCTGTTGAAGATGATCTTGTCGGCATAACCCACCGCCTCGTCGATCTCGTGATCGGCCCAGGCGACGGAATAAGCGTGGGTTTCCTTGCCGAACTCCTCGTGCCCAAGCCGCAGCTCGAACAGCGAGGACGAGGTGGTGCCGTCCATGCAGTCGCGCATCAGATCGAAAACCGACCAGGTGGCAAAGCATTTCAGCGCCAGCAGCGCCTTGGCGCCCGAGGCCCGGCGCAGGCGGGCGACCTGTTCCATGTTGCGCCGCAGCGCCGGCTTGTCGATCAGATAGAAGGGCGTCTGCATCGCGGCCATGCGAAACCTTTGTGGGGGGTCAAAGCGAAAGGGCCGATATAGCCACGGCCCAGGCTTTTCGCAAGAAAGCGTGACGGGCGAATGACAGCGGCTCAGCCGCCCGCGGCGAAACGGCGGAACTCGCGCTTCACCAGTTCCAGCTCGGCGCGCAGTTGCGCGACCTCGGCCAGCAGGTCGTCGCCCGCGACCGTTCCTGCGACAAGGGTCAGGCTGCCCAGAACCCGCGACCCGGCGCTGTCGGGATCGCCCGCCACCAGCACCAGGCCATTCACCCCGCTGCCGATGACCGTGGCGGGAAGATCGGCCGTGACCGACCAGACGCCCGGCCCCGCATCGCGCAAGGCCGCCTTTGCGACAACCTGGCCGCGATGGACCACCGACAGTTCGGGCAGCGTGCCGGTCCCTTGCAGCGCGCCGGTCCAGCAGCCGGCCACGACGCCGTGGCTTTCGAACCTCATCGCGGCCCCCTTCATGTCTGCGCGCGCGGATGGTGCGACACCACCGCGTCGTTGATGCTGACCGCGTTCATGCGCGGCGATTCGAAGATCAGATCCAGCCAGGCCATTTCGACCGGGCGGTTCGCCAGATCGGCATAGGCCAGGTCGAATTCGACCCGGCGCGCGGCGCCCTGCCCTTCGACCGGATGGCCAAGCTGGCGCAGCATGGTTTCGGTGTTCGGCCCCTGCACCAGGTTGACGCGGGCATAGATCGTGATCGGGCGTTCCGCGTCCATCACCGTGTCCAGCAGCAGCACCCGGTCGGAACCCAGGCCGTCCAGCGCACCGCCCGGCAAGTCCAGCGTCAGCGACAGAAAGCTGCACGTGGTTCCCAGCATCTCGATCCGCAGGCCGTAGCTTGCGCCCCGCCCCGGCTGCGGCCGGATCGACTGGCGCAGGATCAGCGCCCGGTGCGGGCAGTCGTGCCACAAGGCCGCATCCTCGCCCAGCCGCTGTCCGTTCCCGGGCGAGGCGATGGCCTGCGGGCTGATCCGCCCCGCAAGCAGATGCGGGCGCCAATGCCAGTCCGTCCCGGGCGGCAGGTCGGCATCGGACACCCCGTTCTTGCGCAGCATCCAGGGATCCGAGGCTTGCAGGAACCGCGACAGCTGGCGATGCAGGATTTGCGCCCGTTCCCGCAGCCCGGGATCGACGGGTCGGGGGTTGCGCTCCTGCTTGTCGGCCAGGCGGGCCCAATCGGCGCGGTCCCGACCCAACCCCAAGAATTGCAGCATAGTCTTGACCATTCAAGAAGCCTTGTGCGTTCCTTGTCTGGATAGACGGCGGCCCTGACGCGGACAAGCGTCACGCGACCAGGTCGTTCAAACGGGCGGCACAGGCGAAATCCGCATCCGTCAGGCCGCCCGCGTCATGGGTGGTGAAGGACACCTCGCAATAGCCCCAGCCAAAGCGCACATCGGGATGATGGTTCCGCCGGTTGCCCAGCCAGGCCGCCAGGTTCGCCATCTCGACCGCCCTGGCAAAGCCCTTGAAGGCGAAGCGGCGGGTGATCGCTTGGCCGTCCGGCGATAGCCGCCAGCCGTCCAGGGCTTCCAGCCGGGCTTCTATCTCGGTGGCTTCCATGTCCTTTCTCCCTCACAACAGCGGCGAGGCCAGCGCCAGCAGGTTGTTGCGCAGCCGGCGCAGGATGGACCAGCCGCGGACCTCCTCCAGCGTGATCTCGCGCGACCGCTCGGCATAGCTGTCCTGGCGTGCGTCCAGTTCGGCCACGAATTCATGGTCGAAGACCGCCATGTTGACCTCGTAGTTCAGTTCGAAGCTGCGGCGGTCCAGGTTGGCGCTGCCGACCATGCCCATCCGGCCGTCCACGGTCATGATCTTGGAATGCAGAAGACCGTCCTCGAACAGCAGGATCCGCGCCCCCGCCGACAAAAGCCCGTAATAGAAGCCCTGACTGGTCGCGCCCACCACAAGGGAATCGTTGCGGGCGGGCAGGATCATCGTCACCTCGACCCCGCGCCGGGCGGCGGCGCGCACGGCGGCGTCCAGCGCGGTGTCGGGCACGTAATAGGGGGTGGTGATCGCCACCCGGTCGCGCGCCGCATGCAGCATCCCCGCCAGGCAGTCCGAGATCGAGCCCTGCCGCCGGTCGGGTCCGGTGGGAATGACCTGCGCGATCTCGCCCGGGTCGGCGACGGGGGCCACGGGTTGCAGCATGTCGCCCAGATCCTTGCCCGTATAGCTCATCCAGTCGCCCAGGAAGACCGACTGGAACTGCCGCACCACCGGGCCTTCGACCGACATCAGGATGTCCACCCAGGGGGCGAAGCGCGGCTTGATGGCAAAGGCCATGTCGGCGCAGTTGCGGCTGCCGGAAAAGGCCACGCGGTTGTCCACAACCAGGATCTTGCGGTGGTTGCGCAGATCCAGCCTGCGGAACAGGACGCTGATAAAGGGCAGGCCCCAGGGGAACGCCGTGACGCATTCGGCCCCCGCCTCCTGCATGTGCGTCCACAGCGCCGAGCGCACCAGCCCGCGCGATCCCAGGGCATCGACGATCACCCGGCATTCGACGCCCCGGCTGGCGGCGCGGGCCACGGCCTCGGCCACCTTCTGGCCGGACCGGTCGGCCAGCCAGATATAGAACAGGACATGGACGTGATCCCGTGCGGCGTCGATGGCGTCGATCATGCGGTCGATGGCCTCGTCGCCTTCCTCAAGCAGGCGGATGCGGTTCCCGGACAGCGCGGGCATGCCGCCCACCGCCGCGTTGGCCGCCACCACCGGCAGCGTGTAATGCGGGGGTTCGGCGATCACGCCCGGGTTCGGGACGCGCAGGTTGGTCAGCCGGTCGCGCACGTCCGCCATGCGCTGCACCTCGGCCTGGTTCAGCCGCACCTCGCCGAACAGGACATAGGCCAGGATGCCCACCAGCGGCAGCGCCTCGATCACCATGATCCAGGCCAGCCGGACGGAAGGGTCCAGCCGCGGCCGGATCAGAACGCGCGCGATCAGGGCCAGCGTGACCGCCGTATGCAGCATGACGAGGAATGAGGCCCACATGGCGCGCATCATTCCCGCCCGCCGCGGCAATTGCAATTCCCCCCGTCGCGGCCTATCTCGGGGGCTTGAAAACAGCAGGGGCCGCCCGCGAATGAACTGGATCACCAACTACGTCCGTCCGCGCATCAATTCGCTGTTCTCGCGCCGCGAGGTGCCCGAGAACCTGTGGACCAAATGCCCCGAATGCGGCACGATGCTGTTTCACCGCGAACTGTCGGACAACCTGAACGTCTGCACGAACTGCGACCACCACCTGGCGATCAGCCCCCGCGACCGTTTCGCCGCGCTGTTCGACGGCGGCGCCTTTGTCGAGGTGAAGGTGCCCGAACCCATCGCCGACCCCCTGGGCTTCCGCGACCAGAAGAAATACCCCGACCGCATGAAGGCCGCGCAAAAGGCCACCGGCGAGAAGGAGGCGATGCTGGTGGCCGAGGGCGAGATCGGCCGCACCCCCGTGATCGCCGCCGCCCAGGACTTCAGCTTCATGGGCGGGTCGATGGGCATGTATGTGGGCAACGCCGTCATCGCCGCCGCCGAGCGCGCGGTCAGGACGAAGCGCCCGCTGGTGCTGTTTTCCGCCGCGGGCGGCGCGCGGATGCAGGAAGGCATCCTGTCGCTGATGCAGATGCCCCGCACCACCGTCGCCGTGGAAATGCTGCGCGAGGCCGGCCTGCCCTATGTCGTCGTTCTGACCCATCCCACCACGGGCGGCGTCACCGCCAGCTATGCCATGCTGGGCGACATCCAGATCGCCGAACCCAACGCCCTGATCTGCTTCGCCGGTCCCCGTGTCATCGAGCAGACCATCCGCGAGAAGCTGCCCGAAGGCTTCCAGCGCGCCGAATACCTGCTGGAACACGGCATGCTGGACCGCGTGACGCACCGCAAGCGGCTGCGCGACGAACTGGTCTCGATCCTGCGCATGATGGGCGGGCTGTCCGCGCCCACCCGCGCCGACCTGCCCGCGCCCGCCGTTGAACCCGTCCAGCCCGAACCCGCGCAGGCGGACTAGATTTCTTCTTTGTCGAAATACCCCGGGGGTCCGGGGGCTGGCCCCCGGCGGTGAAGGCATGAGCCACTCTGACGCTGTTCTCGACCGCTTGATGTCGCTGCATCCAAAGGTCATCGACCTGTCGCTGGACCGGATGCGCCGTCTGCTGGCCGCGCTTGGCAACCCCGAACGCCGCATCCCTCCGGCGATCCACATCGCGGGCACCAACGGCAAGGGCAGCACCCAGGCGATGATCCGCGCGGGCTTGCAGGCGGGGGGCGCGCGCGTCCATGCCTATACCTCGCCCCATTTGGCGCGCTTCCACGAACGCATCCGGCTGGCGGGCGATCTGATCGCGGAAGCCGACCTGGCGGCGACGCTGGAGGAATGCGAGGCCGCCAACGCCGGCCAGCCCATCACCTTTTTCGAGATCACCACGGCGGCGGCGTTCCTGGCCTTTTCGCGCACCCCTGCCGACTACACCTTGCTGGAGGTCGGCTTGGGCGGCAGGCTGGACGCGACCAACGTGATCGACAACCCGCGCCTGACCGTCATAACCCCGGTCAGCATCGACCACACGCAATATCTGGGCGAGACCCTTCCCCTGATCGCCGCTGAAAAGGCCGGGATCATCAAGCGCGGCGTGCCGGTGATCGTCGGCCCGCAGGACGACGAAGCCCTGCGCGTGATCGAAGCCAGGGCCTCGGGGCTGACCGCGCCGGTCTTCGCCCATGGCCAGCACTGGATGATCGCGCGCGACCGGGGCGGCATGGTCTACCAGGACGACCACGGCTTGTGGGATCTGCCGCTGCCGAACCTTCTCGGCCCGCACCAGATCCGGAACGCGGGAACCGCGCTTGCCGCCCTGCGCCACCTTGGCGCCACCGAGGCCCAGGCCCGCGCGGCGGTGACGCAGGCCGAATGGCCCGCCCGGATGCAGCGCCTGCGCTACGGTCCCCTGGTCGATCTGGCCGGACCGCAGGCCGAGTTGTGGCTGGACGGCGGCCACAACCCGGCAGGGGGCGAGGCCGTGGCCGCGACGCTGGCCGCCCTGCCGCCGCGCCCCACGCATCTGGTCTGCGGGATGCTGAACACCAAGGACATCGCGGGTTATCTGCGGCCGCTGGTGGCGCAGGCCCGGTCCCTGACCGCCATCGACATTCCGGGCGAGGCGAACACCCTGCCCGCCGAGACCACGGCGGGGGCCGCAAGCGGCGTGGGCATGACCGCAACCACCGCGCCGGACGCGGCGGCGGCCGTCGCGGGGATCGTGGAGCGGGATGCCAAGGCGCGGATCCTGATCTGCGGGTCGCTGTATCTGGCGGGGCGGGTTCTGCGCGAGAACGGCTGAACGGTGCCGGAAATCCGGCAGGCAGCCGTCCGGCGCACGGATGCCCGGACCGGCCCCACGAAAACGCAGGGCAAAGAGGATAAAGAAGCGCCATCCATTCCGACCCTGGCAATCCGGCCGGGCAATCCGACCCTGGCAATCCGACCCTGGCAATTCGAGCGGGCAATCCGGTCACGGCTGCCCGGGCGCGCGCGGTGTCGCGCTTGCCAAGGGGCAGACAGGCGCGACCGGACAGGCGAGACCGGACTTGTCGCGGGACAAATCCGGCAAATTTCCTCAATCCGCCGCTCGCCCCCAATCCGCGTCCTGCATCTCGCGCAGGCGGCTGGCGGTGCGCTCGAATTCGAAGCTGCCTTCGCCTTCGTTGTAGAGCTGTTCCGGCTGGTCCGCCCCGCTGGCGATCAGCCGCACCTTGGCCTCGTAAAGCGCGTCGATCAGGGTCACGAACCGCTTGGCCTCGTTGTAGTTCGAAGCCGAAAGCCTGGGGATGCCGTCGATCATCAGCACCTCGACCGCGCGCGACAAGGCCAGGTAATCCGCCGGACCCAGGGGCTTGCCGCAGAGATCCCAGAATCCCGACCGGCCCACGCCATCCGCAAACTGCGGCAGATCGAAATGGCGCCCGCCCACTTCGATCCGGCGCGGCTCGCCCTCGGCACCCGCCGTCAGATCGTCCCAGATCCCATCCATCGCCGCCTTGGCCGCCGCATCCGCCGGGCAGAACCATACGGGGCCGCCCGTCGCCCGCCCCTGCCGGTGATCGACGGCGCTGTCCAGGCACACGACCTCCAGCCGCCGGCGGATCAGGTCGATGAAAGGCAGGAACAGTTGCCGGTTCAGGCCGTGCTTGTACAAATCCTCGGGCACCCGGTTCGAGGTGGTGACGATCACCACCCCCTGTTCCAGCAAGACCTGGAACAGCCGCCCCACGATCATCGCGTCGGCGATGTCGGTGATCTGCATCTCGTCGAAGCACAGCAGGCGGACCCGGGCCGCGACCTCCAGCGCCACGGGCCGCACGGTGTCCTGATCGCCCCGCTGCCGGGCGCGGTTCAGCCCGGCCTGGATTTCCTGCATGAATTCGTGGAAATGGACGCGGCGCACCGGAACGGTGGCGGCCTCGGCCAGCAGGTCCATCAGCATGGACTTGCCGCGCCCGACCCCGCCCCAAAGGTAAAGCCCCTTGGCCGCGGGCGCAGGGGGCGGCGGGCTGCCCACGCCCAGAAAGGCGCGCCAGGCCGACCGCTTTTCCGGTGCCGGGGCGGCGGCGATGTCGTCCAGCACGCGGTCCAGATGCGGCAGCACGGATTGCTGCGCGTCATCAGGCCGGATCCGCCCGTCCGCCACGCGCTGCCGATAAAGATCGCTGACCTTGCCCATGGCGCGCCCTTGCCACGGATGCCGCGCGCCCCGCAAGGGCCAATGCTTGACCCGCGGCCCCGCCCCGTGCGACCCCTGCCGCGGCAACGCGCGAGGTTCCATGCCCAAGTCCCCCACCCTCATCGCGGACATTCCCGTCCTGTTCGTCATGGCGGCCGAAGCCGAATACGGCCCCGCCCTGCGCGCCCGCATCGACCCGCTGATCACCGGCATCGGCCCGGTCGAGGGCGCGGTGCAGCTGACCGCCGCCCTTGCCGGAATGCCCGGGCTTCCGCGCCTGATCGTTTCGCTGGGATCGGCCGGGTCCGCGCGGCTGGAACAGGCCGAGGTGTATCAGGTCGCGGCGGTGGCCTATCGCGACATGGACGCCTCGGCCCTGGGCTTCGAAAAAGGGCGCACGCCGCTTTTGGACCTGCCCGTGCGGGTCGATCTGCCCCACCGGGTCGAAGGGATCCCCGAGGCGACGCTTTCCACCGGGGCCGACATCGTCAGCGGCCCGGCCTATGCCGCGATCGCCGAGGACATGGTGGACATGGAAACCTTCGCCCATCTGCGCGCGGCCCAGCATTTCGGCGTTCCGCTGATCGGGCTTCGCGGCATCTCGGACGGCGCGGCGGACTTGCAGCACTTGTCGGACTGGACGCAGTATCTGCACATCATCGACGAAAAGCTGGCATGGGCCGTGGACGGGATCGCGGAGCAGCTTGCCGACGGAAGGCTGATCCCCGGCGTCCCGCGCTTGTCCTGAGGGACGCCAGCCCCTAAACCCCCTGGGGCATATCGACCGGACAAGGCAGACATGGCACGCGGCACGACGATCATCTCCGACCGGCCCACCAGCAGGCGCGTGGGCGCGCTGCGCGCGTTGGGACCGTTCCTGCGGCCTTATCGCGGGCAGGTCGTGCTGGCGCTGATCGCGCTGGCCGCGACATCGGCCATCAGCCTGGTCCTGCCCCTGGCCGCGCGCCGGGTGGTGGACAATTTCGACGACGGCGCGGGCCTGCTGGACGAATATTTCGGCGCCGCGCTGATCATCGTAACGCTTCTGGCCCTGGGCACGGCGGCGCGCTATTTCTTCGTCACCCGCCTGGGAGAACGGGTCGTGGCCGACATCCGCAAGGCGGTCTTCGCCCGCGTCGTCACCCTGTCCCCCGCCTTTTTCGAACGCGTGATGACCGGGGAAATCCTGTCGCGCATCACCACGGACACGACGCTGATCCAGTCGGTGATCGGCTCGTCGCTGTCCATCGCCTTGCGCAACATGATCATCCTGGCGGGCGGGCTGGCGATGCTGGCCTTCACGTCCCTGAAGCTGATGGGGCTGGTTCTGCTGATCATCCCGGTGATCCTGGTGCCGATCATCGTTCTGGGCCGCAGGCTGAGGGGACTGTCGCGCGCCAACCAGGACTGGATCGCGGCATCGTCCGGGACGGCGTCGGAAACGCTGCTGGCCGCGCAGACGGTGCAGGCCTACACCCACGAGACCCGCAGCATCGCCCGCTTCGACGAGGTGACCGAGCGGTCCTTCGACGTGGCCCTGGCGCGCATCCGCACGCGGGCGCTGATGACGGCCATCGTGATCTTCCTGATCTTCGCGGGCGTGATCGGCGTCTTGTGGATCGGCGCGCGGGACGTGCGCACGGGCGTGATGACGGCGGGCCAGCTGGTGCAGTTCGTGATCTATGCGATCCTGGTTGCGGGATCGACCGGCGCGCTGTCGGAAATCTGGGGCGAGTTGCAGCGCGCGGCGGGCGCCACCGAACGCCTGGGCGAATTGCTGGCGGCCGAGGACGCGCTGACCGACCCCGCCCGGCCCGTTCCCCTGCCTCGCCCGGTGCGCGGCCATATCGAGCTGCGCGACGTGAGCTTCCATTACCCCACCCGGCCCGATGTCTCGGCGCTGGAAGGCGTCAGCCTGACGATCCGGCCGGGCGAGACGGTGGCCCTGGTCGGTCCTTCGGGCGCGGGCAAGACCACGGTGATCCAGCTGATCGAGCGGTTCTGGGATCCGGCGGGGGGCCGGGTCATGCTGGACGGCATCGACCTGCGCGACATGGCGCGGGCCGATTTCCGGCAGGCCATGGCGCTGGTGCCGCAGGATCCGGTGATCTTCGCGGCGACGGCGCTGGACAACATCCGCCTGGGCCGCCCCGATGCCCCGGCCTCCGAGGTCGAGGCGGCCGCCCGCGCCGCCCACGCCCATGACTTCATCTCGGGGCTGCCGCAGGGTTACGACACCCCACTGGGGGAACGCGGGGTGATGCTGTCGGGCGGCCAGCGCCAGCGCATCGCCATCGCCCGCGCGATCCTGCGCGACGCCCCCGTTCTGCTGCTGGACGAGGCGACAAGCGCGCTGGACGCGGAATCCGAATCCCTGGTCCAGGCGGCGGTGCAGCGCCTTTCCGAAGGCCGCACCACGGTTGTGGTCGCCCACCGCCTGGCGACGGTGAAGAAGGCCGACCGGATCGTCGTTTTCGACGCGGGCCGCATCGTCGCCCAGGGCACGCATGATGCCCTGGTCGCCGAGGGCGGGCTTTACGCCCGGCTGGCGCGGATGCAGTTCACCGACATGCCGCCGCTGCCCGAACCCGCCTGATCATTTCGGCGCGGCATAAACCGCCGCCCAGAACCGCGTCTTGCCGTCCGGCCCGATCGCCTGGCCGATGCCGTAATCGCGCAGCTGCGGGATTAGCATGTTGGCCCGGTGCCCGCCCGAGGCGTTCCATTCCGCCAGAACCCGCTCTTGCGAGAACGGCCCGGCGGCGATGTTTTCCGCCGTAACGGCGGGCGCATAGCCTGCGGCCTTCACGCGCGGGCCGGGGCCGCTGGTTTTGCTGCCGGCATGGGTCATGCGCCCGCGGTTCGCCATGTCGCAGGCATGCTGCGCCGCGACCCGGGCCAGCACCGGATCGGGCCGCACGGGCGGCAGGCCCGCATCGCGGCGCACGGCATTGGTGGCCGCCGCGCCCTGGCCGTTCTGGCTGGCGCTGGTGGCCAGGCAGGTGGCCCTGCCCGCAGCCATCAGCTGCATGTCGTTGGGATCATCCCTTCGGACCCCGGGATCCGGCGCGATCTGGGCGCAGCCCGCCAGAAGGGCGCAAAGAAGAACAGCGGCGGCCGGCAGTCGCCTGCGATGTGTCATGGTTTCACCTTTCGAAGCCAAGTGCATCCTACGGGTGAAAGAATGAATGAATGAACAATGCACGATTGTCATGTGGGCCGGGAAACGTGCAGTAACCAGAGGGAACGCTTGCTTCAACCCCGCGTTTTTCATCAAATCACCCGGAAACACAGCCGAAAGGAGGCATCATGGCCATCTGGGATTTCGTGAAGGACGCCGGCAAGTCGGTTTTCGGCAAGGCCGAGGCTGCGGAACCCGCCAAGCCGCAAGCCCAGGCGGCCCCGGCGGCGGCAAAACCCGCCCAAGACCCCGACACCGCCCGAAAGGTCGCGGCGCTCAAGGCGGAACTCAAGGCGCTGAACCTGGACAAGGACGATGTCCATCTGACGCTGCGCGGCGACACGGTCAAGGTCGACAGCAAGGGCGCCGACCGCGAAACGCTGGAAAAGCTGATCCTGGCCCTGGGCAACATCGAAGGCATCGCCAAGGTCGAGGCCGACCTGCCCGAAACCGGAGCCGGAGCCGAGGGCGGCAAGGCCCCGGTCTTCCATACCGTGAAGAAGGGCGAGACGCTGTCGGCCATCGCCAAGGCCTATCTGGGCAGCGCCGGCAAATACAACGCCATCTTCGAGGCGAACCGCCCGATGCTGTCCGATCCCGACAAGATCTATCCCGGCCAGACCCTGCGCATCCCGCAGGCGTGACCGGCCGACGCGGCGTCCGCGCGACCTGACGCCGCGTCCCCGCCCGGGCGCGCCGCCAAGCCCCTTGCCCCCCTTCCCGCCAATGGCCCATTGTGTTTCCCGAAAGGGATCAGGAGGATGGTCCCGTGGGAGGATGGATGAACCGCTTCATCAGCTACGATGACCGCAACGCCCTGGAAGCCGAGATGCCCTACGAGGCGCGCGATCTTCCGGTCACGCTTTACGGCTTTCTGGCCCGCACGGCCGAACGGTTCCCCGACCGGCCCGCGATCAGCTTCCAGCTTCTGTCCGATCCCAAAAGCCATGCGGCCACCCTGACCTGGCAGGATCTTCTGGAACGCGTCACGGAAACCGCCAACCTGTTCCGCAAGCTGGGCGTCGGCCCCGCCGACACCGTGGCCTATCTGCTGCCCAACAGCATCGAAACGCCCGTGGTGCTGCTGGCGGGCGCGACGGCGGGGATCGTGAACCCGATCAATCCCCTGCTGGACGCCCAGCAGATCGCGGGCATCCTGCGCGAAACCCGCGCCAAGGTGCTGGTCACGCTGCGCGCCTTCCCGAAAACCGACGTGGCCCAGAAGGCCGCCGAGGCGGTGGCCCTGGCCCCCGGCGTCACCCATGTGGTCGAGGTGGACCTGAACCGCCACCTGCGCGGGCTCAAGCGTTTCATCGTGCCGCTGATCCGCCCGCGCGTGAAACGCCGCGGCAAGGCCAAGGTGCTGAATTTCGAAGCCGCGACCAGCGGGCAGCGCCACACCCGCCTGGACTTCGAGGACGTGCGGCAGGACCGGGTCGCGGCCTATTTCCACACGGGCGGCACAACCGGCACGCCCAAGGTCGCGCAGCACAAGTATTCCGGCATGATCTACAACGGCTGGCTGGGCGGCACGCTGCTGTTTGACGAAACCGACGTGCTGATGTGCCCGCTGCCGATGTTCCACGTCTTTGCCGCCTATCCGGTGCTGATGTCCTGCATCGCGTCCGGCGCCCATGTCGTCATGCCCACCCCCGCCGGATACCGGGGCGAAGGCGTGTTCGACAATTTCTGGAAGCTGATCGAACGCTGGCAGGCGACCTTCCTGATCACCGTGCCGACCGCCATTTCCGCGCTGATGCAGCGGCCCGTGAATGCCGATGTGTCATCCCTGAAAACCGCGATCTCGGGTTCGGCCCCGCTGCCGATCGAGCTTTACAACCGCTTCAAGTCCGCCACCGGGGTCGAGATCGCCGAAGGATACGGCTTGACCGAGGCCACCTGCCTGGTCAGCTGCAACCCTGTGGACGGCGTGAAGAAGGTCGGATCCGTGGGCATTCCCCTGCCCTACACTCATGTCCGCATCCTGAACCACGACGATGCGGGACGTGCCCATGAATGCCCCACCGACACGGTGGGCGAAATCTGCCTGGCCAATCCCGGCGTCTTTCCCGGCTCGACCTATACCGAGGCCGACAAGAACCACAGGCTGTTCGCCGACGACATCTATCTGCGCACCGGCGACCTGGGGCGGCTGGACGCGGACGGATACCTGTGGATCACGGGCCGCGCCAAGGATCTGATCATCCGCGGCGGCCACAACATCGACCCCGCCGAGATCGAGGAGGCGATGCTGTCCCACCCCGCCGTGGCCTTTGCCGGCGCCATCGGCCAGCCCGACAGCTTCGCGGGCGAACTGCCCTGCGTCTACGTGGAACTGGTCGCCGGCGCCCAGGCCACCGAAGCCGAGCTTCTGGCCCATGCCAAGGCCCATATCCACGAGCGCGCCGCCATTCCCAAGCATGTCGAGATCCTGCCCGAGCTGCCCAAGACCGCCGTCGGCAAGATCTTCAAGCCCGACCTGCGCCGCCTGGCGATCAAGCGCGTCTATGACAAGGCGCTGGCCGGCACCGGCGCCCGCGTGTCCGAGGTGTTCGAGGACAACAAGCGCGGCCTGGTCGCCCGCCTTGCGCGCGACGGCACGGTGGACGAGGCGGCGGTGGCGGCCAAGCTGGGAGAGTTCACCCGCCCGTGGGAATGGGAATAGAACCCCGGCAGGGCGCCGTTCATCAGGATCGCGCTTTAAGTGTGGCCGCGCTTTGATTAATACCGTCCAAGGCGAAAGCGGTTTCCGGCCGCAGACAAGGATCGAGCGATGGGCGAACCACTCCCGGAGGCAGGCTGGTCACGCGAGATCGTGTCCCTCAGGAACGCCTGGATCTTTCCGCCCGCGGCCATGACGGGCCGTCCTTGCTGCGGGGTCGTGACGGCGGAAGGGCAGGATTGCCTGCACGCCTCGACCTGGCGCGGGGGCATCCGCATGACCCGCAAGGTCGCCGGCGCCGAAAAGCCCGGGCGTTTCCTGCAAGGCCGCCATGTCTGGGGCGGCCTCTACTATGGCCATTTCGGCCATTTCATGACCGAAACCATGGCCCGCTGCTGGGCCTTCGATCGGGATGGCGTGGAAAGCGTGCTGTTCATGCCCAAGCACGAGAAGCTTTCGGAATTTCAGAAATACCAGTCCCATTTCTGGACCCTGCTGGGCATAACCGCGCCGGAACGGATCCTGCGCGAGCCGCTGGTGGTCGAGGAACTGCTGGTTCCCGGGCAGGGCTTCGGCCTGGGCAGGATCGCCGAGGGCACCCCCGAGTTTCATGCGGCCATGCGCAGGCTGGCCGCGCGGGTTCCCACCGACCCGGCCCGCAGGATCTACATCTCGCGGACGAAGTTCAACGGCCGCGGCGGCGTTCTGGCCGAAAAGGCGATCGAACGGAACATGATCGCCCAAGGCTACACGATCATGCATCCCGAGAAGATGGAGCTGCCGGATCAGCTGCGCTTCTACAAGTCGGCCACGCATATCCTGGGGATCGACAGCTCCGCCTTTCATATCGCCGGGATGGTCGCCGACCCCGGCAAGCGCATCGGCTTTATCCTGCGCCGCGACAACAATGCCCACGAATCCATCGCCGCCCAGATCAGGGGCATGACGGGCCGGGATCCGATCGTCATCGATGCGCTGGTCGCGAACTGGATGGAGAAAGAGGCAGCCGCTTCCAACCACCTGAGCTGGGGCGAACTCGATTTCGAGATCCTGGGAAGGCAGTTGGCCCGGAACGGCTTCATCGACAAGAACATCCCCTGGCACGGCCCGGACCGGCAGGACATGTCCGACAGCCTGGCCCGGGTTCAATCGAAACACGACAACAGTCTGGTCCGGGTCGCGGTCGCCGGTTGATCCGCCCGAATATGGGAACGCTTCATGAATGACCGCGACATCAGGATCCTGGGCGTCTGCCGCTTTTCCATGCTGGGCCGGGGCGACTGGAAGGCCTATCGCAACCAGCCGGACGAGGCGCTGGAGGCGATCTATCTGAAGCAGGCGCAGGATCTGTTCGCGCCGGAACGCCTCGAAGCCCGCCTGGCCACGTTCGAACATCTGACGCTGCGGTCGCTGGCGAACCAGTCGGACGGGGATTTCCGCCTGCTGGTCGCCTCGTCGGACCAGATGCCCGACACGTACCGGAAGCGTCTGGAAACCATCTGCGGGGACGTCGAACAGGTCATTCTGCGCTTTCTTCCCCCGACCCACATCTCGGATGCGATCCAGCAGATCGCGCCCGAAGCCGGGCTGGATCTTCCCGACACGGTCCAGTTCCGCCTGGACGACGACGATTGCGTGTCCAGGGACTATATCCGCCGCCTGCGCCGCCATGCGGCCAGCATGTGGCGCAACGCCCATTTTGCCGTCAGCTTTCCGTCGATCTTTTATTGCATCACGGACGGCCCGACCGAAGGGATCTATGACTGGTACAGCCCCTTCTTCAGTGCGGGCGCGGCGATCCGCCATTCGTCGCGCACCATCTTCGATTACGGCCATTACGCGATCCCCACGCGCCTGGTCGCGGTCACGGATCCGCATTTTCCCAACATCGTGACGCATCGCGGCGACAACGACACCCCCCGCCATGCCCCCGAGATCCTGCGCAAGCGCGGGATGCGCCCGGCCAGCCGGGACGACGTGCGGCGCGCGATCGAGCGGCATTTCGATTATCTGACGGCCGAAGGAATGGAGCTTTGCAGCTTCGACCGCATCCTGGCGGCGGCCTGACCAGCGACGATCCGCCCCGCCCGCCGGGCATCATGGGTCCGGTAACGCGCCTGTGTCTTGGGCGACCCGCCTGATTCGGGTCACGCTGGAGCATCGCAACAGGAGACAGGAGCTTTCATGACCCGACTTTCCCTTGCCACCCTTGCCGCCTGCCTGCTGGCCGCCCCGGTTATGGCGTCCCAAGCCCCGGCCGCGGCGGACTCGGCAGGCCCGACGCCCACGCTGATCGTGGCGAATTGCCCCGGCAAGCCGCCGGTGAATGCCTGAAGCCCGCGCAACGCCCCTGGGCGTTGCGCATTTTTCCGGAAACGAGGCTGCCGGACGGCCAAGCAGGACAAGCGGAACGGCAGCTTACCTGCTTTCCGCCTTGCCATCTGAATGTTTCGGTCTCCACCAGACGACAAATCCGTGACTGGGCAGAAACGGATGGCTGAACTGGATCCTGTCCGAGCCTCCGGACCGCTTCAGTTCCGAAAAATCCTCACGCGGGTGAACCGCTCTGTAGGACACTTCGAATTCGGATCGGTCGTATGAAACCTCAAGGCTCAAGGAATCCGTCAGCGCCTTGTTGGTGAACAGTTCGTTGTCGGAAGCGAATTTCGAACATGTCTGCTCGATGAACACGCGGATCTCGTCCTGGGGACCGATGTCTACTTCCCTCGACAGCTTTATTTCCGCCTCGGGCGCCAACTTGTTGATGTCCTCTGGCGAGATGTCGACCCAGATGTCGGTTCCAGATTTCCGCTTTTCGATCTTCACTTCGTTGAAGCCCCAGGGATGGCCGGGGTTCTTTTCCTCGATTTCCGACACCCTGTTGTCGTAGCTGTCGAAGGTCGGGCACCATTGCACCGTTGCCCGTCCTACGTTCACGTAGACGACCTCGAATATCTGGGTCATCTTGCAATAACTTCCGCACTTCTCGAGGATCAATATGACTTTCTGATATTTCTTCAGTAGCTTCGAGCCGGCGATATACATTTGCAGCTCTTCCGTCACCGAAGACGGCAAATCAAGATCAAGAACCGTGTTCAAGTAAAGACGTGAAGCCATGCGTCTTTTGTCCAGCTCCACCTGCTCGTTGTGCTTCTTTTTCTCTCTTTCGTCGACGGTGCATATTATCACCCAGGCAATGATGAAGGCGAAGCCCATTTCGGTGATGAACGCGATGATGAGCTTCGTTATCAGCTTCGGCGAATCCACCGCGATCGCGAGGGATATTCCCGGCAGAGTGAGCAGGAGACCAAGGAACAGCACTTCGTTGTTGCTGAGCTTGGTAAAGAAGTTCCTGGCAAAATCGTGGGTTCTCAGATATTCCCTGACGCTCACTCCGCCCTCCTGTCACCTCGTGAATTTCTTGTACTTCACCCGCTTCGGCTCGATGCTGTCCGGTCCCAACCGCCGCACCTTGTCCTTCTCGTAATCCTCGAAGTTGCCCTCGAAGAACTCCACATGGGCATCCCCCTCGAAGGCCAGGATGTGGGTGCACAGCCGGTCGAGAAAGAAGCGGTCGTGCGAGATGATGATCGCACAGCCAGCGAAGTTTTCAATCGCCGCCTCGAGGGCTTGCAGCGTCTCCACGTCCAGGTCGTTGGTCGGTTCGTCCAGCAGCAGCAGGTTGCCGCCCGATTTCAGCAGCTTGGCCATGTGGACGCGGTTGCGTTCGCCGCCCGACAGCAGGCCCACCTTTTTCTGCTGGTCGCCGCCCTTGAAGTTGAACGAGCCCACATAATTGCGGCTGTTGACCTGCGCGTCGCCCAGTTCGATCACCTCGGCCCCGCCCGAGATTTCCTCCCACACGGTCTTGTCGGGATCCAGGCTGTCGCGGGACTGGTCCACATAGGACATCTTCACCGTGTCGCCCAGAGTGATGGTGCCCTCGTCGGGGGCCTCCTGGCCGGTGATCATCTTGAACAGCGTGGACTTGCCCGCGCCGTTGGGGCCGATCACGCCGATGATGCCGCCGGGCGGCAGGCTGAAGGACAGATCCTCGATCAGAAGCTTGTCGCCCATGTGCTTTTTCAGGCCCTCGACCTCCAGCACCTTGCCGCCGAGGCGCGGGCCGTGGGGGATCACGATCTGCGCCTTGCCGACCAGTTCCTTGATCGATTCGTCGGCCATCTTGTTGTAGGCGGAAATCCGGGCCTTGGATTTCGCCTGGCGGGCCTTGGCGCCGGCGCGGATCCATTCCAGTTCCTTTTCCATGGCCTTCTGCTTGGCCTTGTCCTCGCGCGCTTCTTGGGCCACGCGCTTGGCCTTGGCTTCCAGCCAGGACGAGTAGTTGCCTTCATGCGGGATACCGCGGCCGCGCTCCAGCTCCAGGATCCAGCTGGTGATGTCGTCCAGGAAATAGCGGTCGTGGGTCACGGTCAGGATCGTGCCCTTGTATTCGATTAGGTGCTTTTGCAGCCAGGCGATGGTTTCCGCGTCCAGGTGGTTGGTCGGCTCGTCCAGCAGCAGCATGTCCGGCGCTTCCAGCAGCAGCTTGCACAGCGCCACGCGGCGGCGTTCCCCGCCCGACAGGGTTTCCACGTCGGCATCGTCCGGCGGGCAGCGCAGCGCCTCCATCGCGATGTCGACCTGGTTGTCCAGATCCCACAGGTTCTCGGCGTCGATCTCGTCCTGGAGGCGCGCCATCTCGTCGGCGGTCTCGTCGGAATAGTTCATCGCCAGTTCGTTGTAGCGGTCCAGCTTGGCCTGCTTGGCCTTGACGCCCTCCATGACGTTGCCGCGCACGTTCAATTGCGGATCCAGCCAGGGTTCCTGCGACAGATAGCCGACGCGGGCGCCCTTGGCGGCCCAGGCCTCGCCCTGGAAATCCTTGTCGATGCCCGCCATCACCTTGAGAAGGGTGGATTTCCCTGCGCCGTTCACGCCGACGACACCGATCTTGACGCCCGGAAGGAAGTTCAGGTGGATGTTCTCGAACACCTTCTTGCCGCCGGGATAGGTCTTGGACACGCCGTCCATGTGATACACGAACTGATAGGACGCCATCGGAATCTCCTGCAAAGTTTGGAGCTATTTAGGGGAAAGCAAGCGCGATAGAAAGAAGCGCAAGATCGTCACGACACCAAGAACGGTCGTCAGCAGCAAGAGAAACGGCAGAAAGAGGACGAAGCGGCCCCGTCAGGAACGCGATGCCCAGCAGGGTGACCAAGTAAAGGTCGTGCCCCAAGCCGCGGAGAGATCCCGGAAAAGCATCCGGCCCGCATTCAACAAAGACGAACATCGCGTCCGTCCAGTAACAGCCCACCGATAGCTGTCATCCCAGTAAAGAAAGCGTGCCACCAGTGCCCCCGACAGCATGACCAGGACACAGGCGACGCTGAAAGCCTGAGCCAGTGTCCAAACGTTCATCGAGTCTCTTTCAAGAAATCGGGGCCGAGGTGCCGGGCCAGGAAATCCAGTTGCGGGGCCATGCGCGTTTCCAGCGCGGCGATAGCCTGCGGCGGGATGGCCAAGGCATCGCGGTTGGCGAAGACCTTTTCCGTCATGGCGGCATAGGTCCATGACCCGATGCCCAGATGCGCCTCGACCTGATCCATCACCGCCCGCGGATCGCGACTGACGCGGCCGAAGGGCAGCACCAGCATGTCGGGGTATCGCGCCTGCCAGCGCGGCAGGTAGGCCGCATAGTCGCCCCGGTCGTAAAGGACCGGGTTGCCGATCTCCGCCATCCAGTCGGCCAGCGTCCCGGGGCGGCGTTTCTCGCGGGCCAGGTTCATGCGCAGTTGCGACACGGCGCGATCGACCGGGTGGCGGATCAGGTAGATGACCTTGGCCCGGGGCAGGAACTTCGCGACGTAATCGACGCCCTCGTCCGGCAGGGTCGAATATTCGGGCGTGAAATCCATCGGCATCGCCCCGGCGGGCGCAGGGGCGAAGACGCGCTTGTACCACTGGTTGTGGAACATCTTGCCGCGCGTGATGCCGTCCAGATAGGCGTCCAGGTCGGGCGGCATGGGCAGGCCGCGCCGGGCGTGGCGGTCGCGGATTTCCTGGGGTTTCTGGCGGTAATGCCAGCCGATCCATTTCCGGTGTCCGGGAATGAACAGGTGGTTGAAATACTGCACCTCCTTGAACGGAGGGATCCAGACCTGCGGGTGCTGGCCCAGCATCTGCGCCAGCCAGCTTGTGCCCGCCTTCTGCGCGCCGATGCACAAGGCCGCGGGCTTTCGCGGCTGGCCCGCCGGGTCCAGGCTGCTCAACGCAGCTTCACCACATTGCTTTGCGAGTGGTTGGAATAGGTGGGCCAGTCGGGCCGGTAATCGTCGGCCTGGTTGCCCCAGACGGTCCAGCCCTTGCGCGGGCCGCGCGCGAACATTTCCAGCCGCGGTCCCCAGCTGCACGCCTCGATCAGGTCATACTGTTCATCGGGCTTGCGCGAGTGTTCGCGTTTCTGCGTGGCGATGACGTTTTCCTGGGACCGTCCCGGGTCCAGGGTGCGCACGTCGCGGCCGCGCACGCCGAACAGCAGGATCTCGGTCACGTTGCGGAAGTAGAAGCCCACGCCGCGCCGGTCGGGACCGCCGTCCTTGCGGACCTTGTACCAGATCAGGTTCGACTTGTACTTGAAGCCCCAATGCTCCATGACCTTCAGCCCTTCGGGCAGAAGGGCGTTCGGCACCCAAAGATACAGGTGCGACCGGGCGTCGGCGACGGCCTCGACCGGCAGGTCGCAGATCTCGTCCAGGCCCATCGTCGGGTATCGCGACAGGCGCTTGTGTTCGGGGGCCATCTTGCCGGTGCGGTTCTGGAACTGCCAGGGCGGGTCGGCCAGGATGGTGCCGAACCTGACGCCGTACGCGGTGGCCAGAAGATCGTCAGACGCGCTGCTCAACGGGGCCTCCGGTATCCAGGCAAAGGGCCTTGGTGATCCCGAACACCGATAGCGGACACCCCGCCCCGCCGCCACCTGCAATTCGCGGCAGAAGCTTCGGCATGGATGTTGCGGGTTCGTCATGGGACCAGCCGCGCCACAGCAGGCGGAAGCTCTGCCCGAGTTCGTCCGCGCGGATCGCGATCACGCCCGCGGACAGCGCGCCCAGGTCGATCAGCAGCCGGAAGTTCTCGAGATCGCGGTCATAGAACGGGCCCTTGTTGCTCCACTCGATCTCCGGCCCGATGCCGTGCTTGAAGCAATCGGCCTTGCGGGTGGGGCTTTCCTTTCTCAGGTCATCGACCGCGATGGCGGTGCGGAACCGCCGCGCGCGCCAGCCGCGTGTGGCAAGGAACCCGCCAATGAAGGCCGAGCCGCGCGACTTGTTGCCGCCCGCGACCTCTATCCGCTCGCGCTTGAGCCGGAACGAGGTCAGCACGTCGATGATGTCGCGCACCGGACGGGAAAGTCGTGGGCCAGGATGGCGCTTCATGGACTTCGTGGCGGTCGGCAGTGACGGCGCGCAGCCGGTTGCCGTGGCTCACATGCGGCCCCAAAGGTCGTATTCGCCCGCCTCGTCCACCGTCACCGTCACGATGTCGCCGGGGGTCAGGGTCTCGAAGCCCTTGTCGAGGAACAGGTTGCCGTCGATTTCGGGAGCGTCGGCCTTGGTGCGGCAGGTGGCGCCGTCTTCGTCCACGCTGTCCACGATCACCTCGATCAGCTGGCCGACCTTGGCGGCCAGCTTGGCTTCGGAAATGGCCTGGGCCTTTTCCATGAAGCGGTCGAAGCGGTCCTGCTTCACCTCGGGGGGCACATGGTCGGGCAGATCATTGGCTCGCGCACCCTTGACGTTCTCGTATTGGAACGCCCCCACGCGGTCCAGCCGCGCCTCGTCCAGCCAGTCCAGAAGGGTCTGGAACTCGGCCTCGGTCTCGCCGGGGTAGCCCACGATGAAGGTCGAGCGCAGCGTGATCTCGGGGCAGATCGCGCGCCAGGCGGCGATCTCGTCCAGGGTGCGGGCGGCGGCGGCGGGCCGGGCCATGCGGCGCAAAACGTCCGGGTGGGCGTGCTGGAAGGGGATGTCCAGATAGGGCAGCACCAGCCCCTCGGCCATCAGCGGGATCAGGTCGCGCACATGCGGATAGGGATAAACGTAGTGCAGCCGCACCCAGGCCCCCAAGGATCCCAGGTCGCGGGCCAGGTCGGTGATATGGGCGCGGTGGCCCCGTTCGGTTTCGAACCTGCGGTCGAGGCCATAGGCCGAGGTGTCCTGGCTGATCACCAGCAGTTCCCTGACCCCTGCCTGCACCAGCTTCTCGGCCTCGCGGACCACGGCATGGGCGGGACGGCTGACCAGCTTCCCGCGCATGTCGGGGATGATGCAGAACCTGCACTTGTGGTTGCAGCCCTCGGAAATCTTCAAATAGCTGTAATGGCGCGGCGTCAGGCTGACGCCGGAGGCGGGCAGCAGGTCGATGAAGGGGTCGGGCTGCGGCGGCACGGCGGCGTGAACGGCGTCCAGCACCGCCTCGTACTGATGCGGCCCGGTGACGGCCAGCACCTTCGGGTGGGCACCGGTGATGTATTCGGGCTCCGCCCCAAGGCAGCCCGTGACCAGAACCTTGCCGTTCTCGCGCAGCGCCTCGCCGATCGCGTCCAGCGATTCGGCCTTGGCCGAATCCAAAAAGCCGCAGGTGTTCACGATCACCGCGTCCGCGCCCTTGTAGTCGGGGCTGATCGCGTAACCCTCGGCCCGCAGGCGGGTCAGGATGCGTTCGCTGTCCACAAGCGCCTTGGGGCAGCCGAGGCTGACCATGCCGATGGTCGGCTGGCCGTCGCGGCGGACATCCGGGATTTGGGCGCGCGCGAGATCGGGGCGCAGATCGGGCGGGTTTGTGTGCATCCGCCGCAAATAGGTGATTCGGGCGCGCCGGAAAAGGGGGATGCGGCTTCTCTGGAACGTGATTTCCTTCGCCCGTTCCGATCGGCAAGATGGCGGCATGACCCGGTTTCGCCTGATCCTGACCCTTGCCGCCGTTCTGACGGCCGCGGTTCCCGCCGCAGGCCACGCCGACATCGTGGAACGTGGGCGCTTCATCGACGTGCAAAACCATCGCGGCGGCAATGTGCTGCAAATGGTGCAGTTGCGCGAACGGCTGGCCCGGTCGGGCAAGACGGTGCGGATCCGCGGCTATTGCCGGTCGGCCTGCACGATCCTGACGACGCTGCCCAATGCCTGCATCGGCGGCAAGGCGCGGATCGGCTTTCATGCCCCCCGGATTCCCAACACGCGGATCATCCCGCCCCTTGTCGATCAGATCATGGGCAACTATTACCGCGGCGGCATCCGGGACCGCTGGTTCGGCGGCTGGAACCGCTCGCTGGAGATGCAGGTGATCACCGCCCGGCAATACGTGCGCATGGACCCCCAGGCCCGCATCTGCCCCCCGCCGCGGCAGTCCTCACTCGCGCAGCCGCCAGCCCGTCGCGAAAATCCAGCGGATGCTCGCGCAGCAGACCGCGATCATCAGCCCGACCGCGACCAGCGACACGCCGACCGGCACGTCCGCAAGGCCGAAAAACGACCAGCGAAAGCCCGACACGAGGTAAAGGACCGGGTTCAGCTTGGCGACGCCTTCCCAGAATGGCGGCAGCATGTCCGCCGAATAGAACGCGCCGCCCAGAAACACCAAGGGCGTGATGACCATCATCGGAACGATCTGCAACTGCTCGAAGCTTTTCGCCCATAGGCCGATGATGAAGCCCAGCAGGCTGAAGCCCGTGGCGGTCAGCACCAGAAAGGCCAGCATCCAGAACGGGTGCAGGACATGGACCCCCACGAAGAAGAAGCTGGTCAGCAGGATCACCAGGGCGATCAGCACGGCCTTGGCCGCGGCGGCGCCCACAAAGCCCAGCGTGACCTCGATCCAGCCCACGGGGGAGACTAGGTATTCATAGATCGTGCCGCTGAACTTAGGGAAATAGATGCCGAAGCTGGCGTTGCTGACCGATTGCTGAAGGATCGTCAGCATCATCAGGCCCGGCACGATGAAGGCGCCGTATTCCACGCCCTCGACCGACTGGATGCGCCCGCCGATGGCGGCGCCGAAAACCACGAAATACAGCACCGTGGACAGAACCGGCGACAGCAGCGACTGCATAACGGTGCGGAAGAACCGCATCATCTCGTGGCGAAAGATCGCCCCCACGCCGGGCCAGTTGATCGCGCTCATGCCGTCACCTCCTGGCGCGGTTCGGCGACAAGCGTCATGAACACCTCCTCAAGGCTGGACTGCCGGGTGGACACGTCGCGCACCATGATCCCCTGCCGCGCCAGATCGCCCAGCAGATGCGCGATGCCGGTCCGGTCGGCGCGGGTGTCGTAGTCATAGGTCAGCGCGCGCCCGTCGGGCGACAGGCGCAGGCCCCGGCCCCCCAACTCGTCGGGGATCGCCGTCAGCGGCTCGATCAGTTCGACGGTCAGGGTCTTCTTGCCGAATTCGCCCATCAGCTCGGCGGTCGGCCGGACCAGCAGCAGCCGGCCCTTGTTGATCACGCCGATCCGGTCGGCCATTTCCTCGGCTTCCTCCAGGTAATGGGTGGTCAGGATGATCGTCACGCCGTCCCGGCGCAGCCCGTCCACGACCTCCCACATCTCGCGGCGCAGGGCCACGTCCACGCCCGCCGTGGGCTCGTCCAGAAACAGAACCTTTGGGCGGTGGGCCAGGGCCTTGGCGATCAGCACGCGCCGCTTCATCCCGCCCGAGAGCTCGCGCGTCATGGCGTCGCGCTTGTCCCACAAGGCCAGGCTGCGCAGCACCTGCTCTATATAGGCGTCGTCCGGGCCTTCGCCGTAAAGGCCGCGGGTGAAGCGGACGCTGCTGATCACCGTTTCGAAAGGCTCCAGCGCGATTTCCTGCGGCACCAGGCCGATCAGCTTGCGGGCCGCGCGCCAGTCGGTGCGGATGTCGTGGCCGCCCACGCGGACCGTGCCGCCGGTGGGCACCACCAGCCCGCAGATGATGGAAATGAGCGTCGTCTTGCCCGCCCCGTTCGGACCCAGCAGGGCGATGATCTCGCCTTCGTGGATGTCCAGGGTCACCTCGCTCAGCGCGCGGGTGCCGCTGTCGTATTGCTTGGACAGGTTCTCGATCTGGATGATCGCGGTCATGGCTTGTCCTTTCACTCGTTCTCGGGGTGATAAGGGCGGGCGTGGCGGGCATGGGCCAGGGCCTCGACCCACCAGTCCAGCCGGTGCGCGAAGACCGCCATCGCCGCCTCGGCCGCCGCCGCGTCATGGGGGTCGGTCAGGTGGCCCACCTCGTCGAACTTGCGCCAGGGCGAGACGAAGCTGACGGTGTCGCGCAGCGTGACGGTGTGCAGTTCGGCCAGGATGATGCGGAGGGCTTCCAGCGCGCGCAACCCGCCCGAGATGCCGCCATAGCCGATCAGCCCCACGGGCCGCGCCCACCATTCGGCTGTTACGTTGTCGATCAGCGTCTTCAGGTGCCCCGGTTCGGCGTGGTTGTATTCCGGCGTCACGATGACAAAGCCGTCGAGGTCCGCCATCCGCTGCCGCAGCGTCTTGATGGCCGCAGCGTCGCCCATCTGCACGGGCATCAGGTCGGGGTCGGCCGGGTCGATGGTGCGCGTGGCGAAGCCGTGGCCTTCCAACTGGCGGATGACCCAGAAGGCGACCCGGTCGTTGATCCGGCCTTCCCGGATCGACCCCAGGATCACCCCGATGCACTTGCGTTCCGCCATGGTCGTTCCTTGCGTTCCTGATCGGGCTGCGCCCCTAATGACAATCGTCCTTGGTCAAGAACAAGGCGAAAATCCATCGGCCCCCTGCATGTAATCGGCCCTGCCGGGCCAGCAAGGGCGCCGTGGAGGATTTGCAGGCCCGCAGACCGGCGCAGGCCACCGCCTTCGCCACGCGCTGCGGGTGCCATCAACACCGCCGGTCCGCAAAGGCCCGGCCGGCGCCCGCCGGGGCGTGGGCGGCACCGTCCTTGAGGAAAGCCGATCCCGCCCGGCCCAGCAGGCCGACGTTCCCTGCCCTACCCCCGCGCGGCCAGCAAACTTTCGTCCAGGATGTCCAGCGCCTCGGCGAACACCGTGTCGGGGATGGTCAGCGGCGCGAGGAACCGGACCACGTTGCCGTAAACGCCGCAGGTCAGCAGGATCAGGCCGCGTTTCAGGGCCTCCTCGCGGACGCGGTTGGTGAAGTCGGGGTTGGGGCTGTCGGTCCCGGGCAGGGTGAACTCGACCGCGTTCATGAAGCCGGGGCCGCGGATGTCGGCGATCTGAGGGATGTGGTCGCGCGCCGCGGCCAGCCGCTGCTTCAGGCGCTGGCCCAGGCCGGTGGCGCGGTCGCACAACCCTTCCTCCTCGATCACGTCCAAGACGGCATGGGCGGCGGCGACGCCCAGGGGGTTGCCCGCGTAGGTACCGCCCAACCCGCCGGGGTTGGGGCTGTCCATCACGTCGGCCCGGCCCGTGACGGCGCTGATCGGCAAGCCGCCGCCCAGCCCCTTGGCCATTGTCACCAGGTCGGCGGCGACGCCGTGATGCTCCATCGCGAACAGCTTGCCGGTGCGGGCGAAGCCGGTCTGCACCTCGTCCGCGATCAGAAGATATCCGTCTTGGTCAAGGGGCGGTTTGTGCCCATTTTCGGTCGTCCCGGATCAGGGCGTTGGCAAGGAC